>NZ_JBQCGQ010000030.1:0-11005 GCF_051955515.1 Sinomonas sp.
TCCTCGGGCTCGCCGGCCAGCACTTCGTGCTCGCGGCCGCGCCGCTCGTGCTCGGCCTTGTCATCAGCCTGCCGCTCGCCCAGCTCGTCCGACGACGCCGGGCGTGGCGCACCGCACTCCTGACGGTCAGCTCCGTCCTCTACACGGTTCCCTCGCTCGCCCTCTTCATCATCCTGCCCGTGGTCCTCGGCACGAGGATCCTCGACCCGGCGAATGTGATCGTCGCCCTGACGGTGTACGCCGTGGCGCTGCTCGTGCGCGCATCCCTCGACGCGCTCGACTCGGTCGACGGTGAGCTGAGCCTCGCCGCCCAGGCTTTGGGCCACACTCCCGTGTCACGGTATTTCCTCGTCGACCTCCCGCTCTCGCTGCCGGTGCTCATCGCGGGGCTGCGCGCCGTTTCCGTGAGCAACGTCTCGCTCGTGAGCGTCGCCGCACTCGTCGGGATGCCGAATCTCGGAATCCTGTTCACCGAAGGTCTGCAGCGGGACTTCATAACCGAAATCGTCGTGGGCCTCGTCGGCATCCTCGTCCTCGCGCTCCTCATGGACCTCGCCCTCGTCCTCGCCGGCCGGCTGCTCTCGCCGTGGGCCCGACTCGCGCCCGCGTCAGTGCCGCGGAGGAGGTCACGGGCATGAGCCTCATCGAGCTCACCTGGGCGTGGCTCGTGGATCCCGCCCACTGGACCGGCTACTCCGGAATCCCGGCCCGACTGGGGGAGCATGCCTTCTACTCGGTCCTGACGGTCGCGATCGCCTGCGCCATCGCCCTGCCCATCGGGGCGTACGTCGGCCACACGGGCAGGGGGAGGACCGTCGTCGTCGCGCTTGCGGGCGCTCTGCGCGCCGTCCCCACCCTTGGCCTCCTCGTGCTCTTCGTGCTCCTCGCGGGGATCGGCCTGATGCCGCCGATCTGGGCCCTGGTCATCCTCACCGTTCCGCCGATCCTGGCCGGCACCTACTCGGGCATCGCCGCCGTGGACCCCGTGATCGTCGACGCGGCCCGCGCCCAGGGGATGCAGGAGCATCAGGTGCTCCTCCGCGTCGAGCTGCCCAACGCGCTCCCGGTGATCTTCGGGGGCATCCGTGCGGGCGTACTCCAGGTCATCGCCACGGCGACCGTCGTCGCGTACACCAACCTCGGCGGCCTCGGACGCTACATCTTCGACGGCCTGTCCCTCTCGGACTATCCCCAGATGCTGGGCGGATCCGTCCTCGTCGCGGCCCTCGCCGTCGTCGTCGACCTCGCACTGGGGACGCTCCTGAGGCGACTCGGCCCCCGCATGCCCTCTTCCCGGGAGCTGCCCGCTCCCGAGGCGATACACGAACTGCAACAGGAAGGACTGTCATGACACCTCAGGACACCCCGATCACCCGCCGAACAGCCGTCGCCGCGGTTGCGGCCGGACTCGGGCTGACCCTCGCGCTGAGCGCGTGCGGCGGCTCGTCCAACCCGCTCAGCACGGGTGGCGGCGCGAGCTCCGGTTCGGCCTCGGGCAAGGCCCTCGTCATCGGCTCGGCCGACTTCACCGAGAGCCAGATCATCGCCGAGCTGTACGCCGGCGCCCTCAACGCGGCCGGCGTCCCCGCAACGACGAAGCCGAACATCGGAGCCCGCGAGGTCTACTACAAGGCGGTGCAGGACGGCTCCGTGGACGTCGTTCCGGACTACACCGGCAATCTCCTGCTCTACGTGGACCCGAAGGCGACCCAGGTCTCCGCCTCGGACATCGCCTCGGCGCTGCCCAACAAGCTGCCCAAGGGCCTTGCGATCCTCGACCCAGCCAAGGCCGAGGACAAGGATGCCATGGTGGTCACGAAGGCGACCGCCACGAAGTACTCGCTCTCGAGCATCGCGGACATGTCCAAGGTGTGCAGCGATTTGGTCATCGGCGCCCCGGCGACCTTCGAGCAGCGCGCGTACGGGCTCCCCGGGCTCAAGGACAAGTACAACTGCGTCCCCAAGCAGTTCCAGCCGTTCAACGACGGCGGAGGGCCTGTGACGCTCAAGGCACTGCTGTCCAACGACATTCAGGTTGCCGATATCTTCACGACCACGCCGTCCATCGCGGACAACGACCTCGTCGTCCTGGACGACCCGAAGAACAACTTCATCGCCCAGCAGGTCGTTCCGCTCGTCAACACCGCGAACCTCTCCGACGCCGCGAAGAAGGCCCTCAATGCCGTCTCGTCGAAGCTCACCACGACCGATCTCATCAACCTGAACCGGGCCGTGAGCGGGAATCAGAAGCAGAGTCCCGCCGACGCGGCGAAGGCGTGGCTCAAGGACAAGGGACTCGCCTCGTAGCCCCTTCTCGGCCCTCAGAACCGCGCCGCAGGGTGTGAGCGGAATCTCAAAGAGAGCGCTCACACCCTGTGGCATATTGGTTGGATGGCCGAGTTCAAGCAGTCTTCCAAGCTCCACAACGTCCTGTACGACATCCGGGGACCGATTTTGGAAGCTGCCCAGCAGATGGAGGCCGAGGGCCACAAGATCCTCAAGCTCAACATCGGCAACCCGGCACCGTTCGGCTTCGAGGCCCCGGACGCGATCCTCGTGGACATGATCCGCCATCTCCCGCACGCGCAGGGCTACAGCGACTCACGAGGCATCTTCTCGGCCCGGACCGCAGTCTCGCAGTATTACCAGACGCGCGGGATCCAGAACATCGGGGTGGACGACATCTACCTCGGCAACGGGGTGAGCGAGCTCATCACCATGTCCCTCATGGCGCTGCTCGAGCAGGGGGATGAGATCCTCGTCCCCACCCCCGACTACCCCCTCTGGACGGCATCTGTCTCGCTCGCGGGCGGCAGTGCCGTGCACTACCTGTGCCGCGAGGAAGAGGACTGGGAACCGGATCTCGAGGATCTCGAGTCCAAGATCACGCCCAGCACCAAGGGCATCGTGGTCATCAACCCGAACAACCCCACTGGCGCGGTCTACTCCGATTCGACACTGCGGCAGATCGTCGCGCTGGCCGAGAAGCACGGGCTCATCATCTTCGCCGACGAGATCTACGAGAAGATCCTGTACGACGGGGTCACGCACACCAACATGGCCGCGTTCACGAATGAGGACGTGCTGTGCCTGACGTTCAGCGGCCTCTCGAAGGCGTACCGGGTCTGCGGCTACCGGGCAGGGTGGATGGCGATCTCCGGGCCGAAGAAGTCCGCCGCCGACTATCTTGAGGGCATCAACCTGCTCGCGAACAGGCGCCTGGGCGCGACCGTGCCCGCGCAGCATGCCATCCAGACCGCGCTGGGGGGGTACCAGAGCATCAACGACCTGATCCTCCCCGGGGGCCGTCTGCTCGAACAGCGCAACAAGGCGTACGAGATGCTCAACGCCATGCCCGGCGTCTCCACGACGCAGGCGAAGGGCGCGCTCTACCTCTTCCCGCGCCTCGATCCCGAGGTCTACCCGATCAAGGACGACGAGAAGTTCGTCCTGGACCTCCTGCGCGAGCAGAAGATCCTGCTCTCCCACGGGCGCGCCTTCAACTGGCACTCGCCCGACCACTTCCGCATGGTCACGCTCCCGGCCGTGGCGGACATCGAGGAGGCCCTGGGCCGTATGGCAGACTTCCTCAGCAGGTACGAGGGGAACTGAGACCACCGGAGGTTCGATGTCGAAGCAAACGGAAGAGAACGGCTTCACCGGCGCCCCACAGGACCTGCTCGTTGTCCGGCCGGAATTCCAGCTCGCGGACATCGATCCGGGCTCAACGCCCGGATTCAAAGGCAGCAAGTCGGACGGCCAGGCCATTCTCGCGAAACGCGACTCTCAGCTCGCCGACCTCCAGGAACGACTCTTCGCCGAAGGAAAGGGCGGAGGGAAGCGCTCGCTGCTCTTGGTGCTCCAAGGCATGGACACCAGCGGCAAGGGCGGAATCGTCAGCCATGTCGTCGGGGCTGTCGACGTCCAGGGGGTCCGGCATGCTGCATTCGGCGTTCCGACGGAGGAGGAGCAGCGCCACGACTTCCTATGGCGCGTCGAGAAGCAGCTGCCAGGGCCCGGCATGCTCGGGTGCTTCGACCGGTCGCACTACGAGGACGTCCTGGTGCCGCGGGTCCACGGCCTGATCAACGACGCAGAACTCGAACGCCGCTTTTCGTCCATCCAGGATTTCGAGTCGCGCCTGTTCGAGAACGAAACCCGAATCATCAAGATCATGCTGCACCTCAGCAAGGAGGAGCAGAAGAAGCGACTTGCCGCGCGTCTCGACAATCCTGCGAAGCTTTGGAAATACGACCCCGGCGACATCTCCGCGCGCCATCAGTGGGACGCCTACATGGAGGCGTACGAGGCGACGATCCTGAGGACGAGCACCGCCTACGCTCCGTGGTACGTGGTGCCGGCAGACAACAAGTGGTACTCGCGCATGGTCGTACAGGAGCTCCTTGTCGCGGCGCTTGAGGGCATGGACCCCCAATGGCCCTCCGCATCCTTCGATGTCGACGAGGAGAAGGCCCGGCTCGCCGGGAGCTGAGTCTTCCCCTACTCGGTGGTCGCCCCACCACCCTCGGCGGGCTGACGACGCGCGGCATCCAGCCGCCGTCGTGCGCCTTCGAGCCACTCCTCGCACCGCTGCGCGAGGGCCTCGCCCCGCTCCCACAGCGCGAGCGACTCCTCAAGGCTCACTCCGCCGGCCTCGAGTTTGGCCACGACCGCCACGAGCTGCTCGCGAGCTTCCTCGTAGTTCAGGTGCGCGAACGCGTCCTGCTGGGACTCACTCATGTGCAGTTCCTTCCTCGCCGGTGTGGGTCTCGTGGATCTTCGCAGCGCGGACCGACGTGAGCTCGCCTTCCGAGCGGGCCACCAGCGCCCCGCGGGCGAGCCGGACGCGCAGAGGAGTGCCTGCCGGGGCATCCTCGGGGGCGCGGATGACGGCGGCGGCCGGGCCGTCGAGCACCTGGACCACCGAGTAGCCCCGGTCAAGCGTCTGCTGCGGGGAGAGAGCGCGGACTTGGGCGCGGAGGTGACGGACGGCGTCCTCTCCGCGGACGACGGCGCCGCTCACCGCGTGGTGCGCGCGGGCCACGAGCCGATCGACGTCCTGATGCCGGGCCTGCAGCATCTCCTCCGGCCGTGCCAGCACGGGCCGGCTGCGCAGGAGTGCGAGCTGCTGCTCCTCGCGGTGGACGTGCAAGGCGATCTGCCGTTCGAGCCGGTCCCGGCACTGCCGGACGCGCGAGAGCTCCTCGGCCACGTCCGGCACGATGCGCTTGGCTGCGTCGGTCGGGGTCGAGGCGCGGAGGTCGGCGACGTCGTCGAGGATCGGCCGGTCTGCCTCGTGCCCGATTGCGCTGACCACGGGCGTCTCGGCTGCGGCGACGGCGCGGACCAGCCGCTCGTCGCTGAACGGCAGGAGGTCTTCAAGCGAGCCGCCACCGCGAGCGATCACGATGACGTCGACTTCGGGCATCGCGTCCAGCTCCCGGAGCGCCCGGATGACCTCGCCCACGGCGCCTCCTCCCTGGACGGCGACCTCGCGGATCTCGAAGTGGACGGCAGGCCATCGCAGCGCGGCGTTGCGGAGCACGTCTTTCTTCGCGTCCGAATCCCTTCCTGTGACCAGTCCGATCCGGTGGGGGAGGAGGGGCAGCCGTTTCTTGAGCGACTCCGAGAAGAGGCCTTCGGCCCCCAGAGCGTGCCGGAGCCGTTCGATCCTCGCCAGCAGGTCTCCGAGGCCGACCGGCCTGATGTCGCGGACCTGCATGTTGAGGCGCCCGGTCTTGAGCCACATCTCCGGCTTGACGAGCGCTACGACTCTCGAACCGCGTTCGAGGGGCTCCTTGAGGCGCCCCATGACCTGGCTCCAGGCTGACGCCGACAACGAGATCTCGCCCTCGACGTCCCGCAGCGTGAGATAGGCGTTCGTCCCGCGCTTGTTGAGCTCGATGACTTGGCCCTCGATCCACACCTGCGGCGCACGCTCGATGTGCTCCTTGAGCTTGCGCGAGAGGAGTGCGAGGGGCCACGGGTTGTCCGGCGTCGTGTCAGCAGCGCGCTCGGGCAGGCTTGCGGGGGCGCTCTCGTCCGTGCTCTCCACGGGGGTGCCCCCTGCGGTCGCGGTGTACCCCATGGCATCGATCATCTCCGCTGCGTCAGGCATGTGGTCCCCCTCTCCTGCGCGCTCGGTCATGTCCCAGATCTATCACGGCCCGCCGACAGTCCTGCCGGGAACCCGGATCCTCTCCCCACTACGATAGGTGGGTTGCCGCCTCACTTTGGGAAGCCATGCGTACCGTCCTTTCCGCACTCTCAGTGCTGCTCGCCGTCGTCCTCGCAGCGGTGGCGGTGCCCGCGCTCTGGCTCGACCGCAACGTGGTCGACGAGTCCGGGTTCGTCCACCTGCTCGGACCGATGGGCAGCGACAAGGACATCCAGTCGACCCTCGTGTCCAATCTGGACGCGGCCGTGCTGTCCTCGGCCGGTGTACCGGACGCCCTGAAGCCGATCGCCCAGCAGGCCGTCGACGCCGTCGCCAAGGGGCTCGTCTCCGACCCCGGATTCCCCCAAGCGTGGAGCGACACCCTGCGCGCAACCCACCAGGTGAACTTCAGTGCTGACCGCGCCTCGGCCAACGCCTTCGAACTCGAGCTCCGTCCCCTCGCGGACCTTCTCGCTCGGAAGCTCGGCGCCTCGCTGAACGCCAGCATTTCCGGTCCTCCGTCTCTCACCGTTCAGGTGGGCACTGCGCAGCAGCGATCCTGGCTCACGAACGCTCAAGACCTCGCCCGACTGGGGATTCCCCTCGCATTCGGCGCAGTGCTCGCCCTCGTTCTCGGGCTGCTGTTCGCACGACGGCGGGGAGTCGCCTTGGCGTGGGCCGGACTCGGTCTGCTGGTGGTGGCCGCGCTGTTCCAAGGTGCCGACGGCCTGATTCCTGCGGCCGGCTCCGCCCAGGGGAACTCAGGATCGATGTCCTCGACTTTCGGGGCGCGCGCGGCCGAGCTCGCCGCCGCGAACTTCGAGTCGTGGATTCTCGCTCTGGCGGTCTGCGGCGCGGTGCTGCTCGTAGTCGGCGCAGTCCTCGGAGCCGTTCGCCGGCGGCGGAGACGAGCAGAGGCTAGTTTCTGACTCGATAGCATGGATGCATGACCTCTTCCCCCGTCGCTCTTTCCATGCCCTCGGTTCCGCGCCGACGTCGGGCGCCCGAGGACGTGGCCGCAGCAGCGCCGATCGTCGGGGAGAAGCGCGTTCTGCTCGCTGCGCCGCGAGGGTACTGCGCGGGAGTGGACCGGGCGGTCATCGCGGTCGAGAAGGCGCTCGAGCACTACGGTCCGCCCGTCTACGTCCGCAAGCAGATCGTGCACAACCGCCACGTCGTCGAGACGCTCGAGGAGCGCGGCGCGATCTTCGTCGATGAAACGGACGAGGTGCGCGAGGGCGCACTCGTCGTGTTCTCCGCGCACGGGGTGAGTCCCGCCGTCGTCCGCTCTGCCGAGGAACGTGGGCTGCGCACCATCGATGCGACCTGCCCGCTGGTGACTAAGGTGCACCGCGAGGCTGTGCGCTTCGCGAAGGGCGACTACGAGATTCTGCTCATCGGCCACGAGGGCCACGAGGAAGTCGAAGGCACCTACGGCGAAGCGCCCGAGCACACCCAGATCGTGAACTCGCCCGAGGAAGCCGACACTATCGAGGTCCGCGATCCCGACCGACTCATCTGGCTCTCGCAAACCACGCTCTCCGTCGACGAAACGATGGAGACCGTGCGACGCCTCCGCGAGCGGTTCCCCAACCTTCAGGATCCGCCGAGCGATGACATCTGCTACGCGACGTCCAATCGTCAGGCGGCGATCAAGAAGATCGCGCCGCAGGCGGACCTCGTGATCGTGGTCGGATCCGCGAACTCGTCGAATTCCGTGCGTCTCGTGGAGGTGGCCCTCGAGTACGGGGCGAAGACGGCGTACCGAGTGGACTTCGCGAACGAGGTCGACGAGTCCTGGTTCGAAGGCGTTGCCACCGTCGGCGTGACGTCCGGAGCATCCGTTCCCGAAGTCCTCGTGCAGGACGTTCTGAGGCTCGCGGCCGAGTACGGCTACGCGACCGTCGAGGAGGTCGTGACGGCGGAGGAGGACATTCTGTTCTCGCTCCCGAAGGAGCTCCGGGCGACCCTCAAGGATGTCGGCGACGGCAGCCGCGGCTTGGGCGGACGGGGCCAGCGCCCGCGCGGCTAACCGCCGAGGTCGGGCCGTGTGCCGCCGAGGTCGGGTCCTGCGTCGCTGAGGTCGGGCCGTATGCCGCCGAGGTCGGGGGGAGTGGCGCCGAGGTCGGGCCGTATGCCGCCGAGGTCGGGTCGTGTGGCGCCGACGTCGGGGGCGCCGATGAGCCAAACACAAGAGAGCCCGGTCCAGGCAAGCGCTGGACCGGGCTCTCGGCGCAACATCACTCCTGCCGGGTCGACGCCCCAACTTCGACGGCACACCGCTCTGACGTCGGCGTCACGCGCCCCGATGTCTGGGGCAGACCACCCGATCTCGGCGTCACGCGCCCCGATGTCTGGGGCAGACCACCCGATCTCGGCGTCACGCGCCCCGATGTCGGGGCAGGGCACACCGCCCGATCTCGGGGGTGGGGGACCCGATCTCGGCGCCACACCGCCCGATCTCGGCGCCACGCGCCCCGATCTCGGCGTTTGGGGGTCGGCGGGTTAGGGCGGGTTAGTACAGTTAGGCGGTTGGGCGCAGGGGTTCGGCAGATGCCGGGGACTGCTGGCCGACCGGCAGACCGCTGTCCTCGAGCTGCTGCGCATCAAGCAGTTCGCCTGCACTCAGGACCCTGGGTGTGCTGGCGAGCGGCGGCATGTCGGGCAGGGTTTCGGGTGCCCCGGGGTCGAGGGCACTGATCCGCCGAGCAGTCGGCAGCACGCGTGATTCGAGCGCGCCGACAAAGGCGTTGTACCGCTCGACGGACGACTTGAGGGAGCTTCCCAGCTTCGCCACGTGCCCGCCCATGGTGCCCAGGCGGCCGTACAGCTGCTGCGACAGCTCGAACAGCTCCCGGGCGTTCTCTGTGAGGAGTTCCTGCCGCCACCCGAAGGCCACGCCCTTGAGGAGGGCGATGAGCGTCGCGGGGGAGGCGAGGGCGACGTTCCGGGCGAAGGCGTAGTCGAGGAGCCCCGGGTCCTCGATGAGAGCCTCCGCAAGGAATGACTCCGCCGGAAGGAAGCACACCACGAGTTCGGGACTGGCACCCAACGATTCCCAGTACTTCTTCGTTCCGAGCGCATCCACATGGGCCCGCAGTGCCCGAGCGTGATCGGCGAGGTGGCGCTTCTTCGTCTCGACTGCGGGAGCGCTCGGGTCGTGTGCGACGCCCTGGGCCTTGAGATACGCAGCAAGTGGCACCTTCGCGTCGACGATGATCTGCTTCGCACCCGGAAGGTGAACCACGAGGTCCGGGCGCACTGTGCCGAGATCGCTCGTTGCCGTGACCTGTTCGCTGAAGTCGACACGGTCGAGCATCCCGGCCGCTTCGACGACCCGCCGGAGCTGGACTTCGCCCCACGTGCCACGGGAAGCGTTGTTGGCCAAGGCGGCGGTGAGGGCGTGCGTAGTCCTCAGGAGGGCGGCATCGGACTCTTGAGCCGACTGGAGCTGCTGGGCGAGCTGCCCGTACTGCTCGACCCTGTCGCGCTCGAGCAGGGCCACCTGCCGCTGGACTGCGCCCAGCTTCTCAGCAACTGGCCCGAGTGCTTGGAGGACGGCGTTCTCCTGCTCGTCGAGGCTCGTCAGGGCTTGGTTCTGACGCGCCAGAAGGTTGCGCTCGGCCGTCGCGGCAGCGAGCTGCGCTTCGGTCTCCGCAAGGCGGGCTCGAAGCGTAGGGCCAGCACCGCCGTCGTCCGCGTTCTTCCTCCGCGCGTAGCCGAAGCCCGCCAACGCACCGACAAGCAGGGCGAGCGCCGCCACCAGCACCATCACGAGAAGCTGTGTTCCGTCCATGGCTCCCACGATGGCATGGGGCTCCGACAATTCCGGGCGACATTCTGGAAATAGCGTCGCCGGTATGATGGATGACCGTGGCTCTCACTATTGGCATCGTCGGACTCCCCAACGTCGGAAAGTCGACGCTCTTCAACGCGCTGACGCGCAATCAGGTCCTCGCGGCGAACTATCCGTTCGCGACAATCGAGCCGAACGTCGGCGTGGTGAGCCTCCCCGACCCCCGCCTTGGCGAGCTCGCCAAGATCTTCAACTCGGAGCGGATCCTCCCTGCCACCGTGTCGTTCGTGGATATCGCGGGCATCGTGAAGGGTGCATCCGAGGGCGAAGGACTCGGCAATCAGTTCTTGGCGAACATCCGCGAGGCCCAGGCGATCGCCCAAGTGGTCCGCGTCTTCGACGACCCGGACGTGGTGCACGTCGAGGGTCGCGTCGACCCCCGCTCCGACATCGACACCATCCACACCGAGCTCATCCTCGCCGATCTCCAAACGGTCGAGAAGGCGCTCCCGCGCGTGGAGAAGGAAGTCAAGAACAAGAAGCGCGACGCCTCCGAGCTGGCTGCCCTCGAAGGAGCCAAGAAGGTCCTCGAGCGGGGCGACACGATCATCGCTGCCGCGAAGACCGACAAGCTGGACATGGACGGGCTCAAGGAGCTCAATCTCCTGACGGCGAAGCCGTTCATCTACGTCTTCAACTGCGACGAAGGCGTGCTGGGCAGCCCAGAGAAGCAGGCCGAGCTGCGCGAACTCGTCGCCCCAGCGGACTGCATCTTCCTCGACGCCAAGCTGGAGGCTGACCTCGTGGAGCTCTCCGAGGAGGAAGCCCGTGAGATGCTTGAGATGAACGGCCAGGACGAGTCCGGCCTGGACCAGCTCGCGCGAGTCGGCTTCCATACCCTCGGCCTCCAGACCTACCTCACGGCCGGCCCCAAAGAGGCCCGTGCCTGGACGATCCGTCAGGGCGACACCGCGCCGCAGGCCGCCGGCGTGATTCACTCCGACTTCCAGCGGGGCTTCATCAAGGCCGAGGTCGTCCACTTCGAGGACCTC
>NZ_JBQCGQ010000031.1:0-4297 GCF_051955515.1 Sinomonas sp.
CATGTTTCACGGAGTGCTCGGTCCACGCATGGACCCGGTGTCGCCGGTACACCATGACGAGCGCCTTCTCCAGCGCCGCGGAGACGCGGTTGCCGAAAACGGTGCTGAACTCGATCATCTCTCGCTGGGTCATGCCGCTCGCTCGCAGGTGCTCTTCGATGTTCGCCTCGTAGAGCTCGGCCTCGGCCTTCGCGACCCTGCGCGCTGCGTCGGCATAGACGGTGAACAGCCGAATGGTCGCTTCGTCCGGGACGTCCACACTTCGGAAGAGTTCCATGACGTCGAGCAGCGCGAGGTCGTCCTCTCCGGCGCGGTCGTGCGGGTTCGGCGGCTCGAAGCCGATCGACTGGTGGAGGCGTTCCATGAGTGACTCGGGGACGCCGTGCTCGGCGGCGGCGTCTTCGTAGAGGCTGTCGAGCCGTCGGGGCGCCTGAACGGCGGGCGCGTCGAGGAACGTGATCGAAAGGGCCTTCCGGTTGACGAGACGCATGATGGTCTCGGGCGGAAACCCGGCCTGCGACCACGCGTACAGCAGCCGCACCCGGCCAAGCTCTCGTTTGACGGCCGTAGAAAGGTCGTCGCTCAGCACATCAAGGGCTGCGAGGCGGCGGACGAACTCGATCGGCACGTTCGCGCGCCGGGCGACCTCGTCGAGCTGCGTGCTGCCATCGGTTGCATCCCCGGTCACAACGGCCTCCCCACGTCGGGCGTAATCTCGGGCTCAGGCGCCAGCCTCGTCGTCAAGTCTGCATCTTCGGTGGATCCGCGAGAGAGGGGGGAAGGAAGGACGGGATCGATGAATGCGAACATAGCGGGCACCGGCAAGACGGTGAACGTACGGCTTGAGCCCGCCGAGACCGAATGGGAGATCGCGCCAGGCCACGTGGTGCCGGGGTATGGGTTCAATCGGCAGGTGCCCGGCCCCACCATCGTGGCGGACGTCGGCGACACGCTGGTCGTGGACCTGACCAATGCCCTTCCCGAGCCGACGAGCATTCACTGGCACGGACTGCGCGTCCCCGCCGATATGGACGGCACTCAGTTGGTGCAGCAGCCCATCCAGCCGGGGGACACGTTTGAGTACCGGTTCGTGCTGCCGGATGCGGGGACGTTCTGGTACCACCCCCACGTGAACGAGACCGTGCAGCTGGAGAAGGGCCTGTACGGGGCGCTTCTCGTGCGCGGCCACGACGAGCCTCAGCTCGACGGCGAGCGGATGCTCGTGCTGGACGATCTCAAGCTCGGCCGCAAGGGCAACCTCGCCCGCTTCGGGGGCTTCAAAGAGCGGCACGAAGGCCGGCGGGGCGACACGCGCCTGGTGAACGGCCAGGCGGAGCCCGAACTGGAGATCGCCGCCGGCCAGGTCGAGCGCTGGCGCATCCTCAACGCCTCCAGCTCCCGGTACGTGCTCCTCTCGGTCGGGTCCCGGCCGTTCACGATCCTCGGTACCGATGGCGGCCTGATACCAAAGCCGGTGACGGCTGAACACGTTCTCCTCGCGCCCGCGGACCGGGTCGAGCTGGCCGTCGGTCCCTTCGCCGAAGGAGAGACCCTGGGGCTGGAATCCCTGCCATATAGCCGCGGCATGGTGAAAGAGCCCGGAGGGCGGTACGCGACCGTTCGGGTCGGCAGTCCTGCGCCCTCACGCGCGCAGATCCCGGCGACCCTGCGGACCATCAAGCCGCTCGTTACCGGAGAGGTGACGCCGAATCGGACCGTGCCGCTCCAGGCCCGGACGAGCCTGCGCCACGGCGTCGACTGGATGGTCGAAGGCGAGGCGCATCACCATGCCGACCCCGTCCACGTCGGGGAACTCCAAGTATGGGACGTGGTGAACGAGACGAAGATGGACCACCCCTTCCACCTCCATGGCTTCTTCTTCCAGGTCATCGAGGTCAACGGGGCGCCACCGGAGTTCTTGTCCTGGGAAGACACGATCAACGTCCCCGCCCAGGGCCGCGTCCGAATCGCCTGGCTGCCCGACGACCGCCCAGGCAGCTGGATGTACCACTGCCACATCCTCGAGCACCACGCCGCGGGGATGATGGCCATGTTCGAGCTGATCCCGTGAGCTGGTGTCCTTAAATCAGCAACCCGGTTCATACATGAGGCGAGCCGTTGGAGGATCTCGTCGGCGCTTTTGACCCGGGTGAACGGCCTGGGATCTTCGTCCCAGGTCTTGATCCAAGCGCGGATGTCTTTGCCCTAGGGCCTGGAGAGTTCGTGGGGTGCTCGTAGCGGTCCCCCAAGCGGGCATGAGCTTTCGGTTCCAGCCGGGCTCGTGCAGAACCGTCTCGGCATTCCTCCAGCTCCCAGGGCCGCTGCGGTCTTCCGGTCAGACTTCCTGCCCACCCTCACGGTGCCGACTTGCGTCCTCGGCGAGCCGGTTTGCGAGCACCCGCATCACGGCCATGGCGATACCTGGGCGCTCTCGGAGCATGCTCTCGAACTCACGACGGCTGAGCCGGATCGTCCGCACCGCGCCGTCCGCCACAAGCGATGCGATCCTGGGTGACTGGGTGATGAGCGACATCTCCCCGACCACGTCGCCTGCTGCCCGGCGGGCCAACTCGTTCTCCGTGCTGCCGCGGTCCTGGACCACACGGATCGTGCCGTCGATCACGATATACAGCTCGTCCCCCAGCTCGCCCTCGGATGCGATCACCTCGCCGTCGGCGAATCCACGCTCTTCGGTGAGCAGCGCGACGCGCTCGAGGTCCTGCGGCGAGAGACCGGTGAACAACGAGACATTGCGAAGGAACAAGACGCGCTCGATCGTTGAGAGTGCCGCGACGGTGCCCGCCATGTGATCTCCTTGTCGTCCGGCGCGCACCAGGTCCGCGCATCGTTTGATGAACTCGTCGTCGTCGCTGTGTGCCAGAGACAGCCAGTCCTCCGCATGTGGCGGAGGGGCGGCCGGCTCCCAGAGAGCCAAGAGCGGGCGAACGAGCCCCGGATCGCCGGCTGCCTCCAGGGTCTCCAGGGCGGTCGCCATCTGATCAGGAGGACCGTCGAGGTTCTCGATCGCTGTCTCCATCTCGGCCCGCCGGCCTGCGAGCATCGTCGCGGCCCACAGCGCGGAGCGTGCGACCGCTCGTCCGCGGCCGAGGACCGCATCGTGAAGGAGCCGGGCGGTCTCGTCGTCAGAGGGAATCGCGGCGGCGAGCTCCCGGTCGCGCCTGGCGCGGTCGGCTCCCGACCGGATGAAGGCCCGCACGCGATCACCATCACCGTCAAGCTCCAATCGGCGGACCGCCTCCACCGCGCCGTCCGCCGTGTCTGGGCTTCGCAGCGCCTCCAGCACCTGATCCACACCCCGCCCCCCAGCCCCGCCGAGCGCGCGCCCGGCCGCAAGCCGCACTGCAGGATCCGGGTCTCGAAGATCACGGACCGCGATGTTGAAGGCACGGTCGGGCGCGGTTGCGGCCAGCCGCTCCAGCGCGGCAGCCCGGACCTCCGCCTCGGGATCGTCGAGTGCCTCCGCGGCCAGCTCGGCCGCCTTGGCCGGGGGAGCCAGGGCCAGCTGCTCCACGGCGGCACGTCTGACCCGGTGGTCCCCGTGGGCGGGCAGCCCGCGCAGCCGGGACTCCGGCCGCCCGCTGTCGGGGACGGCCAGGGCACGAGCGGCCGCCGCGGCAGCGGCGAACGGATCCGGGTCGTCGGCCATCGAAAGAAGCTTCTCCTCCCCGGTCTTCGTGGAGACGTCGAGCAAGGGGACCGCGGCTAGGCGAACCAGGGGGTCGTCGTCCGCGGCGCCGTCGGCCACCTCGGCCGGCCGAACCTCCGCCGGCATGCTGGCCAACAGCTGGAACGCAAGCCGGCGCTCTCGAACGTCGGACGACCGCAGGGACCGCCCGAGGACCCGCGCCGAGTCCCCGTCAAATGGCAACTCGATGGGAAACTGCCGGACCGCAGGACCCTCGAACACCTCCGGACGACCCTCGCGCAGGGCATCGACGAGCGCGCCGGCGTAGGACCGGCGGACGCCGATGGCGGCGACCACCGTGAGGAGGGCCGCACCGAGCCCGATCAAGGCGAACTGACGGAACGTCAGTGCGTTCTGCCCAACCAGCGCCAGCACGCCGGCGATCACCGTCCCCACCTGGGTCGCCCCCCCGTGCATGAAGGCCCGGGTCTGATCCCGCCTCCGCTCGGGAACGACGTTGATCAGCGCCTCCCACCCCGGCGAGGCAGCCCCTTCCAACCACGTTCCGACCGTGAACCGGAGCGCAACGAGCGTCACGAAGCCGGACTCCACCAGCATGACCGCGAAGGCACCGGTGTAGAGCAGGGGAAG
>NZ_JBQCGQ010000032.1:0-13190 GCF_051955515.1 Sinomonas sp.
TCCCGGGCTGACGGACTCGTTCGCTACTTAGGCAGCGAGAGCGAAGTCAGTGCGCTTAGAGTTGGCACTTATTGTTTTGCAGAGAGCGTTGACGAGATGACTCTGCATCCTCGGCCCGCTTCACCTGTCTCGACCAACACCGTCGAAACCGATCATCCCCTTATTCGGTTGTCAAACCGGCGTGGAACCCCACGCCGCCCTTCGAACCCCGGCGTGCCTCGCGGCCACCGGAACATTCAGTATAGCGCGCCGACCGCACCACGTATTCCCGCCTCGGACCGGTCACCCAGCCCTCAGTGGGACAGAAGTCCTGCCCGGTCCTTCGCCTCGAGGACAGTGAGGGCCGCGTTGTCGACCACTCTCGCGAACCCCGGATCTGACCGGGCCTGGTCCACGATTCCCTGCCAGAGCCGAGGCGCAAGGGCCTCGTCAGTGCAGAGGACCATGGTTCCGCCCGCCGCGAGGAAGTCCGCCCCCCGCGATTCTGGGCGGAGGCCCCCGACCTGCGCGGCATCGCAGATGTCATCGGACACCACGATGCCGCCGAAACCGAGATCCTTCCGCAGGAGGTCGATCACCGCGGGCGAGAAGACCGCCAGGTGTTCGCCGTCGATCGCGGGATACAAGGCGTTCGAGAGCATGACCCAGCCAACCCCGCTGCGGATGGCATCGGCAAACGGGGCGAGGTACGGGTCCGTGCGGGAGGTCTGTGCGTCCGTGACATTGGTGGAGGTGTCGGTGTTGGCCGTCACGCGCCCCAGACCCGGAAAGTGCTTCGGAACGGCCGCGACCCCTGCCTGTGCCATGGCGTGGGCGAACGCGACGCCGTGCGACGACACCGTCGCCGGGTCGAAACCGTACTCGCGCTCGTACTTTCCGATCGGGATGTTCTGCGGTGCGAAGGCCGCGGAAGGCACGGTGTCCATGACGGGCGCAAAATTCACATTGACGCCGACGGCTGCGAGTTCCTGGCCCCATTCCGTCGCGGCCGAACTGAGCGCGGCGGGGTCCATGCCGCCCTGCGCGAGTGCGGAGGGGATGGCAGAGAAGCCGGGGCCCCGTAGGATCTGCACCTGACCGCCCTCCTGATCGGTCGCCACAAAGGGCGCGACCGTCGTCGGCCCCGTTTGCGTCGCCTCGGCGCGCAGCGCCCGGACCACGTCGCCCACAGCGCCCGCTCCCGCCGTCGTCCTTCCTTTCAGGAAGACGTTTCCGATGCGATTCGACCTCAGGTCTGCAAGCGTTGCAGGATCGGCGCCGGCAACCGGGGAGCTCACCATCATCACCTGGCCCACCCGCTGCTCCAGGCTCAGCCCGGCCAGGACCTGCTGGGCGCGGCTGGGTGGCGGCGGAGGGGGCGGTGGCGTCGAGGCCGACGGCGTCGGAGTGCTTGCAGCGCTAGGAGTCGCTGAGGGAGTAGGGGTCGGAGTTTCGGCTGCGCTGGAGGATGGCGTCGTCGCGGGACGCGCCTGGGCGGTGAGCGCCGACATCATCCGGGGGACGACGACGGCGATCACGCCGACCACGACGAGGACAATCCCCACTATCAGGACCGTCTTCGCCCTTCGCGATGTCGCTGCCACGGTCCCCTTCCGGTGCTCAGCGTCGGTTGCGAGCCCGCATCGTTCTCAGGGCTTCACGGGTGTCCTGCTTCTCCCGCAGGGCCTGGCGCTTGTCGTATTCCCTCTTGCCTCGGGCCACGGCGATCTCCACCTTGGCACGCCCCTCGTTGAAGTACACCTGAAGCGGAACGACCGTGAGGCCCTGCTCCCGCGTCTTGTGTTCGATCTTCGCGAGCTCCTCG
This sequence comes from Sinomonas sp., assembly GCF_051955515.1. Classification (GTDB taxonomy): domain Bacteria; phylum Actinomycetota; class Actinomycetes; order Actinomycetales; family Micrococcaceae; genus Sinomonas. Next base: position 1,805 of record NZ_JBQCGQ010000032.1, read on the forward strand.
CGGTGGAGCAGGAGCTTCCGGCGCCGCCGGGCGGAATGGTTGGTCCAGCTGCCCTGGCTGTACTCGGGAATGTTCACCGCCTCGAGCCACAGCTCCCCATTGGAGAAGGTGCAGAAGCCGTCCGCGAGCGAGATATGGCCCTCGCGCAGCGACTTCACCTCGGTTCCCATCAGAACGAGGCCAGCCTCCCACGTGTCGAGGATGTGATAGTCGTGCCGAGCCCTGCGGTTCGTCGCCACAGCCTTGCGGCCGCTCTCTTTGGGCACGCTTCTCCCCCCTCCTCACTCGTTTCGCTGGATCGCCGGGATTCCTGCCGTCGATCGCTCCGACGACCCCAGAATTCTACCCCAGACGACGCTACAGGACGCTGAGGGGGTCAACGGCAGAGCCGTTGAGCCAGGTTTCGAAGTGGGCGTGGCAGCCGGTCGAATTGCCGGTGTTCCCGGAATAGGCGATCAGCTGTCCTTGGCTCACCCGCTGGCCGGGTGACACCGCGACGCTGGAATTGTGGTAATAGACGGTGGTCATGGAATTGCCCTGGATCACACCGTGCGAGATCATCACGGTCCATCCCCCGCCGCCCGTCGTCCAACCGCCGACGGTGACGGTGCCCGCCGCAGCCGCGTATACGGGCGTACCGCAGCCCACTCCGAAGTCGATGCCGGTGTGCATGTAGCCGCCGGTCCCGTAGAAGTCGATCGTGCCCGGCGGCGTCGCCCTCCAGCCGAAGCCGGAAGTGATGGGCGGCGGACCGGCGAACGGGTACCTCAGCCCGAAGGCCGACGGGGATCCGACCTGGACGGCTTGGTCGCGAACGTTCTGGGCGGCCGCGTCGGCGGATGCCTGATTCTGGCCCGCTCTCAGGGCCGCCTCGCGGGCTTCCGCTGCCCGCTGCTCGGCCTGACGGCGCTGTTCGGCTTCCCAGGCCTCGCGAAGCCGCCGGTCGCGGTCGGCAATCTGGGCCGCAACTTGGTCCTGCTGCGCCTTCACGTTCGCGATCTGCTGCTGGATGGCAGGGCGCTGCGCCTCAAGCTCCTGGTTCAGGCGGTCCGTATCCGCCACGAGCTTGTCTACCGTCGCCTTCTTGGCGGCCGCGTCGTCCCGTGCTGCCTGCTCGCGCGCCAAGGCCTGATCCGCCTGGCCCTTGAGGTCACGGATCTCCGCCTCGACTGCCTGGAGGCGCGCTTCCGAGTTCACGTTGGCGGCGGTCTGCTGGGACAAGCGCTCAAGCGCCGCGTTCTGGCTCCGCAGCGCCTGATCGGCCAGATCGATGCTGCCCGTCAGGCTGCCTCCGCCTGAGTCGCCGAAGATCAGGCTCAGGTTGGACGGCACGCCGCCGGACTTGTAGGCCTGCGTGGCGATCTGGCCGATGAGCTTCTTCGTATCCTCCGTCTTGCCCCGGTCGTCGGCGATCTGCTGGGTGATCTTGGCCTTGTTCTGCTGCGCCGCATCCACGCGAACGGCGAGGGCCTCGACCTCCTTGGTTGCCGACGCCACGCGGCCCTGCGCGTCGACAAGCGCCTGCTGCGCACCGGGAAGCTGCGCGCGGTAGTTGGCGAGATCGGCTGCCGACTGCGAGATCCGGCCGTCGAGGAACTCGAGCGAGGACTGAACCTGCTGCGCCTGCTGCTGGAGCTGCGCCTTCTGGTCGTCCAAGTCATCTGCGCGTGCGGGACCGGAGGCGGCCACGCCGAGGGCAAGGACGACGACGGCGGCCGCGGCGGGCACACGCAGTGCCGCCCCGCGCTTCACAGCGGTGCGTCGATGGGGAGCCGATTCAAGGGGAGCCATGTCAGACCTTCAGGTAGCGGCGGAGCGTCAGCATGGACGAGGCACCCGCGAGGACGACGCCGAGGGCGATGAGCAGCGGCGAAAGCATGAGCGCCTGCGTTGGTGAGATGAACGCGGTGTCAGGGTACTGCTTGGCCAGCACGTCGCCGAGGAAGAACTTGGCGACGGCCCACAGCGTTCCGGATGCCAGCACCGCACCCACGACGGCGGCGATCACGCCCTCGAGCACGAATGGCAGCTGGATGACGAGCTTGGACGCGCCGACAAGGCGCATAATGCCCGTCTCCCTGCGCCGGCTGAAGGCCGAGAGCCGGATCGTCGTGCCGATCAGCAGGATTGCGCAGACGATCATGACGCCTGCGATCACGATGGCCACAAGCGATGCGCCGTTCATCACCGAGAAAAGGCGCTCGAGGAGCTGGCGCTGATCGATCACGGTCTCCACCCCGGGGCGAGATGAGAAGGTCTCACTGATGATCTGGTACTTCTCGGGGTCCTTGAGGTTGATGCGGAAGGACGCCGGGAGCTGGTCGGGCGTGACCGAATCCACGATCGGCGAGTTCGCGAACTGCTCCTTGAAGTGCTGATATGCCTCGTTCTGGGACTCGTAGTGGTAGTCGTTGACGTACTGCGCCACAGCGGGCGAATCGAGGAGGGCCTGGATCGCCTTCTGCTGGTCTGGGGTGACGGGCCCACTCGCGCAGCCCGCCGCCGTCGACCCCTGCCCGCAGAGGAAGATCGCAACCTGGACGCGGTCGTACCAGTAGCCCTTCATCTGATTGATCTGGAGCTGCAGCATACCCGCCGCGCCGACGAAGGTCAGCGAGACAAAGGTGACCAGAATGACGGAGACGACCATCGCGAGGTTGCGGCGGAGGCCGCCTGCGATCTCGCCCAGAACGAAAGCGGCGCGCATCAGATCTCCTCCTCGCTGGCGCCTGCCGGAGACGCAACCGCCTCGCGCGAAGGCCCCGGCTGGCCGAGGTGCGACGGGCGGACGGCGGGCATCATCGACGTGTAGAGGGCCTTCGCCTCGTCCCGGACGATCTTGCCCGAGCCGAGCTCGATCACCCGCTTGCGCATCGAGTTCACAATGTCATCATCGTGGGTGGCCATGACCACCGTGGTCCCGTTTTGGTTGATCTTGTCGAGGACCTGCATGATCCCTTGGGATGTCGTCGGGTCAAGGTTTCCCGTGGGCTCATCCGCGAGCAGGATCCCAGGGCGATTGACGACGGCGCGGGCGATCGCCACGCGCTGCTGCTCTCCACCCGAGAGCTCGTGAGGCATGCGGTGCCCCATCCCTTCCAGGCCCACCGTCTTGAGGACCTCGGGCACGGTCTCCCGGATCACGCTCCGGTTCTTTCCGATGACCTGCATCGCGAACGCGACGTTTGCGAAGACGGTCTTCTGGGGCAGCAGGCGGAAGTCCTGGAAGACGACACCGATCCCCCGGCGCAGTCGCGGCACGCGCCAGCTCGAGAGCTTTGCGACGTTCTGGCCAGCCACGAAGACGCTCCCCGAGGTGGCCCGGTCCTCTCGGAGCACGAGGCGCAGGAACGTGGATTTGCCCGAGCCCGAGGGCCCGACGAGGAACGCGAATTCGCCGCGCTGAATCTCGATCGAGACGCTGTCCAGCGCGGGTCTGGCCTTCTTGTCGTAGACCATCGTGACGTTGTCGAAGCGGATCATGGCACTTCCGGCCCGGCGGCGCGCATAGCATCCACCACCCGGCGCACGGGCGAGGCTCGGGGACGGAAGCGCCGGCTGATCGACTATAAGCACGGAAGGGGGATTCCGGAGGGGGCCTCGGCGGCGTGTCGCCGTCCTCCCTCAGGTCACCTAGCTTTCGGCGCCCTGGCGCTGTCCCGCGCGCCAGCGGATCCCGGCGTCGATGAAGTCATCGATCTCGCCGTCGAGCACCGCCGTAGGGTTGCCCACCTCGTGCTCCGTCCGAAGGTCCTTGACCATCTGGTAGGGGTTCAGGACGTACGAGCGCATCTGATCGCCCCATGACGCTTTGACGTCACCCGCGAGGGCCTTCTTCTCGGCGTCCTCCTGCTCCTTCTTGAGCAGGAGAAGACGCGACTGGAGGACGCGCATGGCGGCAGCGCGGTTCTGGATCTGAGACTTCTCGTTCTGCATCGAGACCACGATGCCGGTCGGAAGGTGGGTGATCCGGACCGCGGAGTCCGTCGTGTTCACCGACTGGCCGCCTGGGCCCGAGGAGCGGAAGACGTCAATGCGGATCTCGTTGTCCGGGATCTCGATGGAGTCGGTCTGCTCGATGACGGGGATGACCTCAACCGCCGCGAAGGACGTCTGGCGGCGGCCCTGATTGTCGAACGGGCTGATGCGGACCAGACGGTGGGTTCCGGCCTCGACGGACAGTGTTCCGTACGCAAAAGGCGCATTCACCTCGAACGTTGCGGACTTGATCCCGGCCTCTTCCGCGTACGACGTGTCCATGACCTTCGTGGAGTAGCCGTGCCGCTCGGCCCACCGGAGATACATGCGCATGAGCATCTCTGCGAAGTCTGCGGCGTCGACCCCGCCCGCGCCAGCGCGGATGGTCACGACCGCCTCGCGCTCGTCGTATTCGCCGTTCAGCAGGGTCACAACCTCGAGGTCCTCGAGGGCCTTGCTGATGGATCCGAGCTCCTTGACCGCCTCGCCCAAGGAATCCGCGTCGTTCTCTTCCTGCGCCAGCTCGACGAGGACTTCGAGATCGTCGATGCGCGTGCCGAGCCTCTCGACGCGCTCGAGCTCGGATTGGCGGTGCGAGAGCCGCGACGTGACCTGCTGGGCCTTGGCGGGATCGTCCCACAGGTCGGGCGCGCCCGCCGCCTCACTGAGCTCGGCGATCTCCGCGCGCAGCGCATCGACGTCGGTCACCTGCTCGATAGACGAGTGCGTGGCCCGGAGGGCGCGGATTTCTGCGGGAAAATCGATCTCAGCCATAACTATCCAAGGTTACGCCATGGGTCACCGCGTAAGCCGCGCCCGTGCAATGGACGTGGCCTCTATGCGAATCCCCCCGGGGACGACAATGCCGACAAGTGGCGGATGTGCCACGGCCTCGAGGGTCACTCGGGCGCTGCGGCCGTCCTCAGATCCAGTGGCCCCGGAAACCGTAAAGCCCTCGAAGCGGCCGGCGGCGTTGACGCGATGGAGGTAGGCCCCCACGGATGCTGTGATCCTCTCGGTCGTCAGACTCGCAGCCGGCGGGGAAGGTCCCTGAGCCGCATCGCCCAGCGTGAAGGTGTCGGCAGCTGATTGGGCTGCCCCATCGGCCAGACTCAGAAGCTTCTTGTGCTCGACGTACACGGCGGAGACACCGATCACCACCGAGGCGATGAGGAGACAGAGAACCGTGTACCCGAGGATGAGCACGAGGATCATGCCGTCCTCGCGCCCGCATTCCCCTGATCTCTTTGGTCCCGCAAGGCTCATCGAAACCTCCCCGCGAACTGCGTGGAACTGGAGACTGCACGCCCCACCGAGAGCCCTCCAGCTCCGAACGATGGCGCCAAGGGCAACGGCGCCTGCATCTCCACCGTCACCGTCACCGCGGTGCCTGCCTCAAGGCAGTCGGAGCGGTCGCACGCGATAGACACAGTGACTCCGCCTGGCTCGATCCCGAAGTCGGCTGCAGCGACCCGACCCGCCGCTTGAGCCGCCCGATGGGCGGATTGGAGATCCGGCGAACGGACGAAGGCCTTCGCCGCGTGATCCGCCGCGCCCACAGCAGCGAACGAGGCGGCTTGAAGCACGCCGACCGTCACGACGAAGTACACCACAGGAACCAACAGGACCAGGCCGAACATGACGAACTCGACCGCGGCGCTCCCTGACTCGGCCGAGCGGCCCCGAGGGACGAGAATCCCACAGCGACACTTCTTACTGAAGCGGCGCATGGCCTGCCACCTCCACCACGCGGTCTGGGCCGAGGAGGCCCACCAACGGCAAGGGAGCTTTGATCCGCACCTCGAGGACTCGCAGCCCCTCGACGACGCTGTTCCCCACCACGATGTCGGAGGCATACGCCTGTCCCACCGTCGTCTCCACCAGCTGCGCGGCCCTTTCCCGAGCATCACCGGCGGTGCGGTCCGCGAGCGCGCCGTGGCGGGCGGCGGACGCTGCTGCGTCAATCAGCGTGTTCCGTACATGCAGGACGAGCGTGAGCTGGGCTATGGCAAGGGCGAGCGTCGTCAGAAGGCTTCCGACCATGACGAATTCGGCCGGGGCCGAACCCCGCTGGCCCAAGTCTCGCCGTCCTCGCAGCCGGGGGCCGGGCATCGAGCTACTTGCTGACCTTGCTGATGGCCTGCTGGAACAGGCCTTCCAGTGCAGGGGCCGCTATGGCGAGCAGCCCCATGACCAGCACAGCGCTCATCAAGGTAATCATCACCCAGCCGGGCACGTCACCCCGTTCGGACCCTACGCTGTTGTCCGGACCTGGCCGAGATCGCTTGGGCCGTAAGGGCAGGGCTGCGAGCCACCCGCCGATTCTCGTCATCGTGATCATCGTTTCGTTCCCTTCTGTTTCTGCTGACACGCTGTTTCTGGTGAGACGTCGTTGGTTCGGAGGACAAGGAGCTTCAGTCGGGAGCACCTCACAGCGGCAAGGTGACGGCGGCAACTGCCGGGTACACGGCGAACACGATGGTGAGCGGGAGGATCCCGAAGACAAGGGGAATCATCATTCCGATTTCTTTGCGCCCCGCGGCCTCCATGAGCTCGCGCTTTGCGAGATCCCGCACATCTTGGGCTTGGGCCCGCAAGACCTCAGCAAGAGGTGTGCCCCGTTCGATGGCAACGATGAGTCCTTCTGCAAACCTCGAAATCGGTGTGAGGCCGATGCGCTCTCCCATCAGCTGGATCGCTCTGACGAGAGCCACGCCGGATCGAATATCAGCAACGACGAGCGCGAATTCCTCAGCCAGTGCACCTTTGGAAAGGCTCGCCGTCCTCTCCAAAGCCCCACTCGCCGATTCCCCCGCGCCCACGGCAAGGGCCATCATGTCTGCGATTGATGGGAACTCCGCGAGAATTCGCTGCCGTCGCCGCCGTATCGCCGCGACGAGCAACATCTCTCGACCCACGAACACCACCGCGGTCGATAAGACGACCAGAATCGCCGATCCCCAAGGACTCAGCCTCCCCGACGCGCCGAGGCTCACTCCGGCGACCGTAGCGATGGCGAATCCGGCCGCTGACCAGATGAGTTGCTCTGAACGAAACTCGAGAGGACTCTTGTGCGACCCCGCACTGGCCAGTCTCTTGCCCAGCGCCAGATGACCGAGCCGCGGCAGCCTGCGCACGGCATCGTGCAGCAGAGGGAGCACGATCCGCTCAAGTGGCCCGAAGGGCGTGAGGGCTTGGCGTTCGGGTCGCAGGAGTCGAGACGATGCATCGATCGCCCGGAGTTGGGGCGCCACCCTGTCGGCGAACGAAGGGAGACGCATCGGAGGAAGTCGCACCATGATGATCCAGAGCCCCAACCCGAGAAGTGCTCCGCAGGCGAACGCCGTCGAAGTCCCCGCGCTCACGCGAGTACCCGCTCTTCCTGCGGAAGGGATCCGACTCGGAGCATCAGTCGGTAGCACACGACCGATACGACCAGGCCTCCTCCGAGAACGGTGAGTCCGATGGGTTGCGCGTAGGCCGCCATGGCTTCTGGACGGCCCGTGAGCAGGAGCAGCACTGCCCACGGCGCGGCGACGGCCAGACGCGCTCCGTTGATGGTCCACGACTGGCGTGCTTCGAGCTCACTTCGCGTGCGACCGCTCTCCCGCAGGAACTCCGCCAGCGTGCCGAGGAGCCGCCCCAGATCAGACCCTCCGACGTGCCTCGCGAGGCGAAGTGATTCGACAATCCGATCGGCGATCGGATCACTCAGCCGTGCTTTGAGCCGGTCGAGCGAGCTGTCGAAATTTCCCCCAGAACGGTAGTCGGCCGCAAAGTCCACGAACACCGGCCGCAGCGGCTCTGGACCTTTGTAGCCCAGCTGGATGAGCGCCTCTGCCAACGGAAGACCGGCCCTGATGGCGGAGCGGAGATGGTCCACGGCGTCCGGCCACAGCTCGCGGTGAAGCGCCAGACGCCTCCTCGCCTGCCACTTCAGGAGCGTCAACGGCAACCACAACGCGAACAGGCCGAAACACGCGGCCACGGGCCACGCCGTCGTTGTCCCGAAGAACGCGAGCGCCACCACGAGGCCAAGGCCGGCGGATGAGATCAAGAAGCTGGCTGGTGAGACCCTCTCGACGCCGGCGCTCGCCAGAAGCTCCGCAAGTCTGCTTTCCCTTGGAGGCCGAGGCGGGCTCGGCTGCCTTTCCCAGCAGCCCAACCAGATGAGGAATAGTCCGAGGCCGGCCAGAAGACCGAGGATCGCAGACATCAGGCGGCGTCCCAGAACGCGGCGTCGATCCCGGCCATCGCGAATCTCTCCGGCCGGGGCAAGCTGACCGTCCGCCGTTCCAGGCCCGCGCACCCAAGCGCAAAAACGGACGACGACTCGATGACCCCTCCCTCGACACGTGAGCCGAGTGCTAGGACCTCCTGGACTCTGCGGCGCCCATCGCGAGCCCGACCGCAATGAACCACCAGATCGATGCACGCCGCGACGGTGGGAACGACGAAGTCGCTCGAGATGTTCTGGCCCGCGAGCAACGGAAGCGTGCAGAGCTTTGTGACGGCGTCCCTCGCCGAATTCGCGTGGATCGTGCACATGCCGGGGAGGCCGGAATTGAGGGCAATCAGCATGTCCAGACTCTCGGCCTCTCGCACTTCGCCGACGATCAGGCGGTCGGGACGCATGCGGAGAGCCTCTTTGACCAGCCGGCGAAGGGGAATCTCGCCTGAGCCCTCAAGGTTCGACTGGCGGCATTGAAGCCCGACGACATCGCGAAGGGCAAAGCGGAGCTCGAAGATCTCCTCGACAGTGATGACACGTTCCCGCTGGCCTATCGAGGCTGCGAGACAATTCAGCATCGTCGTCTTCCCAGCTTGGGTTGCACCAGAGACAAGAACATTGAGCCCGCCCGCGACCGCCGCCGCGAGGAATCGTGCCGCGAGGGGAGTGAGAGAGCCCAGCTCCACAAGATGCTCAAGACGGGATGCCCGGGCCACGAACTTCCGGATGTTCACCGCCCAGTGCCGGCGAGTCACGTCCGGGATCGCCACGTGCAGCCGCGACCCGTCCGGAAGTGCCGCATCCACGAAAGGGCTTGAGAGGTCAAGCCGTCGGCCCGAAGACTTGAGCATCCGCTCGACGAGGTCCCGCACCTGCTGCTCGGTCAGGGTGACCGACGCCAGTTCGGATTCTCCGTTGCGCGCCGCAAACACCTCGTGCGGGGCGTTGATCCAGATCTCCTCCACCGACGGGTCGTCGAGCAGCGGCTGGAGAGCTCCGAATCCCACTACCGCGTCGAAAATCCGCCGGCGAACATCGTCAGGTGCCGCGAGAACGGGGACGGCTCCAAGCAGTGCGCGTTCGTCGTAGTCGGCTATCGCGGCATCAACGAGGCGGCGCACTTCGGGTGCCTGGTCCACTGGATCGAATCCGCGCACACGGATGAGTTCGCGTACCTCGTCTTCGACTATGCGGACAGCGTCCACTGCAATCCCCCCAACGCAGCACAAGGCTGCTCCCCAAAGCCGCGATCCGGTGCCGATGCGCGACGTCGGCTCCCCAGCCGACGCTCGCCAGCCTAACCGAGGGCTTGACCGGCCTCCGTGGACCACGTAGAGGATGTGGACAACCTCCGTGCTGCCGCTCTGCGATGCCTGTGCCCGCGATTGTCATCCCCAGGGCCTGACGGTCGTGTCGAAGCGGCTTACGTCGGCCTCCGCATGCGTGGGCGCTGATCCATCCTGGTTACCGTCCCCGATGAGATGGCGGAGCCAGCTTCAGCCAATGGCAGACCGCTGCCCGGCGGCCCTCCGCTCAGGCACCAGTGTCAGTACGAGGCCGCGGACCTTTCAAGAAAGTATCGGCGCAATGCGAGTAATTGATAACCAGCCACTACGACTTCGGCCGCGGCTACTGACCACGCTATCCCAAGCCCGCCAAACCAAATCCCCAACACGACAAACAGGAGAAGATTTATAGCAGCGCCAAAGGCCGTGGACTTCGCGAGAACATGTCCCAGACCGATGGGAATCAAACAGGCTAGACCGATCACTTGGGCCATCAGAACGCCCGCAAAAACAATGCCGAACGGCACGCTCAAGTTGAGTCCGACAACCAACCTGCCGGCAGAGAGAAAGGCTGCCGCCCACGGCATCACGAGCGCGAGAACAAGCCCCCCAAGCAGGCCAAACCATGGAGCCAGCGAACTCACTCGACGGACGCGCCGCTCGACTTCGGAGGGCCCTGCTTCCGGTATCCAACCTTGTATCAGCTGCAGGACTGGGCCGAACCCTGCCACTCCGTACTTGAAGATCTTGTCCGCCAGCGCATAAACGGGAAGCAGCGGCGATCCCAGAAGGGTGACGGCGATGATCGGTCCACTGCTGTTGACCGTGCCGGTACTGGCAGCAACCACCGCATGCCACTGCTCGGCAAGCCGTGCCATGGACGCCCGAAATGCGAGGGACGGTTTGCTGGACCCCAGTGAGTCGTAACGGATGACGACGAGTGCGCTGCACAGCACTGCAGCCAAGTTGAATGCCACGAGCGAAGCTACATAAACCCACACTTCTCGGACAAGGAAGGTCCCGATAACCCCGAAGATAATTCCAAGCCCTTGAGGCAGGACGTCGAAAAAGAAAAGTCTCCACGGCATCGACTGCCCCACAAAATACCACGACGCGCCGAGGAATGGGAGGAGATAGGCGAAGGAAGCTGCCCCGGTGGCCACCGGATCGGACGGCGCAATGAATCTCATGACGAGAATCATCGGAATGACGGAGAAAAGAAAGAGATACCCGCGGCTGGCAAGCGAATTGACAAAGAGAAGCGGGCGTTCCGACCGTGGGGTTGCAGCCGTCATCGCCGCCCCGACCGTCCCCCAGCCGAACGAGACCACGATCCCGAAGACCGCTGCCGCCGCCAGAGCCACGGAGAGTTCTGCCCATACCTGCGCACCGAGATTGACGATCACAAACGGTATGCCGATCAGGTTGACGACGGTGGAGAAGAGCAATGATGCCCCAAATCCACCGAGCCTTCTGATGAGAATGGCTTGCTTGCTGTTCGTCACGAAGAAACTCCCAGAACCGACACGGGCGCCGGACGATGCAGAAGCAAAGACGTTCCGGCTCCCCACAAGCCTAGTGGATCGGGCTTGGGTCGCCGCGCACACAGGGCGCGCACCGACGATCTTCGGAGTCAGAGCGCAAGGACGACGACGATATGAAGAGCTACAGGCTTCCCTCGGCCGAGGAGTCCCGGACGAATTCAGCAAGCCACGCGCGCAGCTGCGGGCCGAGGTCGGCGCGTTCGGCCGCGAGGGTGACGACGGCCTTGAGGTAGCTGAGCTTGTCGCCGGTGTCGTAGCGGCGGCCGCGGAACACGACCCCGTACACCCCGCCGCCCTCGCCCTCGCGCTTGGCCAGGGTCTGCAGCGCGTCCGTGAGCTGGATCTCC
>NZ_JBQCGQ010000033.1:0-7430 GCF_051955515.1 Sinomonas sp.
GGAGATCCAGCTCACGGACGCGCTGCAGACCCTGGCCAAGCGCGAGGGCGAGGGCGGCGGGGTGTACGGGGTCGTGTTCCGCGGCCGCCGCTACGACACCGGCGACAAGCTCAGCTACCTCAAGGCCGTCGTCACCCTCGCCTGTGGCCGGGAGGAGTTCGGCGACGACCTGCGTTCCTGGCTTCGGGACTTCGTGGCGGACGGCGCGGGCGTTCCCGCATCCGCCGGCGCCTGACCAGCATGTGGGGGCCCGGCATCTGGCCGGTGACTTTGCAGTCCGGCGACATTGGGCTACGCCCGATCCGGCAGTCGGATCGGACCGAATGGATGGGCCTTCGGGCGCGCAACGCCGACTGGCTCGCGCCGTGGGAGGCATCGAATCCGCAGCCGGGAGGGGGACTGCCGACGTTCCGGCAGATGGTGCGCTCCCTGAACCAGCAGGCGAGAGAGGGCACGGCGCTCCCGTTTGTCATCACCCTTGACGAGGCACGGGACCATCCCGCCCCCATCGTGGGTCAGCTCACGGTCTCGTCGATCATCTGGGGCTCGGCGCTCATGGCCACCTTGGGCTACTGGGTGGACCGCGAGCATGCTGGGCGCGGGATTGCGCCCACCGCCGTCGCCTTGGCAACCGACCATTGTTTCTTCACGCTCGGGCTCCACCGCATGGAGATCAATATCCGGCCGGAGAACAGGCCCAGCCTGCGGGTGGTCGAGAAGCTCGGGTTCAGGTATGAGGGTCTGCGTCCTAAGTACCTCCACATTGCGGGCCAGTGGGCAGACCACGAGTCCTTCGCGTTGACCGCCGAGGAGGTTCCGGAGGGGCTCACCGCTCGCTGGCTCGCGTCTCGAGCCTGAAGTGTGGCGACACACCGGCCGGAATCCGGCCGGGTGCGGTGCTGGCCTCCTACGGTTTTGTCATGGACTTCGCCCTCAGCAGCTCGACGGTGCTCGGCGCGGCCGTGCTTCTGTGGCTGTTGTGGGGTGCCCCCTACCTTCTGCGCAAGAGCCGGCCCGCGGTGGATGCCTCGATGCTCCTGTCCGAAGAACCGGAGGGGGCGGTCCGACCCTCGACGCCACCCGCGCGCACGTTCCCAGAGCCCGCCCGCCCAGAGCCCGTCCGACGATCCCCCGAGGAGGGGCCGCTCGTGTCCAATCGGAGTTCCGATGCCGGCAAGCTCCGCATTCGCTGGGGGCGGTGTGTACTCGCCTTGGCGGGAGTCGCAGGGCTTCTCGTGGCCGTAGTCGGCGGCGTGCTCGCAGCGCTTCTGGCGGTTCGTCCGGCTATTCCCCTGGGCGGTCTCCTGGCGATGGTTCTGGCCGTCGTCGTGCTCCGCCGTCTCGCGGTGCGCGACCGTCGTCGTCGGTCACAAGCTCGCCCGCGGATGTCGGCTCCAGGTCAGCACCCAGCACCGCAGCGAGCCCCGACCACGCGCGTCGCCACGGAGGTCTTCGACCACCAGCCGGAGCCCGAGCCCGCCGCGCCGTCGTTGAGCCGCGAAGATCTTCGGGCGGCAGCGATGGAAGTGGCACGCGCAGCCCAGGCGGCAGCTGCGGAAGCGGCGAGCGAAAGCGGGGACGACGAGGGATCGACGTGGGAGCCTGTGGACGTCCCGAAGCCGTCGTACATGGATGCGGCGAAGGCCGAGCGTGAGGCGCCTGAGCCCATCGAGACTCCCGACGCGCCCAAAGCCGCAGGCAAGGTCACCATCAAGCCGAAGCCGCAGACCGGGGAGACCTCTGGCGTTCCCACGGTCCCCGGCGCACGGCCAGCAGCTCGAGGCGCTCTCGGCAATCTGGATGCCGTGCTCCAGCGGCGCCGCGCCTAACCCAGCTGTACGACGGCGCACCCTCGCCGACGGCTGTGGTCCGCGCCTCCCAATTCCGCTTCCCGGGGCGGGGACCTTCTTCTCCGAGCGCCGCAATCTGGCGCCGGACAGTGCCTTGGGCACCAGGGCTTGTGGGCGGTGGCTCATCGAGCAGAAAGGCAGGGCCGTCGATTTGTCTTGGCGCTCCCCGGCCAGTAAGGTTGAAGCCGCACCGCGGGGTCTTAGCTCAGTTGGTAGAGCGCTTCGTTCGCATCGAAGAGGTCAGGGGTTCAAATCCCCTAGGCTCCACTTTTGAAAGGGACGTCCATTCAGGACGTCCCTTTGTGCGTTGGTGGTCATGATGGGATTCGCTCACGCTTGCGGGGGATACGGTGCCTCGGGATACGGCGGATACGGTTGCGCCGGAAGACGGTCAAAGCGCTGGCCAGCCGGGTTCGGCGGCAGGATCATCATCACGAGGAGCGCGATCCACCCGAGGACAGGGATCAGGGCCAGGAGCAGGAGCAGGGCGCTGAGGTTCGCATCATGCAAACGCCTTGCTCCCACCGCGAGGGAGGGGACGACTGTCGCGAGGAACCAGAGGCCGCTCAGTCCGGCCGAGGTGGCCGTCCGGCCGTCCGTCGTGGAGCCCGCCGCGTTGAGGACGCCCGAGACGATCGCGGAGGCCAGCGCCCACCACCAGTACTCGCTGCGGCTCGCGCGCCCGGCAAAGACCGCATACTTCTTCCAGAAACGCTTCACGGCTTCGACGGGCGGTGCCCCGTAGTAGGGGAGCTCGAGGGGAACTGAGCTCGGGGCTCCGTACGCGGGCTGATAGCTGCTCATGGCTCAGGCCTCTCACCGACGGTATTGAGCATCGACCACGGATCGACGTCAACCATGCTAGGAAAGCAGACTGCTCGCAGCCAGAGCACAAAGCCCCACGTCGAGGCCAGGGGACCGTTCAGCCGATGAGGCCCAGTGACCGCACTGCCTCGCGCTCGTGGTCGAGTTCCTTCACCGAGGCGTCAATCCGTACTCGCGAGAACTCGGGGATTTCGAGCCCTTGGACGATCTCCCACCGGCCGGCCGTGGAGCGCACGGGGAATGAGCTCACGAGTCCTGCGGGGATGCCGTAGGCGCCGTCGGAGACGATAGCCGCCGAAGTCCAGGAAGAAGCGGTCCCGAGCACCCAGTCATGGACATGGTCGATCGCGGCGCTGGCGGCGCTTGCGGCTGAGGATGCGCCCCGCACGTCGATGATCTCCGTCCCGCGCTGCGCCACCCTCGGAATGAACTCGGCCTCGAGCCAGTCCTGGTCGACTAGCGAGGCCACCGGCTGGCCGCCCGCCGTCGCGTGCGTGACATCCGGATATTGGCTCGCGGAATGGTTGCCCCAGATCGTCACCCCATCGAGGTCCGAGGTACGGCAGCCGAGCTTCGCGGCGAGCTGTGCGAGGGCGCGGTTGTGGTCGAGCCTGGTCATCGCAGTGAACCTGTCCGCGGGGATGTCCGGGGCATTGGCTGCGGCGATCAGTGCATTCGTGTTGGCCGGATTGCCTACGACGAGCACCCGGACGTCATCGGCGGCGTGGTCGTTGAGGGCACGGCCCTGAGGACCGAAGATGCCGCCGTTCGCTTGGAGGAGGTCCGCCCGCTCCATGCCCGCCGTCCGCGGGCGCGCGCCCACGAGAAGCGCCACGTTGACGCCGTCGAACGCTTGCCCGGCGTGGTCGGTGACCTCGACGCTCTCGAGAAGGGGAAAGGCGCAGTCGTCGAGCTCGAGGGCCGTTCCCTCGGCAGCCCGGACGGCCTGCGGGATTTCCAGGAGACGGAGACGGATCGATGTCTCGGGGCCGAGCATGGCGCCGGCAGCGATGCGGAAGAGGAGTGCGTAGCCGATCTGGCCGGCCGCGCCGGTCACCGTGACAGTGGCAGTCTCAGGCATGGGCCTCAGTCTACGGTCAGAGCCATTTCCGCCATCGGAACACGAGCCACAGGATGAAGCCGGCCACGACCATGAGGGCGAGCGCGTAGGGGTAGCCCAGGTCCCAGTCGAGTTCGGGCATGACCTTGAAGTTCATCCCGTAGATGCCGGTCACCAGCGCTGGCGCGAAGAAGATAGCGGCCCAGGAGGAGATCCTCTTGACCTGCTCGTTCTGGGCGAGGCTCGTCTCGTTCTGGCGGTTCGCGGTGAGGGTCCCGTCGAGGACGAGGGCGTTCTGGAGGATGTCGCGGAAGGCGTCGGCCCTCGAGATGACCTGCTCCACGTGGTCCCGGACGTCCCGCAGATTGCGCTGCAGCTCCAGGTCCACGTGGTACTTCTCGAAGCCGCGTTCGAGTCCTTCGATGAGCGAGCGGAGCGGGTGGATGGCGCGCTGGAATTGGATGACCTCGCGAGTGAGCTCATAGATCCTCCGGGACACCGCCGAGCTGCCTTCGAACAGCTGGTCCTCGATCTCGTCGATGTCGTTCTCCAGCCCAGAGATGACCGGTCCATAGTCGTCCACGACTCGGTCGAGGAGGGCGTAGAGGACGGCCTGGGGCCCGCAGGCGAGCAGCTCAGGCTCGGCCTCGAGACGCTTCCGCACCTGTCCCACCCCCGCCGTTTCCGCGTGCCGGACTGTGACCACGAAGTTCGGACCGGTGAAGATATGCAGCTCGCCGAACTCGACCGTCTCGCTTTCGTCCACGTAGCGGGCGGGCCTCAGCACGGTGAAGAGCACCTCGCCGTACCGTTCGGCCTTGGGGCGCTGGTGAGCGTGGACAGCGTCCTCCACCGCGAGGTCATGAAGGCGGAATTCGTGCGCCATTTGGGCCATCTCGTCCGGGGTCGGCCGGTACAGGCCAATCCACGCCATGCTGCCGCCCATGGCCTCGAGCGTTTCGAAGGTCTGCTCGAGGCTTTCCGGCTTGGCGGCCCGATGGCCGCCCACGTAGACCGCGTTGTCGATGATCGTCACCGGGTCATTATGCCGGTGACGCTTCGGTATTCCTGAAGTTCCTCACAGGCAAAGAGATCTTTGCAAAGAAATCCTTGCAAAGATTCCTTTGCATCTCTATGCTCTTTCCATGGCCGAGAACGATCCGCAGCCCGTACCGAGCAGAACCGTCGACGTTGCCTCGCTCAAGGGCCTCGCGCACCCGCTGCGGATCCAGATTCTGGAGACGATCTCGCGCTACGGACCTCAGACCGCCGGAACCCTTGCCGACCGTCTGGGAGAGTCGACCGGCGCCACGAGCTATCACCTCCGGCAGCTCGCAAAGCACGAGTTCGTCCGCGAAGTCGAGGGCAGGGGGACGAAGCGGGAGCGCTGGTGGGATCGGCCCAAGGAAATGCTGACAATTGTCACCCGCGAGCTCGCGGACAATCCCACGACCCGCGAGGCGGCTCAGCTGGTGAGCCGCGAGTTCGAGCACAACCGCGCGGCCGCGCTCGCGAACTTCGTGGAGCACGGCTGGCTCGAGGACGAGCCTGAATGGTCCGAGGCCGCTGCCCTGGACACAACGAACATTCGCCTGACCGCCACGCAACTGGCGGAGTTCGCACACTCCGTCGAGAAGTTCATCGCGCAGTCGGTGGAGCGACTTCGAGCAACCGGCGTCCAAGAAGGCGCACGCCCAGTCCAGATCCACTTCAACGCGTTCCCCCTTCGGGAGGACGCTGTGCCGGCAACGCGAGGTCGGAGCCGGAAGCCACGAGGAGAACAGCCATGACCACATTGCATGCCGCCTTCACAGGCCCCCGCCGGGCGGGGCTCTTCGACAGCCTCGTTCATCGGGTCGGCGCAGCCCTCGTCGCGTGGTCCGAGCGCCCGCACGTCGTAGATCCACGCGTCAACCGGCTCGTAGAACTCGACGAGCTGCGTGAGGACGCGCGCGCCCGGCTCCGCTTCTGAGCCGCAGCCTGATGTGCGCGCCTTGGAAGTTCAGTCCGGGAGGGGCCCGCGCCCGGGGATCTGCTCGAAGACCAGGGTCGTCTCAGTGTGGCCGACTACCGGGTCGGTCGTCAGATTGTCGAGCACCCAGTCGCGCAGCTCTTCGGTGCCTCCCACTGCGATATGCAGCAGATAGTCCACGGCACCGGACGTGTGGAACGTCGCGAGCACTCCAGGCAGCTGGGGGACGCGGGACGTGAAGGAGTCGATCTGGTCGCGGTCGTGGGCGCGGAGGCTCACGGAGATGAGCGCCTGAACGCTGCGGCCCACGGCGCTCAAGTTCACTTTTGCCTCGTAGCCCGTGATGATGCCGCGGTCCGAGAGCGCGCGCGTCCGCATGAGCGCCGTCGACGGGGCGATGCCCACGAGTTCGGCGAGCTGCTTGTTGGTCATGCGGGCGTCCTCGACGAGAGCGGCGAGAATGCGGCGGTCGACCTCGTCAAGCATTTCGGCCATGGCGATGGTGGCTCCCTCCGGGGCGATCTCCTGCGGCGATGACCACAGCCAGCCCATCCTACCGGCCAGGTGGACTCGCCTACCGAGGCGGGCGCGAGGGGTGGACGACGGCGGCAACCGCCGCGGTGACGACGGCCAGCACCGCGATGCCCCCGGCGAGCGGGGCCCAGCCGAAGCTCTGGTAGACCAGGCCGCCAAGCCATCCGATGAGGCTGGACCCCGCGTAGTAGCCGAGGTTGTAGAGGGAGGCGGCTTGGGCCTTTCCCGTCGTGGCGAGCGCCCCGGTCCACCCGGATCCCAGCCCGTGCGCCGCGAAGAAGCCTGCCGTGAGGACGATGAGACCGAGCAGGATCGCCGGGAGGGATTCGAGAGCTGTGAGGAGGACCCCGGCTGCCATGAGGAGCATGCTCGAAACCATTACGGTCCGCCGGCCGAAGCGTTCGCTCAGTCGCGCCGCGTACCCCGAGGAAGCGGTTCCTGAGAGGTAGGCGAGGAAGAGGAGGCTCGTTATAGCCTCGGGGAGGAAGAAGGGCGCCTTCTCGAGCCGGTAGCCGAGGAAGTTGTAGACGGCCACGAAGCCGCCCATGAGCGTGAAGGCCTGCAGATACAGGGCGAGGAGCCGCCGATTCCTGAGCTGCGCTCCGAGCAACCGGAAGACTTCGGCAAGCGTGCCGCGCGTCGCGTCTCCGCGCCGTTCCCGAACGGGCACGAATCCCTTCTGAGTGGGAGCGAGGGCGACAAAGGCCGCGGCGGCAACGGCGCCGAGGACCGCGACGGCGAAGATCGCCGCCCTCCAGCCCCAGATGTCCGAGAGTGGCCCCGCAACGAGCCGCCCCAGAAGGCCGCCGATCGTGGTGCCTGCCACGTAGGTGCCCGCCGCCACTGCGGCATTCGCGCGATGGACCTCCTCATTGAGGTAGGCGACTGCGAGGGCGGGGACAGCACCGAGCGCGGCTCCCTCGATGCAGCGCAGCGTGAGCAGAACGGCGATGCTGGGCGAGAACGGCGCGAGGAGACCGAGGACCGTGGCCGCCGCGACCCCTGCCGTCATGGCCGGCACGCGGCCGATGCGGTCGGCGACGAAGGACCACGGCAGCACGGCCACGGCAAGGCCGAGCGTCGCCAGGGACACCGTGAGGGCCGCTTGGGCAGCGTCGACGTGCAGGTCTGCCGAGATGCGGGGGAGCAGGGCCTGAGTGGAATAGAGCTGGGCGAACGTGGCGACGCC
>NZ_JBQCGQ010000034.1:0-6261 GCF_051955515.1 Sinomonas sp.
GACCCTGGAGCCGACTTCTTCAACCGCCTACACCCAGACCGAACCAAGAGCCGCGCCATCCACCAACTCGAGGCCATGGGCTACCAAGTCACACTCGCCACGGCATCCTGACCCACCTATCTTCGCGTCAGATACTGCCCCTGTCTCAGGACATCGAGGGCAGTATCTGCACCCGAAACGCCAGAAACGGGGCAGTATCTGCACCCGAAACGCCAGAAACGGGGCAGTATCTGCACCCGAAACGGTTAGAGGATGGGGAGCATCCCGGTGGTCGGGTGCTGAGACTCGCCGTCGAA
Organism: Sinomonas sp.; assembly: GCF_051955515.1. Taxonomy (GTDB): domain Bacteria; phylum Actinomycetota; class Actinomycetes; order Actinomycetales; family Micrococcaceae; genus Sinomonas. Next base: position 297 of record NZ_JBQCGQ010000034.1, read on the forward strand.
CGCGTCCCGGTCGAAGGCCCCCTCGTCCTCGGGGAACTCGATGCCGGCCCTCTCGAGGATTCGGGCGACCTCCTCTGCAGGCACCTCCTTGCCCACGGTGGCCCCACCGGAGGCTGGCACGACCGAATGCATGACGGTGTCGCCATAGACGTGGACGAGGTTGTACGCCTGCGCGGTATCGCGCCCGCGCGTCCCGCGGATGCCGGTCTCTGGATCCACGACCGCGGCGAGGTCCTGCGTGTAGCAGGTCGCCGACGCGACAGAGACCGGAATTCCGGCGAACATTGCGCTCGTCGAGTAGTGGAGGTGGCCGGCGAGGATCGCGCGGACATCCGTGCCACGGAGAACGTCAGCGAGTGCCGCCTGGCCGCGGAGCTCGACGAGCACCGCGAGGTCCTGCACGCAGGGAACCGGCGGGTGGTGCATGGCGAGGAGGGTGCCGTCGGGCGCAGGGAAGTCGAGCTCCTCGGCCAGCCACTCGAGCTGGGACGGCTCGAGTTCCCCGTGGTGGTAGCCGGGGACGGTGGTGTCGAGGGTGATGACGCGCAGCCCGCCGAGCCAGTGCACCCGGTCGAGGGGCTCGGTCGAGGGCTCCTCCCCGAGGAGGGCCGAACGCAGCTCCGCACGGTCGTCGTGGTTGCCCATCGCCCAGATCAGGCGGGCCCCCAGTTGCTCGGCAGCAGGCTCGGCGATCGACCGCAGCCTCTCGTAGGCCCCCCGTTGCCCCCGGTCTGCAAGGTCTCCCGTGACGACAATCGCCTCGGGCGACCCCCCGGCGTCGGCCGCCTGTTGAAAGACGCGCTCCAACTCGGCGGCAGCATCGACGGTGCCGTGGAGCTGGTCATCTGCGAGCAGATGGGTGTCGCTGAGGTGGAGGAGGAAGTGGCGGGGCCGCGGATGCTCGGCCTTGACGGTGCCCATATCAGCCTTCTGGATCGGGTTCTGTGTTCCCCAAGTGCACATATGAAAAACGCACACAATCTTAATGTCCAGTTAACACGCCGCAAAACTGGGAGAAATCTCCCGAAACGCGAGCAGCAAAAGGAGGACGACGGCGGAAGCTGCCCTCCGTCGTCGTCCTCCCTTGATTTTTGCCCGTATCAGGCGCCGCGGAGCCACTCCGCAGCGGCCTCGGCGATCTTCTCGGGGGGCTCCGCGATGTCGAACACCTTCCCGTTTTCGTCCGGGTCCAAGTCCTCGAGTGTGGCGATCTGTGACTCGAGCAGGGACGGCGGCATGAAGTGGCCGGGGCGCGTCTTCATCCGCTGGGCGAGGAGATCGTGGCTCCCCACGAGGTGGACGAATCGGGTGTCTGGGGCTGAGGCACGGATGATGTCGCGGTACACGCGGCGCAGTGCGCTGCAGCCGATCACCATCGTGCTGTCCGCTCCGGCCATCCGCTCGCCGATGATCCGGAGCCACGGTTCGCGGTCCGCGTCGGTGAGCGGGATGCCCGCGGCCATCTTGTCGATGTTCGCCTGAGGGTGCAGGACGTCGCCGTCGAGGTACTCCCCGCCGAGGTCCTCGGCGAGGAGGGCCCCGACGGTGCTCTTGCCCGAGCCGGAGACGCCCATGACGATCACGTGCAGCACCTCGCCTGAGCTCACGGAATCACCAGTGCTCATCGCCTCACCAGTCGTGGACGGTGCCGTCGATGAGGCGGTTGTACGGCAGGTAGGCCTGCTGGTACGGGTACGAGTTCGCCGCCTCCTCGTTGAACTCGACGCCGAGGCCCGGCTTGTCGCCGGGGTGCAGGTAGCCGTCGATGAACGTCATGGACTGCTCGAAGACCGTATTCGTCGCGTCGGAGTGCTGCATGTACTCCTGGATGCCGTAGTTGTGGATCGCCAGGCCCACGTGCAGCTGCGCGGCGAACCCGACCGGGGAGATGTCCGTGGGCCCGTGGAAGCCGGACTTGATCTGGTACTGCGCGGCGTAGTCCATGACCTTCTTCAGCGGGCTGATCCCGCCGAAATGCGTCGAGGCGGCCCGGACGTAGTCGATGAGCTGCTCGCGGATGAGCAGCTGGAAGTCCCACACGGTGTTGAAGATCTCCCCGATGGCCAACGGGGTCGTGGTGTGGTGGCGGACCAGGCGCAGGCCCTCCTGGTTCTCCGCGGGGGTGCAGTCCTCGAGCCAGAACAGGTCGTAGGGCTCAAGCGCCTTGCCCAGCTTCGCGGCCTGGATCGGGGTCATGCGGTGGTGGCCGTCGTGCAGGAGCGGGATGTCCGGCCCGAACTCGTTCCGCACGGCCTCGAACACGGTCGGCAGGTGCTTCAGGTAGGCCCGGGTGTCCCAGTCCTCCTCCTGCGGGAACGCCCCGCGCCCGGCCGGCTCGTAGTCGTAGCGCTCGCCCGAGGCCTGGGTTTGGGCCGCGACGCCGTAGACGGCCTTGATGCCGGGGATCGCGGTCTGGACCCGGATCGACTTGTAGCCGAGCTCGAGGTGGTGCCGGATCGAGTCGAACAGCGAGGGAAGGTCCGTGCCCGAGGCGTGCCCGTAGGCGCGCAGCCCGCGCCGGGACGCCCCGCCGAGGAGCTGGTACACCGGCAGGTTCGCGACCTTGCCCTTGATGTCCCACAACGCCATGTCCACCGCCGCGATTGCGGCCATCGTCACCGGGCCCCGCCGCCAGTACGAGGAGCGGTAGAGGAACTGCCACGTGTCCTCGATCATGTGCGGGTCCTTGCCCACCAGCAGCTGGGCGACATGTTCCTTCAGGTACGCGGCAACGGCGAGCTCGCGGCCGTTGAGCGTCGCATCGCCGATGCCGGTGATGCCCTCGTCGGTCGTGATCTTCAGCGTGACGAAGTTCCGCGACGGGCTGGTCACAAAGACATCAGCGGCAACGATCTTCATGTCGTCCTCTCCGTTCGAGATGGTTCAAAAAGGGGTTGGCCCCTGAGTGCGTGGTCCCCAGACTAGTCCTTTGGGAAACGGTCTTGGCAATCGTTTGCCAACTATTTGCCAAAGTATGCCGTCTCGCTGTCGACGAGGTCGACGACGGCGGTATCCTTCGCCAGGTCCGCGTCCACGAGGCGGAGGAGCGCCTCGACCCGCTCTCGCCCGGACAGGGAACCCGCCTCCCGAACGCTGTCGCCCTGGGGATCCTGGATCTCGGCGCCTTGGGCGACGCTGTCAGCGACCCAGTCGATCCACGCGGCGACCATCCGCGCCGCGGCGATCCCTGAGCGGCCATCGGCCCGCTCGGCGCGGAGCGTCGGCACAGCGCGAAGGCGGAGCTTGAGCGAGCCGTCCTGGGCGATCTGGGCGAGGTAGTGCGCGATCCGGGGGTTGGCGAACCGCTCGAGCAGGGCCTGGCGATAGCCGGGGATATCGAGCCCGGGTTCGGTGAGGTGCCGGGCTGCCTCGTCCCAGAACTCCTCCATGGCGGCGCGGCAGGCCTGATCCCCGAGGGCTTCGGCGACGGTCGCGTGCCCGCGCAGCTGGCCGGCGTAGGCGAGCAGGGTGTGGGCGCCGTTAAGGAGCCACAGCTTGCGGTTCTCGAACGGCTCGAGGTCCGTCACGAACTGCGCCCCCGCATCTTCCCATGCGGGACGTCCCGCCGGGAAGTCCCCCTGCAGGATCCACGACGCGAAGGGCTCCGCGACCACCGGCGAGGCGTCCCGGTACCCGCAGCGCTCCGCGACCTCGGCGACGTCGTCCGCCGTCGTCCGCGGGGTGATCCGGTCCACCGAGGTGCCCACGAAGCTCACGTTCTCCCGCACCCACTCCCCCAGGGCTGGCTCGAGGGCCTCGGACAGGCGGACGACGGCGGCGCGCGCCACCTCGCCGTTGCCGGCGAGGTTGTCGCAGCTGACGACGGCGATCGGGCCCGCCCCTGCGTCCCTCCGCGCAGCCAGCCCGCGCACGAGGCGACCGAGCGGCGCGTCGGGGCTGTCGTCGTCGTACACCTTCTCCGTGACGGTGAGGGTGACGACGGCGGTGGCCGGCGCTGCGAGGAGCTCGTTCAGCCGCGCGGTATCCGCGCCGTCGACGGCCTCGGCGATTGAGCCGACGACCTCGAAACTGTCCCCGCCCGCCGAGCGCTCGACAAGCGTGAACAGGCCGTCCTGCGGGGCCAGGGCGAGGGCCGCGTCCGGGCGGCGGCCGGTGAACGAGGCAATCCCCCATTCGCCAGCGTCCCCGGCGTGCGCGGTGAACCAGGCCTGATGGGAGCGGTGGAACGCGCCCAGCCCGAGGTGGACGATCCGGGCCGGCGGCGGCGGGGCGCCGTTCCGGCTCAGGAGCGGAAGCTCGGTGGTCGTGCTCGGCATGGGTGCCCTCCTAGAGCTTGAAGACGCGCCGGGGCGCGGCGTCGACGATGTCCGCGATGAGCTCGTGCGCCCGCGTCTCCGTGATCCGATGCTCGGCGACGAGCCGGGCCAGGAACGAGGCCTCGACGCGGCGCGAGGTGTCGTGGCGGGCCGGGATCGAGCAGTACGCCCGCGTGTCGTCAATGAAGCCTGAGGACCGCGAGAACCCGGCCGTCTCGGTCACGGCCGAGCGGAAGCGCAGCATCGCGTCCGGCGCGTCGAGGAACCACCACGGCGCCCCGATGTACACGCTGGGGTAGAAGCCGGCCAGCGGGGCGAGCTCCCGGGAGAACACCGTCTCGTCCAGCGTGAACAGGACAAGGTGGAAGTCCTTGATGGTGCCGAAGTCCTGCAGGAGCGCCCGGATGCCCTCGGTGTAATTGATCGCGAACGGGATGTCGTGGCCCGAGTCCGCGCCGTACTTGGCGAATGTGGGCGCGTGGTGGTTGCGGAACGAGCCGGGGTGGATGGTCATGACGAGGCCGTCCTCGACGGACATCCGCGCCATCTCGTACATCATGTGCGCCTCGAAGACGTCCCGGTCCCGGGCCGTGGCCTCCCCGCGGCGGGCCTTCTCGAAGAGCGCCTCGGCTTCGGACCGCTCGAGCTTGAGCGTAAGAGGGGTCCGCACGCCGTGGTCCGCCGAGACCGCACCGTGGTCCACGAAGTACCGCCGCCTCGCCTCGAGCGCCCGGAGGTACCCCTCGTAGCCCGCCGTGCCGCCAGAGGCCTCGGCCGTGAGCCGCTCGACCCGCGACGCCCATTCCGGATGGGCGAGGTTGATGTACGGATCCGGCCGGAACGTCGGGATGACGCGGCCGGTGAAGGTCTCGTCCTTCGCGAGGCGCTCGTGGGCCTCGAGGGAGTCCAACGGGTCGTCGGTGGTGGCGAGGACCTCGATGGCGAAGTCCTTGAACAGCTGCCGGGGCCGGAAGCTGGGCTCGGCGAGCTTCGCCGCGATCGCGTCATACGCCGCATCCGCGTGGGCTGGAAGCGCGTCGACCATCTCCGCCGGCAGCCCGAACAGGTGCTCGAACTCGCTGCGCAGCCAGTAGCCGGACGCCGTGCCGTCGAAGAGCGGCCAGGCCTCGGCGAAGTGCCGCCACGCCGCCCGCGAATCCGCAGGCCCGCCCCCGACGCCGAGCTCGCTGAGCGGAACGCCCGCGGCGTGGATGAGCCTCGTGACGTAATGGTCAGGGCTCACCAGGAGGGAGGTCGGATCGGTGAACGGGACGTCGTCCGCGATCCACTCGGCGGGGACGTGGCCGTGCGGGGAAAGGATCGGCAGATGCTCGACGTCGGCGTAGAGCTCACGCGCAATCTGACGGGTTCCGGGGTCTGCGGGGAGGAGGCGGTCGGGGTTGGCGGCAAGGGAATCAGTCATCGAAAGTCCTTCTGGTGGTATCGGCACGCGCTCCTGTCCACTTCTGGGCCGGCTCCGCGGCGTGTCGCATGGAAACGTCGGCGAGCCGCGCCGAGGGGCGCGAAGAAGTGGACAGGAACGCAGGCGGGCAGGAACGCGACGTCAGACGGAGGCGACACCAGCCGCGTCGAGGACCTTCGCGAAGGCGCGGGCGGCCACGCCGAACGCGTACGGGCCGCTGTAGCCGCCGAGCGAGAACGCGGCCGCGAGGTGCGGCTCGAGCGAG
>NZ_JBQCGQ010000035.1:0-23864 GCF_051955515.1 Sinomonas sp.
CACAAGACGGCGCTCGAGAACGTCATCGAGGCGCCGATCCAGGTCAAGGGCCAGGACAAGGCCTCGGCCAAGAAGCGCGCGCTCGAGCTCCTCGATCGGGTGGGGCTCTCCGACCGGGCGAACCACTACCCCGCCCAGCTCTCCGGCGGCCAGCAACAGCGGGTCGCGATCGCCCGGGCCCTGGCGATGGACCCCGAGCTCATGCTCTTCGACGAGCCAACCTCCGCCCTCGACCCTGAACTCGTCGGCGACGGGCTCAACGTGATGAAGGACCTCGCGAAGTCCGGCATGACCATGGTCGTCGTCACCCACGAGATCGGCTTCGCCCGCGAGGTCGGGGACACCCTGACCTTCATGGACGGCGGTGTTGTCGTCGAGTCGGGCAACCCCCGCGACGTCATCGCCAACCCCCAGCACGAACGCACCCAGACCTTCCTCAGCAAGGTCCTCTGATGGAAGTCGAGCAGGTGGCCATGCCGGTTTCCGCGTCAGTGCTCCGCGAGGCAGAGCAGATCTTCGAGGAGGTGAGGGATTTGCGGCGGGCCCTTCACCGCCATCCTGAGTGCGGTCTGAATCTTCCGCTGACCCAGGGAGCGGTACTGCGCCGGCTGGCCCCGATGGACGCGCTCGAACTCACCGCAGGGTCCCGCCTGTCCTCGATCACGGCCGTGCTTCGAGGACAAGGGCCACTTCCCGCCGGGACCCGCCGACCGGTGGTGCTGCTCCGAGCCGACATGGATGCCCTTCCGATCATCGAGGACACAGGGCTCGAGTTCAGCTCGGAGAACGTCGGCGTGATGCACGCCTGCGGTCATGATCTCCACGCTGCCGCGCTCGTCGGGGCTGCAAGCGTCCTGCATGAACACCGTCGCGAACTCATCGCCGATGTCGTCTTCATGTTCCAGCCTGCCGAGGAGACCTACTTTGGCGCGAAGTACATGATCGAAGAGGGCGTTATCGAGGCGGCGGGCCGCCGTGCCGATGCGGCGTTCGGACTGCACGTCCAGGCATCCGATCTCCCCGCGGGCGTCTTCGCGTCCCGTCCCGGCCCACTCATGGCGGGCTGCGACGAGTTGCATGCCCGCGTCGTCGGATTGGGTGGGCACGGATCCACGCCTCATGTGGCCAAGGACCCTGTCCCTGTGGTGGCCGAGATCGTGCTTGCCCTCCAGACCCTTGCCGCGCGGGGCTACGACCCGTTCGATCCGGTCGTCATCACGGTCGGCCGAATCCAAGCTGGTAGTGCGGGGAACGTCATTCCCGACTTCGCCGAATTCGACGCCACGGTGCGGATGTTCTCGCCCCAACACCGAGAGCGTTTGATCTCGGACATTGAACGCATCTGCCAGGGCATCACCGCAGCCCATGGCCTGTCGGTCGAGTTGAGCTGGGCCGAGCCATACCCCGTTACCGTGGCGGACCCTGGAGAGAACGAGTACGCGGCATCCGTGGTCCGCGGCCTGTTGGGCGCGGAGTCCTATCAGGAGCTCAAGCACCCGTACAGTGCCTCCGAAGACTTCGCGCGGGTCCTGAGGGTAGTGCCGGGCACTTTCCTGAGTCTCGGCGCCCGTCCAATTCAGGATCATCCTCAAACCGCCGGCCTCCACTCGGCGCAGGTCACCTTCGACGAATCCGTCCTGCCCCGCGCCGTCGCCTGTCTGGCGAGCCTTGCGCTGAACCGTGAGCCGGTAATGCTCGGCGAGGGCGAAGACCTGCGGGAACGCAGCTCACTGCCGGAGTTTGAGGAGCTTCATGGTAATCCGGGAATCGACGCGCGCTATCGCGGGATCTCCCAGGAGCTGCGTGGTGAGCCAGCGTTCGAAGGCCGCTGAGTCGGTGACCTGGACGCGGATGAAGTAGTCGGGGAGGCCGAACATCCGGCGCAGCTCGGCGACTTCGGGCATGGCGGTCAGACGCGATTCGAAAGCTTCGACGGTGGCAAGGTCCTTCGCCACGAGATCGGCGTGGATGATGACCTCGAACGCCCGGCCGAGCGCCCCCGGGTCGACCGTCGCCGCATAACCGGTGATGACGCCGTCGGCCTCGAGGCGGCGCACTCGACGCAAGCATGGCGCCGGGGTGAGGCCCACGCGGGAAGCCAGCTCTTGGTTGGTCAAGCGGCCGTCCCGCTCCAATTGATCGATAATTGCGAGGTCGAGGGAATCCACGTGCTGATCCTTGCGTAAGAGGCAATTGGTCTGCAATAAGAAGCAATCACATTGCAGGAGATTAAAAATATCATTGCGATGTGAAAAGGATGGTGATCGGCGAGCGCTCCGAGCTTGGCGAGGTTGCGCGCCGCACGTGGGTGATCTGGGCCGGACTCTTCGCGCTGGGGGTCGGCTTCGGCGTCCTCGTCACGGGTCACGGCTTCCCCTGGTGGTTTGCACCCGTCATGTCGGCGAGCATGTTCGCCGGATCCGTCGAGTTCATTCTGGTAGGGATGCTCGCCGCGGGCGCCCCGTTGGCCGCTGTCGCGTTGACGACCTTCCTCGTCAACTCGCGTCACCTCTTCTACGGACTTTCCTTCCCGCTCCATCTGGTGCGCGGGCGGATGCGAAAGGCCTATAGCGTCTTCGCCCTGTGCGACGAGGCCTACGCGCTCACCGCCAATAGGGACCCGAACACGCTCACGAGCGGAAGCATTCTCTGGACTCAGCTCGGACTCCATGCGTCGTGGGCCCTTGGCGCGCTCAGCGGCGGAATCGCCGGAGCCTACCTGCTCAGCGGATTGAAGGGGATGGGATTCGTCCTCACCGCCTTGTTCATCGTGCTCACCATGGATGCCTTCCGTCAGAACCCGGATCGAATTGCCCTCAGCCTCGCGGTGGGGGCCGCGCTCGTGGCGCAACTCGTCCTCCCGGGGTCGATGGTCCTGGCCGCGATGAGCCTCTTCGCCGTTGCGCTCGTCACCCGGTCCAAACTTGCTCGCCCGCGCGATGTTCTCGCGGACAGCCGTGCCTGACGCAGGGTACATCGCCGCCGCCCTCGCGATCGCCGTCGTGATCACGGTGAGCCTTCGCGCTATCCCCTTCGGCTTGAGGGCGCTCCTGCGGCAATCCGCCCTCGTGGACAACCTCGGGCGGTGGATGCCCCTCGGAGCGGTCGCGATTCTTGCCGTCTACTGCTTGGCCGGCATCGGGGCCAGTGGTGTGCCAGGGGAGGCCGTAGGCGAGCTGTCGGGCGTCGCCGTCACGGTGGGAACGCACCTCTGGCGCCGCAACGCAGTCCTGAGCATCGCCCTCGGAGCGTTGGTGTGCTTGGTGATCGCGAACGTCCTTCCTTCATGATCCGGGTTCGGTTGCGGTGCAGGGGGCAATAGGGCTGGGAGGTTCCGAGCCGTGGGCCTCGTCCATTTCAGTCACACAGGAGGATGCCATCATGCTGGAGAAGCTTCAGGAGATGGGCGTTAAAAGCGAATATGCGTATATGGCCGGGTTTGGGTCCATCGGCCTCTCGTTCGTCTCGTGGGCAGTCAGCCGCGTCAATCCTCGCCATGACCGGGCACAGTCAGACCGCTGGGGGATTTTCGTAGGCCATTGGGCACCCACCTTCTTTGCCATCGGCATCGCCTTGCGTCTTGAGGAGAAGAAGAACCACTGACGCGGAGAGTCTGGATTGCGGTCTCCCGGACGAGGGGTGCCGTACCCTGACCGTGGTGTATCCCGTGGTGACGGGGGAGGAGTCCTTTTCCGTCGCGAAGGTCCTCCTTCTGACGATGATCGTCCGCACCATGCTGGCTCCGGCCGTGACGGGTGTTGAAGGGAGCGTCCCTTCCTCAGCGCCGAGACAGTCGCGATCGTCGGACAGCAGCAGGTGCGAGCCTACGACGAGGTGCTCAACGAGCATGACGGTGCCCACACGGTCGTATTCCAGAAGCCGAGTGCCCAGCTCAACTGGGGCGTACCTCGAAGCTTCGGCCACGATGGGGCCAGGGGCGCCGTCGCCTGGGTCGATCCGGACACTGGGATGGACTTCGCCTACACCATCTCGCGCGGTCCGTGGCCCGTGGGCGCGGACCCGCGGGCGATCATCATCGCCCGAGAACTCGACGCCCTGCTTGCCTGATTCCGATCCGCGAGGCTCTCGGGTGGCGGCGGGCTCTAGTACAGCTGGAGTATGGCCTCGAGGTCCATCGAACCATCGTCGCGACGAGTGGACAGGAGTCTTTCGTCCTGCGGTCAGTTCCGACCGCTTTCGAAGTCGCTGCGCCATAGGAACCATGCGAGCCCCAGAGCCACGGTGAGTGGGAGGATCACGGGTCCCAACGCGGGCCCCCATGAGAGGGCGAAGGCGCCAACGGAGAGTAGCACGGCGATCCGAAGGCGCGTGTGGAGGCGCCGACGGACAGCAAGTCTTTGGGGTGTTGAAGCGGACATCGTCGATCCTCGTGCAGTCAAGCCACGTTGTGCCACCAGCATCCCGCTGACGTGCGTGCTCCTGCAGAGCCCAAGGTCCCCGTGTCCGCACCGATAGCGACGATTGTGGTGACTGGCCGACCGAGATCGGACTTTCGGCCCAAGTCCTACAGGACAGCACGGTCCTACCCTTGCCTCATGAACGCGTGGCCCCTTGGGCGTTCGTTGAAGAGGGCGCCGATCGGCGCCCCGCGCACCATCCCCGTCTCGCTCGGGTTTGCTCTCCTGCTCGCGCTCTCGGGCTGCTTCGGCGGCGGTTCGGCCGCCCCCTCATCGTCCGCAGCCGCAAGCTCCACGTCGCCATCCCCGAGCGCGTCGTCGCCGAGCTCCCCAAGTTCGACGGCCTCCAGTTCCGCCACACCCTCTCAGCAGTCCAGTGCAGCGGGACAGCCGAGCGCGACGGCGAGTGCGCCGTCGTCGTCCGCTTCGTCGGTGCCAAGCAGCGCCGTCCCCGCGGCGGGCGGCGGCCTGCCCGAGCAGGTCGCCCAATTGGCGATCTACTACGTGGCCGTGGGCGACAACGGGGCGTCGGGTCCGCTCATTGGCTGCGGCGACAGCATCGTCGCGACGGCGACGCAACCGGTCCGCTTCACCGACCAGGTCGGCCCCGCCATCCGGACACTCCTCGCCAACCGCAGCAGGTCCGTGGGGATGTCGGGACTGGTCAATGTCCTGTCCCAGTCCTCGCTCAGCTATCTGGGCGGCAGCTTCGATGGCACGACCATCACCATCTACCTCACCGGCCAATTCAACCTTGCGGGCGAATGCGATATTCCACGTGCGAAGGCACAGCTCGAATACACCGCGATGGCGGCGGCCGGCGCTTCCCGAGCAGCCGTCTTCATTGACGGCAGGCCGATCGACGCCGTTTTGAGCCTCAAGTGAGCACCCACCGCGAGGTCATTGTGGACGGCGCGAATCCCATCCCGGTTGAACTCGAGCCCCTCCTGCATAGCCGACTCGTGGTGGAGAAGGCCGGAATCTGTCATCTCAGCGATGCGGGACGCGCTGCGGAGCGGGCGCTCCAGCGCGAGATCGAAGGCATCTGGGACCGGATGGTGGATGGGCTCGACGGCGACGACTACACCTACGTGGTCGAGACTCTCGAGACGACGATCGGCAGCCTTTCGGCCTGATAGTCCGACCCTCCCCAAGATGAGTGCTGCGCCAAGATCAGTGCCGCCCGTTATCCCGCTCGTTGCGCCAGAGCACCCACGCCAACCCGAGAGCGAAGACCATCGGGAACACGGCGAACCTGAAGACGAATTCGCCGCCGAAGCACACGATCGCGAAGGCAACAAAGCCGAGGCGCCACCAGCTGACACGCATCCATGTGGGCGGCACCACGGTGCGCTGAGAGACCACGGGCATAGGGGATCCTCCTCGTACAGCCCTTACCCCGTCCGCCGCCTTCTATGCTCGGCGCGTGCCGGGGGAGCCTGTCACGTCGGCCGGCTGAATCCTCGCTCTGAATCGAGAGGGTTTGCCCGAACGCGCCGTCGCTGCCCCCAGGTCTCCCGCGCCTCGGTGCAGGGGCTTTGTGCCGTAGGCAGAGCAAACGGGGGCTCTCACGATAGAAGCATGAGCACGGAATTCTCTCCGGGAGGGAGCGCCCGTAACGCTCCCCATGCTGCCCCCTCGGGGCATTCAAACTCCGACTTCTTCGCGTGGGTGCGTGGACTCGGCATCGTCCGGGGATCGGATCGATGGGCCGGGGGCGTGGCCTCCGGTCTTGCGCACCGTTGGAGGATAGACCCGATCCTCGTGAGGGGTCTTTTCATCGTGGTGGGACTGTTCCCCGGGATCGGCGTCCTGGCCTACGGCATCCTGTGGATGATCCTGCCGGAGCCTGACGGCCGCATCCACCTCCAGGACGCCGTGCACGGCCGGTGGACGAGCGGTATGACCGGGGCCCTCGTCACGATCATTGTGGGGTTGGGCGGCGCGCCGATCGTCTGGTTCGGCGATGCCCGGTGGACCGCGCCCATCTGGATTCTCCTGTGGGTCGGCGTCGCCTTCCTGGTCGTCTACGGGATCACCTCCTCGCGGCGGGTCCATAGAGCGGGCCCGGCCTCGTTCGCAGGAGCGCCGCCGGACGCTCAATCGCCACTGGGGGCACCCTATCTGTACGAACAGTCGGCGCCCCCTTCGGACCAGTCGGCCCCCGAGCAGCCTGCCTTCCCTCCGGCTGAGCCTTCTAGCGGGCCGCGCGCCTCGTACGGCTACACGCCGCCGCAGGTACCGCCGCGAGTGCAGCCGCCTCAGCCCGTCAGGCAGCACCGGCAGAGCGTGACCGGCTCGTATGTGGCCGTGGTCATGGGCCTCGCGGTCTTCATTCCGGGCGTTCTCCTGGGGCTGCAGATTTCGGGCTTCGCGGTCATCGACCCGAGCACAGGCGTCCTGTGGGCCCTCGCGGCCGGCATCATCGCGCTCGGCATCATCGTCGCGGGAATTAACGGCAGGACGTCCGGCGTCCTGTCCCTGTTCGCGGTTCTCGCACTCGCGGGGGGCATCATCACGCAGCCGGCCTACGACATCAGCCGCACACCGCGGTCGGTGACCTCGTCGCCGTCGACCGTTCAAGAGGCAACTCAGGGCTACACCATCACGGCTGCATCTGGGCTGCTCGACCTGCGGGCCCTCGACAATGCCGGCCCCCTGAGCTCCGATTCCGTGGTCCCCGTGGATGCCACCATGAGCCAGGTCCGCATTGAAATCCCCAAGGGCGTTCCGGTGAGGGTCCAAGCAGACGTGACGATGGGCAACGTTCAGTTCGGCAATCGGACATCGGCCGGCCTGACCACGAGCGACTCCCAGACGTACAACCAAGGCAGCTCCGGGGCGACGCTCGTGGTCGCCGTGCACGCCACCATGAGCAATGTCGAGATCGATCAGGAGCAATGAGATGAGCAGCCTTCAACCCGGGCCTTCCGGGAACGTGCAGGGACCGAGCGTTGGAACGATCGTCTGGGGAGGCGTTCTGGCGATCCTGGCCGGGCTCCTCGCACTCAGTCGGCTCGGCTGGCTGGTCCTGGAGCCTCGTTTCGCCGCGGTCACGCTGATCGTTCTGGCTGGCCTCGCGCTCCTTGTCGGGGGATTTCTGGCATCGCTCCGGAGCCGGAACGGGGACTCCGACGGGCGCGTGAAATAGCCGGGTCTACCGTTTCGTCGCTTCCCCAGACCGTTATGATCAGCCTGGCTGGACAAATCCTTCGCTAGGCGCAGAGCGGAATTGGGGATGGTAATGGAGCAGAGCAATCTGGGGCCGGGATGGTACCCGGCCCCAGATTTTCCCGGAAGACTCCGGTGGTGGGACGGACGCGGGTGGACTGGCTATTATCAGCCGCCCTTTTATCAGTCGACAGGCCGCGCCGCCGTTGCGGAGCGGCCGCGGCTTGTGCCGGAAGCGGCTGTCTATAACTGGGCGATGTGGGCCACGACGCTCCTGCCTTTCGCGGCTGGCCTTCTCGAAGTGCTGTGGTACCCGACGTTCCATTACCGGTATGTCGGTACCGGAAGTCGGCGAAGCCTGGTCCCGGACACCACCTCTTTGCTGACTCCTTCCTTTTTCATCGGGTTCATTCTCGTGTTGGTGGCGGCCTACGCGGCGTGGGGCCTTTCGGTCTGGTTCGCCTACGTGGATTGGAAGAGGCTCGAGCGGCTCGGTGTGGTTCGCCCGTTCCATTGGGCATGGACATTCCTCTCGCCGGCGGTCTACTGCATTGGGCGATCGGTCATCGTCTTCACCGTGGCGCGGCCCAGAGGACTTGCCCCCGTCTGGGTATTTGCCGGGGCTACCCTTGTCACTTCGATCCTTCTTGTGTGGAAGGCTGCAGCAGTTTTCGCAGCCGTTTCACCGGTGATGTCCGCCTGAGTTCGCGCACCATCAGCGGGCGTTGCTGAGTACGATCTCGAACGCAGTTCAAGCGCAGGGGCCGGGCGGTGCCAGCCCCCTGGTTGGTCGCGTCGCCCTTCGAAATGTGACCTGCCTCATGCTAAGGTCAGACTTTCTGAATCGGTTCAACCTCGCCCCTCGGAGAACCTCATGACGTCCTGGCACGCCCGCTTCATCACGCCGGATTCCGACTTCGGCAGTGCGCCCCTGTTGCGCGGGGAGTACCGCCTCGATGAGGGACATGGGGCGGTCGAGTCCGCTACGCTCCTCGTCTCCGCGTTCGGTGTTGTGGAGGCCTACGTCAACGGGCACCGGGCGTCGGAGGACCTGCTGACGCCCGGCTGGACGGCGTACGAATGGCGAGTGCGCTATGCGGCGCTGGATGTGACCTCGTTGGTCGGGCCCACCGCCGGCTCGGCGACGGTTCTTGGCCTCGCGCTTGGCAACGGCTGGTACCGCGGCCGCCTGACGTGGTCCGGCGGATCTGGCTTCTACGGGGAGGAACTGGCCGGTTTCGCTGAGCTTCGCATCCGGTTCGAGGACGGGCACGAGCAGGTCGTGGGAACTGACCCAACTTGGACCGCGGGACCGTCGGCAACCACTGCGAACGACCTCTACGACGGGCAGGACATCGATGCACGAAGGTACGACGACGGCTGGCTGGCTCCCGCCTTCACCTCGCCGGAGTGGGTGGGCGTCCACGTGCTCGACGACGATCTCTCCCGCCTCGAGCCGTACGTCGGGCCGGCCGTGCGCCGGGTCGCGGAACTGACGCCACTTCATGTGTGGGATGCGCCGTCGGGCAAGACGCTCGTGGACTTCGGGCAGAACCTGGTCGGCTGGGTCCGCGCGAGCGTCGCTGGTCGCCGCGGGTCGGTGGTGACCCTGCGGCACGCGGAGGTGCTCGAGCACGAGGAGCTGGGCACTCGACCGCTGCGCAGCGCGAGGGCCACGGATCATTTCACGCTCTCGGGTGGCGAGGACGTCTTCGAGCCAACTTTCACGTTCCACGGCTTCCGCTACGTTGAGGTGGAAGGGTGGCCCGGGGGCACCGAGGGGCTGCGCGCCGCGCTGGCAGCGGGAGGCGGCCTGATCGCCGTCGTGATCTCCTCGGACCTGCGGCGCATCGGACGCTTCGAGACGTCGAATCCGCTCCTCAATCGACTCCACGAGAACGCCGTGTGGGGCATGCGCGGGAACTTCGTGGACGTTCCCACCGACTGCCCGCAGCGCGACGAACGGCTGGGGTGGACCGGGGACCTCTCCGCTTTCGCGCCGAGCGCATGCTTCCTCTTCGACGTTCGGGACTTCCTTCGCGATTGGCTCCGCGATCTGGCTCTCGAACAGGAGCACCAGGACGGCATCGTGCCGTACGACGTTCCGGATGTCCTCAAGTACGTCCGGCGATCGTCTGGCGCCAGCAGGCAGGATACGACCGCGCTGTGGAGCGATGCCTCGGTCTGGGTCCCCTGGGCTGCCTGGATGGCGTACGGAGACCGACGGGTGCTCGAAGAGGCCTTCCCCTCGATGACCGCCCACGCGCGGCGGCTGCGGAGCAAGCTCTCGCGAAACGGGCTGTGGGATACAGGCTTCCAGTTCGGCGACTGGCTCGACCCGGAAGCGCCACCCCAGGACCCGGGCGCTGCGAAGGCGGACAAGCGCGTCGTGGCCACCCTGTGTGCCTATCACACGGCCGATCTAGTAGCTCGGGCCGCCGGAGTCCTCGGCGACGACCAGGCCGTGGCGGAGTTCCGCGAGATGGCCCGGTCGCTGCGTGCTGCCTTCAGGGAGCACTACGTTTCGGGCGGCGTGATCGAAAGCGACTGCGCCACGGTCTATGCGCTCGCCATCGTCTTCGGCATCCTCGACACCGAGGACCGCGGGGGCTCCGAGGACCGCGAATTCGCTGGCCGGCGCCTCGCCGAACTCGTTCGGGGCGCCGATCATCGAATTTCCACCGGCTTCGCCGGAACCGCCTTCGTCACCGACGCCCTCACCGCGACCGGGTACCTCGACGACGCGTACCGTCTGCTACTGCAGACCGAGTGCCCGTCCTGGCTGTATCCGGTGACGATGGGCGCGACCACGATCTGGGAGCGCTGGGACTCGATGCTTCCGGACGGGACGATCAACCCGGGGGAAATGACGAGCTTCAACCACTACGCTCTCGGGGCCGTGGTCGACTGGCTCCATCGCACCGTCGGAGGCCTGGCTCCGCTCGAGGCCGGCTACCGGCGCATCCTCATCGCGCCCCAACCCGGAGGGCATCTGGACTGGGCCAAGACGAGTCTCGAGACCCCGCAGGGTCTCGCCTCGGTGCGGTGGGAACGAGCCGGCGAGAAGGTGAGGGTCGCCGTCGTCGTCCCTCAAGGCACGGAAGCCGTGTTGCGGCTGCCGGGCGCACCCGAGGAGGTCGTGGGGCCGGGGACCCACGAGCGCGAGGCGCGCTATCCTGCAGCGCCGGTCGTCCAGAGTCGTACTACTTGGGGGTTGGAGGCGGAGGAGGTCCGATGAGCGCCGGCGGCGGCCCGTCGAACGGTCCGTGGTCGAAGAGGCCCAGCACCTTCTGCATGTAGAACGCCCACTGCGGACCCGCGATGTAGGCGCCGTCGATCACCGGCCAGAACCTGCCGTTGACCATGACGTTGCGGCCCAGATGGTCCTCGGGATTGCCGAGCGCCTCCCCGAAGTAGGACGCCGTCGAGAGCCCTCGGGTGTAGCCGATGAGCCAGGTCTCGCTGTTGAACTGGTTGGTTCCGGTCTTCGCCGCGTCCGGGACGCCGAGGTAGATGGTGTGCCCGGCGTCGTCCTTGATGTTGTAGCCGGAGCCCTTCGTGAGCACATCCTGGAGGACATTGGTGACGGCCTTGGCGACGTCGGGCTTGATGGCGTTCGGCTGGCACGTGGGCGCCTGCCCACCGATCTTCTTGCCCTGCGAGTCGATGACATCGGTGATGGAGATCGGCACGCAGTAGGTCCCGTTGCTCGCGAATGTCGCGTAGGCGTCTGCCATGGACAGCGGCGCCACGTTTGCTCCGCCGAGGAGGTTGCCGAGGGTGGACAGGTCGAGCTTCTGGCCGCCGCCCGCGCCGTCGTGCAGGCCCAGGCTGTCCGCAGCGCGCTGGATGTCGCAGAAGTCATTGAGGCCGGCAGCGGTGGCGAACAGCGCGGTGTTGCTGGACTGGTAGCTCCCCTCGCGCACAGACATCGGGAAGTACCAGCCGGGCTCGTCGTTCTGGAGATCGGGGGCCGTCCCGAGTCCGACCGTGGCGTCGTCGTAGGCGCCGGTGACCTTGCCGCAGCTGTCCTTCCATGGGTAGTTCAGGGGGTACACACGCCGTGCCGCGTCCACCACAGTGTTCGTGGCCTTCCCCTCGTTCAGCCACGCGGTGAGGGTGATCGGCTTCATCGCCGAGCCCGGCTGCATGCCCCCGGCACCCCCGAGGTCGTTCCCGTTGGCGTCCGCCTTGTCCACATTGAAGTTGTAGGACGTGACGAAGTCCTTGCCCTGGCCCGGCAGCATGCGCGTGTTCTGCGCCATCGCGAGGATCTTGCCCGTGCCGGGTTGGACCGTGACGAGCGAGGTGCCCCATTTGTCCGGGTTGGCGCCTGCGGTGGCATCGACCTGCGCTTGGGCCGGCCCTTGCAGCCGGGGATCGAGGGTGGTCTTGATGGTGAGTCCGCCCTGCATGACCCTCTGCAGGCGGTCGTCCTGCGTTGCTCCATACGCAGGGTCATTGAGGATCTGGTGGAGGACGTAGTCGCAGAAGTATTGCGCCTGCGATGCGTAGGCGCAGCCCTGCTTCGGTGGGTTCAGCTTGAGCTGGATGGGGGTGTTGACGGCCTCGTCGTGCTGCTGCTTGTTGATGTAGCCGTGTTCGAGCATGGCATCGAGCACGAGGTTGCGCCGTTGGATGGCATTGTCCGGATGCGTGGTCGGGTCGTAGACCGAGGGTCCGTTGACCACGCCGGCAAGGAGCGCGGCCTGGGGGAGGGTGAGGTCTTTGGCGTCGACGGAGAAGAAATACTGGCTCGCGGCCTCGATGCCGTAGGCGTTCGTGTTGAAGAAGACGATGTTGAGGTAGCCCTGAAGGATCTGGTCCTTCGTGTACTGCTTCTCGAGGGCAATGGAGAGCTTCATCTCGCGAAGCTTGTCTCCCACGCTCTTGTCGCCGTTCAGGTAGGTCTGGGCGTCGGCGCCCGAAGCGATCGCGTTCTCCTTGAGCACATTCGCCACATACTGCTGCGTCAGCGTCGATGCCCCCTGCCGGCCGCCCTGGAAGTTCGCCACGAGCGCCCGCACGATGCCCGTCGGGTCAACGCCGCCATGCTCGTAGAACCGGTAGTCCTCGATGGCCACGATGGCGTTCCTGATATTGGGGGACATCTGGTCGAGCGGGATCTGTGTGCGGTTCTCGTTGAACAGCGTGGCGATCTCGGACCCGTCGGCGGCGAGGACCTTGGTCACCTGGCCGGGTGGGGTCACTGAGAGGTCGCTGGGGAGACTGTCGAAGAACTGCGTCGACCCCAGAGTTGCCCCGCCGGTCACGGCAGCGGCCGGCAGGACAAGACCTGCTACCAACACGCCACAGAGGACGCTGACGATCAGGAAGGCAACAAGCCGTCCGATCGCTTTCGCCGCGTCCGCGACAAAGGCCATACAGCGGATTATAGAGACCGTTGCTGACGTTCGCCCGGTCCCGGCGCGTACGCATGGCGGCGGCCGGCAAAGGTGATGGCCAGCGCTGCCGCCGCGGGAAGCGCGGCCGCGAGCGGCAGGAGCTGGGCGCCGACGACGCCGAGGGCAGCCGCGCCGTACCACGCGCCGAGGGTTATCCCGAGTTGGATGGTCACCACAGTCAGCCCATTCGCGGCCTCGCCGTGGTCGCGTCCTGCGCGGAGGATGGCTGCCTGGTTGTAGATGCCGAGGGCGCCCACCCCGGCTCCCCATGCCGCCGTGAGCCCGAGGAGCCCGAACCACGTGGCGGCCAGGAACGGCATCAGGCAGAAGGCGATCACGATGACGGCGATGGTCACCAGCAGCGAGCGCCTCGGGAAGCGGTCCGCGGTCAGTCCCGCCGCCCAGATCCCCAGCAGACCGGCGACCCCCACCATCGACAGCGAGATGCCCGTACCTGCCTCGGGGAGCCCTACGGCCCGCACGAACAGCGCAATGTAGGTGAACAGTGCGAAGTGCGCGAAAAGCATGAGCGGCCACGCCGTGGCGACGGCCACCACGCCCGGCTGCCGGATGGCCATGCGGATCGAGGGCCTCGCCGCAGCCCCAGTGAGGGGGAGAGGCGGAAGCAGCCGCATGGCGAGGACGCCCAGAACGGCGGCGATGCCCGCGAGCACCAAGAAGGAGGTCCGCCAGGACATGATCCCGCCGAGCAGCGTTCCGAGCGGTGCGCCGACCGCCATCGCGATGCTGTTGCCGCTGAACACCACGGCCATGCCGCGCCCCATCGCCTCGGCCGGCACGATCCTCGCGACGTACGGCGCCATGCTCGACCACAGCAGCCCGTGCGCCACGCCGCCGAGCAGCCGCGCGCCCACAGCGAACGCGAGCTGCGGACTCAGGGCGAGCAGGACATTGCTGAGGGCGAAAAGCACGACGACGGAGACCAGCAGGCGCTTCCGGGGCACCCTTCCTGCCAGGAACTTCGAGAGGGGTACCGCCGTCACGACGATAACTACGGCGTACGCCGCCGTGAGCGAGCCGACGGCTGATTCCCCCACCCCGAGGTCGTGGCTGATCTGTGGGAGGAGTCCCGCGGGCAGCAGTTCGGTGGTGACGGCAGTGAAACCAAGCGCCGCGAGGACGAGCAGTGCCGCCCAGGGCATCTTCTTCCGTGGACGGGATCCGGACGGGCTGGCGGGTGAAGCCGGGGCGAGGGGCTGCTTCTCGGCAGCCATGGGCGGGTCCCTTCCGCAGGGTTCGCCCGCGGGCCGCCCCGCTGGTCTTTCAACGTGTTCCTCCAGAGAACCACGCCGGCGTCACATCTGCACGCTTGCCGGGTGGCACTGTTGGACCTAGGCACACCTGAACCCCTCGATGAACGGGACGGGCCGTGCCCGGAACCTCAGTCCCGTGCTACGGCGCCGAGCCGGGAGACGGTCGTGCGAAGGTCGCGGGCCGTGGCGCGGCCCGGGCGCAGGGTGTAACCGCTGTCGGTGTGCAGGAACAGCGCAGCGAAAACAAGCGCGACGGCGAGCCGCGCCGTCGACCCTGCTCCCTCTGAAGTGCCCGTGCGTTCCTCCGCCAATTGGATCACCCGACGGCGGAGTCCGGACGTCCACTGGTGCAGGGCAGCAAGGAGGTCGGGTTCCGCCCTGACCAATTCCCTGATGCGCTCCACGCCATCCTCGTCGGGGCTCGAGAGGCTTGCGATCAGTTCGCACAGGTCGTCCACGAGCGGCCCGTCGCTTGCAAGGAACTGCTGCTCGCTCTCCTCGGGGATTGCCGTCGTCGGCAATCCCATCGCTGCCGCTGCCTTGGACGGGAAGTAGTTGAAGAAGGTCCGTTCCGAGATCTCCGCCGCGGCGCAGATGTCGGCGACGGTGACGTGCGCGAGACCGCGGTCGGCAACGAGCGAATACGCGGCGTCGTGGATGGCGCGCCGCGTCTGCTGCTTCTTTCGTTCGCGGAGCGAGTCGGGCTTGTCGGTGATGAGCGGCTTGGTGGTCACGCTGGATTCCTGGGCTGGTGCGAGCGGGTGCTGGGCTCCCGCTGTGCAGCGGGAGCCCAGGCTGAGTCCTACGGCCGGTGGACCCGGATGGTGCCGGTGGCCGGGGCAGCCTGCGCCCCGGTCTCAGCGGCCGCTGCCGCCACGTAGACCTCGAGGTCCTCGGCGGTCTGCTGCTTGTCCGCCTGCTCCTGGAGGGCCGAGCGCTGGCGCAGCGGCGGCGTCTTGAAGAACCACGTCAGGATGAACGCGAGGATGATCACGCCGAGGCCCACCCAGTAGATGCTCACGGCCGAGGTGTTGAAGCCCACCATGAACGGCCGTGTGAGGCGTGCGTCCGCGCCCTTGAGGTACGAGGTGTCCGACGTCGCCGACGACGTCGAAGAGGATCCGTTCGACTTCGCATTGTTCAGCTGGTCGATCATGGTCGGGACGAGCTTGTCCACGATGGCGGCGCGCTGGGCCTGGTCGGAGAAATCGACCGCGAGCTTGCCGTCCACGATGCCGACGCCTGCCTTCTGCGCGGCGGCGGTGAGCGCCTGCTGCTCTGCGGTCGGCTTGGCCGCGGCGACCTGCTGGTCAATGATCGACTGCGCGGCTGCGGCAGGGACGCGCCCTGCTGCCACCTGCTGCTGGACGGCCGTGGTCACCTGCTTGGTGACCGCCTGGTCCGCGGCCTGCTTGGCCGCCGTCGTCCCCTGATCCAGGCTCGCCTGCATCTGGGTCTTGACCGGGGTGACGATCGGGTTCCAGAGCTGCTGCATGATCCCGGCGTTCGCCGGGTTGTTGGCGACCGACGGCGTGAGGGCCGCATCGAGGGCCGTGGTCAGGTCCGCCTTGTTCGTCATCGCCGAGGTGATGTTCAGCGGCATGACGGCGAAGAGCACCGAAAGCAGCACGGCCGTGCCGAGGGTGCCGCCGATCTGGCGGAAGAACGTGGCCGAGCTCGTCGCGACGCCCATGTCCTGGGGCGGGACCGAGTTCTGCGAGGCGAGCGTGAGGGACTGCATGAGCTGGCCGAGGCCAAGACCGATGAGGAACATGGCGATCATGAGGAACCACAGCGGCTTGTCGATGGTCATCGCAGTCAGCACCAGATAGCCGCACGCCGTCACAAACGTTCCGGTGATGGGGAAGATGCGGTACTTCCCGGTCCGCGCCACGATCTGGCCGGAGACGATCGAGGCGATCATGAGGCCGCCCACCATCGGCAGCGTCGCGAAGCCCGATTCGGTCGGGGTCAGCCCCGTGACCAGCTGGAGGTACAGCGGAAGCGTCAGCATGGCGCCGAACATCGCGAAGCCCACCAGGAAGCCGAGCACGGTGGCCATGGAGAACGTGTGCGAGTGGAACAGGCGAAGCGGGATGATCGCGTTCTCCTTCATGGCCCGCTCGATCAGGATGAAGGAGACGAGCCCCACGCCGCCGATGACGTAGCAGGAGATCGACCCGGCAGAGGTCCAGCCCCACTCACGGCCCTGCTCTGCGACGAGGAGGAGCGGGACGAGCGTGACGATGACCGCGGTGGCGCCCCACCAGTCGATGCGCGAGGTGGAGCGGTCATGGAACTTGGGCAGGTGCAGGAACGCGAGCACCATGCCGAGCGCGATGAGTCCGATCGGCACGTTCACGAGGAAGACCCAGCGCCAGCCGGAGATGAACAGAATCTGGCTCGCGCCGGAGAACACGCCGCCGACGAGGGGGCCGACCACAGAGGAGACTGCGAAGACCGCCAGGAAGTACCCCTGGTACTTGGCGCGCTCCCGCGGTGCGAGGATGTCGCCCATGATGGCGAGTGGCAACGACATGAGGGCGCCTGCTCCGATGCCCTGGAAGGCGCGGAATCCCGCGAGCATGAGCATGGACGTCGAGAAGGACGAGAGCATCGAGCCGACGATGAAGACGCCGAGGCCGAAGATGTACAGCGGGCGGCGGCCGAAGAGGTCCGACAGCTTGCCGTAGATCGGCGTCGCAATCGTCGAGGTGATGAGGTAGGCCGTGGTGACCCACGCCTGCTGGTCAAGGCCGTGGAGGTCGTCGCCGATGGTCCGGATCGCGGTGCCCACGATCGTCTGGTCGAGCGACGAGAGGAACATCCCGGCCATGAGGCCGTAGATGACAAGCAGGATCTGCCGGTGGGTCATCACCGGGCTCGCGACGGAGCCGACCGATGCATTGGACATGGAAGGAGAATCCGAATCTCTCAGAGGAACAAACCGAGGGGCCCTGGTGAGCGGCCAGAAGTTTGCAGACTCTGCAAGTTTACAGTATCTGCAAGCAGACGTCGTCCCACGATCCATGGAACGGCTGGGGGATTCCTGACAATCGAGTTTCCTCCCACCATGGCGGGGGAGTAGCTGAGCGTCGAGAATCTGAATTCAAGGAGGACCCGTGAAGGCACTGACGGTCAAGCCCGGCACGAAGGACTCATTGGAGCTGATCGATTTCGAGGAACCGCGCGAATCCGACGGGAGCGTTCTGGTCGAATCCCTGGCGGTGGGTCTCTGCGGGACCGATGCGGAGATCATCGGCGCTGAATACGGCGAGGCCCCTCCTGGCGAGGACCGGCTCGTCCTCGGCCATGAGAACCTCGGTCGCGTGCTGTCCGCGCCGAAGGGATCGGGGCTCTCGGAAGGCGATCTCGTCGTCGGCATCGTCCGCCGCCCAGACCCCGAGCCCTGCGCTGCCTGCGCCCAGGGACAGTGGGACATGTGCACCAACGGCTGGTACACCGAACATGGCATCAAGGGCCTGCACGGCTTCGCGCGGGAGCGGTACCGGGCGGACCCCGACGCGATCGTGAAGCTGGACTCCGGCCTCTCGAACGTGGGCGTCCTCCTTGAGCCCACGACGATCGTGGCCAAGGCATGGCAGCATGCTGAGGCGATCGGACATCGCGCCTTCTTCGATCCCAAGACCGCAGTGGTGACCGGCGCCGGGCCCGTCGGACTGCTTGCCACCCTCCTCGGCGTCCAGCGTGGTCTCGACGTCCACGTCTTCGACTTGGTGAAGGACGGGCCAAAGCCGGAACTCGTGCGGGGCCTCGGCGCCACCTATCACACCGAGAGCCTCACCGAGTCAGGTGTTCGCGCCGATGTTCTCATCGAGTGCACGGGCGTTCCCTCCGTGGTCATGGAGACCATCACCGTCCACGCGCTCAACGCCGTCACCTGCCTCACCGGCGTGTCCTCAATGGGGAAGAAGCTGCCGGTCGACGTGGGGGCCGCCAACAGGGAGGCTGTGCTCGGCAACGACGTCGTGTTCGGCAGTGTCAACGCCAATCGGGGACACTACGAGGCCGCGGCAAAGGCCCTGAAGGAGGCAGACGCAGAGTGGCTCGGACGTCTGATCACGCGCCGGGTCGCCCTCTCCGACTTCGACAAGGCCTTTGAGCGGCAGCCCACCGATGTCAAGGTCGTCCTCGACGTCAAGGAGGCCTAAGGGATGGGCCGAATCGAGGACTATGCGATCATCGGAGACCTCCACACCGCCGCGCTCGTGGGGAAGGACGGCTCGATCGACTGGCTGTGCCTGCCGAACTTCGACTCGCCCGCGTGCTTCGCGGCGCTGCTCGACGAGCCCAAGGCCGGCCGATGGCTCCTCGCCCCCGAAACGGGCGGCAACTGCACGAGGCGCTGGTATCGGCCGGACACTCTCGTCCTCGAGACCGAGTGGGAGACCGAGCAGGGCCAGGTCCGCATCATCGACTTCATGCCTCCGAGGGACGGGGTCGCGGACGTCGTGAGAATCGTGGAGGGCCTGCGCGGTTCCGTGAAGATGCACAGCGAGCTCATCCTGAGGTTCGACTACGGCCACATCGTCCCCTGGGTCCGCAGGAACCACACGGGGATGCACGCGGTTGCCGGCCCGGATTCTGTCTACGTGAGCAGTACGGCGCCGCTCCACGGCGAGCACATGCGCACCGTGAGCGAGTTCACCGTGACCGAGGGCGAGCGCGTCCCCTTCGTCCTCACCTGGGCGCCGAGCCACGAGCCCAGACCGCGCGACGTCGACGCCGACGAGGTTCTCGCGGGCACCACGTCCTACTGGAAGGAGTGGAGTTCGCGGACCAACGCAACCGGCCGGCACAGAGACGCGATCCAGCGCTCGCTCATCACGCTCAAGGCCCTCACCTACATGCCCACTGGGGGCATCGTGGCAGCGGCCACCACCTCGCTTCCCGAGCAGATCGGGGGCCCGAGGAACTGGGACTACCGGTACTGCTGGCTGCGGGACGCGACGTGGACGCTGCAATCCCTCATGGCCGCGGGGTACACCGACGAGGCGGCAGCCTGGCGGGACTGGCTCCTGCGCGCCGTGGCGGGCGACCCCGCGGACTTGCAGATCATGTATTCGCTCCACGGGGCGCGGCGGCTCACGGAGACCGAGCTGGACTGGCTGTCCGGCTATGAGGGATCGAGGCCCGTGCGAATGGGCAACGCGGCCGCGGGACAGTTCCAGCTGGACGTCTGGGGTGAGGTCCTCGATGGCCTGGCCCTGACGCGGAACGCCCTCCTGAAGGACGGCGACGAGTCGTGGGACCTCCAGACCGCGATCATGGAGCACCTCGAGAAGATCTGGGACCAGCCAGACAACGGGCTCTGGGAGATGCGAGGCCCACGGCGTCACTTCACCCACTCCAAGGTCATGGCCTGGGTGGCCGCGGACCGCATGGCCAAGGGTGTGCGGGAATCGGGACTGCCCGGTCCAGCAGACCGTTGGGAGGACCTTCGCGACAGGATCCACGCCGACGTCATGGAACGCGGATTCGACAAGGAGAGGAACACCTTCGTCCAGTCCTACGGCAGCACGGAGCTCGACGCGAGCCTGCTGCTGATCCCACGGGTGGGCTTCCTCCCGCACGACGACCCCCGGGTCATCGGAACCATCGAGGCCATCCAACGCGAGCTCACGCAGGACGGCTTCGTGCTCCGCTACCGGCCGGAGGACAGCGACGACGGCCTCCCTGGCAAGGAGGGCGTGTTCCTCGCGTGTTCGTTCTGGCTCGTGGACGCGCTCCTCGGTGCGGGGCGAACAGACGAAGCCGCGGAGCTCTTCGAACGGCTGGTGGACCTCCGGAACGACGTCGGACTGTTCAGCGAGGAGTGGGACCCGAGCGCCAACCGGCAGCTCGGGAACACCCCTCAGGCCTTCAGCCATTTCGCGTTCATTAACACGGCCCTGCAGCTCCATCAGGGCAAGGCGCGCCACAGCAACGCACCCATGCACGGACACAGCAAGGAGTGAAAGCAGGGGTTCCTACTACCAGCGATGGGCCACCTCGACCACTAGCCGAGAGCCGCCGTCGGGCCCGTCCAGGAGGCAGACCCGGAACGGCAGGTGCGCGCGCCCAACCCGAGCCCCGCTCCGCGGGCACGGAAAGTAACTGCGCGGCCATTGGTGATTCGTTCGCGCGACACCTCCGAGGCCGGGCTGTGACGCCCCTTTTGGAGCCCCCGGATTGGCCGAACGCTCCGACCGGATGCAAGGCTGGGGTGATGGCCATAGCTGGAAGTCTCAGGCCCATCGTCAGTCGCAGCCGCCTCGGCCTCGCCGCCAAGACCGCCTTGGCCGCGGGGCTCGCTTGGGCGCTTGCGCCGCTCGTTCCCGGTCCCGCCGCACACTACGCGTACTACGCGCCGCTCGGTGCTCTCGTCAGCATGTACCCCACGGTCGCCGACTCGGCGCGCCACGGGCTCCAGAGCCTCCTCGGCTTGGGCCTCGGCGTGGGGCTCGCGCTCGTCGTCGCAAATTTCACGGAGGCAAGTGCGCTCGCGGTGGCCGTCGTCGTCGGCCTTGGTGTGCTGATCGGAGGCCTGCCCAAGATGGGCGCCGCGAGCGACTGGGTTCCCATGGCGGCGCTGTTCGTGCTGGTCATCGGCGGTCAGAGCGCCGATACGTTCTCTCTCGCCTACGTGCTCCAGATGGCGATCGGCGTTGCCATCGGCTTTTCTGTCAACTGGCTGATCCTGCCCGCGCTTCACTTCGACGCGGTGACCTCCTCCTTCGGCAAGCTGCGCGGCGCGCTCGCCAGCCAGCTCGAGGACATGGCGAGCGCGATGACGGAGGAATGGCCGCCCGATCACAGCGAGTGGGCGGAGCGGGACGCTCTGCTGGGGCGGACGGCCTCGGACGTGCGCCGGGCGGTGCACCGGGCAGAGGACAGCGCGCGGGCGAACCACCGACGACGGCGGCATCCGCGGGACCTCGCGCAGGACCTCAGGCACCTTCGGGCAGTGGAGCGGGTCACCTTCCAGGTGCAGGACATCACCGACGTGCTCTCGAGCGCCATCTGGGAGGAGCGGGCCGGGACCAGCGTGCCGCCCGATCTCGCACAGAAGCTGGCGGGCGGCCTGGCCAGCACCGCTGCATTGGTGCGCGGCTGGGACGACGGCGAGCGGCTGCCACAGCTCGTGGACGAGGCTCAGGAGGCGGTCGACGGCGTGAGTTCGGCCTTGCGCGCAGCGGCCGCTCGCGAAGCCTCGGTCAATGCGACGGCATCGGTGGCCATGAGCCTGCGGCGGGTCATCGGGATCGTGGGCAGGACGGCGGAGTCCAAGGCCGCGGCGTGAACTTTCAGCTCTGCGCGCTCTGCTCCCCGGGCCGGAGGGCGGAGGACGCGGGGACGCCCGAGGCCTCCTGCATCCCGCCGATGACCGCGGAGACGGCCTCCTGCGAGGTGCGGCGCGGCTCCCACCCGAGCTCCGTCCGAGCCCGGGTGGTGTCCATGACCGGCACCTGCAAGGCCATGTCGATCCAGCCGGGATCGCTGCGCTGAAGCCGCAGCTCCCACGACGCCCATACAAGGGCGCGAAGGGCCGCTCCCGGAACTGGCACCGACCGCGCCGCGCCGACGACGGGAGGCAGCGTGGAAGGGTCTAGGACCGGCTCTGCTGCGATGTTGAACGCACCCTTGGCGCGGGAGGCGAGGACCAGGGCGTAGGCCTCCGCGGCATCCTCGGAATGCACGGCCTGGAAGATCATCTGCGGCGGCATCGGCAGAACCGGCACGCGCACCCGTGCGATCTGCTGCGGGATGAACGGCCCCAAGAAGTACCGCCCCACCTCCGAGGCTTGGCTGGACTGGAAGATCAGACCGGGCCGCAATCGGGCGACTGCCATCTCCGGATGCGCCGCTTCGACGTCGTCCAGAATCCGCTCGACTGCGGCCTTCTGCCGGCTGTAGTGCGACGTGTGGAGTCCGCCCGTCGGCCAGTTCTCCCTGACGCGTCGATCCTTCGGGCCCGCGCTGTAGGCGCCGACCGAGGAGGCATAGACGAGATGGCCAACGCCCGCGGCCGCGGCGGCCTCGAAGACCTGGGAGCTTCCATCCACGTTGACCCGGTGCAGCGTGGACACACGATGGTTGGGCTGGATGATCCAGGCGAGATGGACGACGGCGTCGCACCCCTCGAAGGCATCCCTCAGCTTCCCGGGGGCATCGGCTGACCCCACCTCGATCTCGTGCCAGCTCGCATACCGATACGGCTCTGCGGCGACGTCGGGTGCCCGGCGGCCCACGCCGACGAGTTCGTGGCCACCCGCCGCCGAGAGAACCCGCAGCAGGGCTGTGCCGACATTTCCACTGGCACCCACGACGGCGATGCGCATGTCCCGCTCCTTCTTCGAAATCGATCTCCTCCCGTGCTCCTGCCCACTTGGGCCGATGGGCAAGCAGACGCGCGGGCTCTGGTTCCTGTCGGACCCGTCGCCTAGAGTCGGCGCATGAGCGAGACGAATGCGGGACAGCGTCAAGATGTCGTGGACATCCTCACGGCCGACCACCAGGAAATGATCGACCTCATCGCAACAATCGAAGGGGCGCCGGACTCCGCGCAGCGCCGGGATCTGGCGGATACCGTCATCGCCGAGGTGATGCGCCATGCGGTGGCCGAGGAGATGTACGTGTACCCGGCCGTCGAGGAGCACGTCCCGAACGGCAAGGAGGAGGTGGAGCACGACCAGGGTGAGCATCAGGAGCTCGTCGAGCTCATGAAACGCCTCGAGGGCCTCGACGCCGCCGAGCAGGCCTTCCTCGATCTCGTCCACGAGTTCGAAGCCAAGCTGCGTCACCACGCGCATGACGAGGAGGACGAGCAGTTCCCCAAGCTCCGCGAGCACATCCCGGAAGACCAGCTCGTGGAGCTCGGCGAGAAGGTGCAGACGGCCAAGAAGCTCGCGCCGACGCGTCCCCACCCGCACGCCCCGCACTCGGAGCTCTTCCACAAGACCATCGGACCCGGAGTGGGCATGGTCGATCGCCTGCTGGACAAACTCAAGGGGCGGCACGAGTAGGGTGAGAGGTGTCGCTTGATCAGATCCTTGAGCTGCCCTTCGAGGTTGCCGTCGCTGCCCTGTTCGTCGTCGTCTTCTGCCGGACGAACGCGGTCTACTGGGTGGGCAGGGGTCTCTCGGCCGGCTACGGGCGCACCCGCCTTGCCAACCGATGGAGCGGGCGGAGTCTAGCTGGGGCGCGGCGCCTCATCGACCGCTACGGGCCCGTCGCCGTCGTCCTGACGTTCCTGACGGTCGGCCTGCAGACTGCGGTGAATCTCGCCGCGGGCATGGGACGGATGCGCCTGCGATACTACATCCCGGCCACGATCGTGGGATCGACAGCGTGGGCGCTTCTCTATGCCACGGTGGGCCTCGCCGCGGTAGACCTCATCCTCGACCGCGCTGCCGGATCGCCGTGGGCCTGGGCGGTCGCCGCAGCGGCGGGGGCCGCCGTCGTCGTCCGCCTCGCTGCCTCCCTCCGCCGGCGCAAGCGCCCGGCGGAGGCTACTAGGGTTGATGCGTGACTGAGACGGAGCAGGAGAGCGAGCCCCTCGAGCTCGCCCACGGCGACTTCTACTACGAGTACCT
>NZ_JBQCGQ010000036.1:0-8601 GCF_051955515.1 Sinomonas sp.
GATCCGGGCGAGAAGCTCGCGGCCAAGGACCGCTACTACGATGTGCTCCTGGAAGGCGCGGGCAACGAGGAGATCGCCCGCATGCTGCGGACGGTGAATGCGCGGACCCAGATCCTCAGAACCCTCTCCTTCGCCGCTCCCGGACGAAACATCAAGACCGTAGCCGAGATCACTCGCATCACCGCAGCGGCCGCCGTGAACAGGGATCCCGACGAGGCCCGATCCGCCTGCGAGGACCACGTACGAAGCGCGGCCGAGGCTGCCCTGGGGGAGATGCGCAAGAGCCAGCGCGCTTGACGAGTTCCCCGCCCGCCATCGAGCCTTTCACCCCCTCCGCCCGTGCCGGAGGGGGTGTTTCTTGTTTAAGGATTGACGCGCTCTACGCTTAGCTCTACAGTCGCTCTTACCGTATTACTGTATTTGACTTTGCGCGCGTTAGCGGGGCTTACATCCCACTTCAACGAGCCCCTGAGTGCAGGAGGAGCGGCAACGATGCCGGCAACAACCCAGATCATTGCGGTCCCGTCTCGGAGCGATTCGGCCTGCGAGCATGGGACCCCTCGTCAAATCGTCGCGATCGTGCTGGAATGGCGGGGAAAGATCGCCCTCCTGAAGCGGAGCCCTGCTGTCCGATCCGATCCGGGCCTATGGCAATGCATTACCGGATTCGTCGAACCGGGCATCTCCCCCACTCAGCAGGCCTTGGAAGAGCTCCGGGAAGAGACGGGCCTCGAGGCCGCCGATCTGGGGGAGGTGATGCCCGGACCAGTCCTCACCCTCGGAGACGACGAGGGCAATCCTTGGACAGTACACACCTTCACTGCTGTAACGAACCGGCGTCGTTTGGACATCAACTGGGAGCACACGGCCTTCCGCTGGACATCCCCCAGCCGCATAAGACGCTACTCCAACCGGGTGTCCTGGCTGGATGGGGTGCTCGACGCGACCGCCGGCCTCCGGCGAACATCCAAGGATCTCCCTTGGTAGAACTGGCTGGCTTTCCCGCTGAACGTCCAACCGCCGCATCTGGCATCCCGAATGCCGTGCTCGGGGTGTCCCTTAGGCGTCTTGGCAGGCGCCGGCGCGCATTACGAAGAAACCTGAGCTCAATCCGCCATATCACCTAGCTGCAGTCACGGTTTCATGAATCCTGCTCGCCGAGTGGAAGAACGGCGAGGTTGGCAGGGTGCTCAAGATCAGTGAAGCCTACCTAAGACGCTGCGCCTTTATTCGCTCTCACATCGCTCTCCCCCATGGACTGGATTCCCCCATGCTGGGGAGCTCGTGTTATGGGCCGCGTACGCGGCCCAACCGTGACGCGGTCCAACCGTCACTCGGCGAGGCGCGGGCGGCCCCGAGGAGGGCGTCAGGAGTGCTGTGAGGCTTTGCGAGAGGAGATGCGCCGGCGCAACAGTTCTAGTCCCACCCCCTCTTCTTAGGTGGAAGAGCCGATCGTTTGACGCAAATCACAATTCACTTCTACGAACTCTTCAAGACCTACCTCACCCCCGTGCTCGACGAGCTCGCCTGACCGAGGAACCGGAGACAGACGGAGAGAGGGTTATCTCCGTGGAGCACCGCACTATGCCCCCCACCCGAGGGCTCGCCGCCCCGATGGCGTTCGGAAGGACAATCCTGGCTGCCGCGATCGGCAACTTCATGGAATGGACGATTCTAGCCGGCTGATCGAAGAGGCCGTCCACCACTGGGTCGATGGACCTTTTCAGCGCCTCGTCTGAAGCATGCCGACCGGTGCCTATCGGCCGGCGATCTGACTTCAACCGGACTTGAAGATGGAGAGTACTTGTAGGCCCCCGATCAGACGCCGTTACCGCAGCCGACGGAAGAAGCGATGGCAAAGATTCTGATGGTTTGATTGACCGGACGGAAGGTCATGCGGCTGCTTCTACTGGTCCCGAAGCCAGATGGTCCTTGAGTTCTGAGATGAAGGCCTTGAGGTTGGCGGAGCGGCAGTCGCGGCGCCACATGAGCCAGGTCTCGGCCCTTCCGAGGTCCCCGGGGATGGTGTGCTTCTGGACGCGGCTGGCCCCGGGTAGGGTCTCGAGGAGCGATTCGGGGATCATGCAGATCCCGCCCCCGGCCGCGACGCAGGCGAGCATGCTGTAGTAGGAGGAGATCTCCACGATCCGCCCGGGGACAATGCCCTCGGATTCGAGCCAGTCCTCGAAGCGCTGCCGGTATGAGCAGATGGTGCCGAACATGAAGGCTGTGGGGTGGGAGGCCTTGAAGTCGGGATCGATCGTGGACACGGTCTGCGGCGTGAGGATCACGAGGTTCTCGGTGAAGGCCTTGATCCCGGTCAGGGCCGGCACGGCAGGCTTGCCGTCCGAGAAGGCGGCGGTGAGCTGTCCGTTGAGGAGATGGTCGAACAGGACCCCGGAGGAGGCGGCCTCGAGCTCGACGTCGACGGCCGGGTAGTTGAGGTGGAAGCTGGCCAGTATGGGCGGAATCCGCACGGCGGCGGTGCTCTCGAGGGCGCCGAGGCGGAACTTCCCGCGGGGCTCCCCCTGGGCGGTGAAGGCCTTGGCATCGTTGCACAGGTCGACGATCTTCCGGGCATAGTCGAGGAAGACCTCGCCGTCGGCCGAGAGCGAGCTCTGCCTCTTGTCCCGGACTAGGAGGCTCACCCCGAGCTCCCGCTCGAGCTGCTGGATCCTCGTGGAGACATTGGAAGGGGCACGCAGCAGCTTCCCAGCGGCCTTGGTGATGCTGCCCGTCTCGGCGACGGCGAGGAAGATTTCCAGCTGGGAGATCTCCACAGTGCCTTCTCCTTCCGAGAATCTGACGCCGTTGACTCTTCGGTCTCACAGAAGAATGACAGGCCCGCGGCTCGAACGCAAGGCTGGCAGGGCCACGGCCTCCACTCCGAAAGGGTCTTCTCTTGAAGAGAAGTGATACTTCCGAAAGTTCTTATTTATCGAACGGTTGGCTCTTCCTACAGTGGTGTTAGTCGGATCACAACAGACCGAAGGAACCCCGAGAATGAGCACCATCGAAGCTGCCGTCGCGAAGTCGACGAACCCGGCGACCGGCGAGGAGATCGCTGCCTACCCCTATCTGGACCGGGAAGGAGTCGAAAGGGTCCTCGTCCGCACCGCTGCCGGCTTCGCTCTCTGGCGGGAGAGCCCCCCGGAGCAGCGCGCCGAGGTCTTCCGGCGGCTCGCGGCGCTGCTGCGCCGCGACACGCTCTCCCTGGCATCCGTGATCACCTCGGAGATGGGCAAGCCGACAACGCAGGCGCAGGCGGAGGTCCGCAAGTGCGCCGACATGCTGGAGTGGTACGCGGAGAACGGCCCCGCCATGCTGGCAGACGCGCCGACCCCGATCGGCCCCGAAGCGTACGTCTCCTACCTGCCCACCGGCACCGTACTTGCCGTCATGCCGTGGAACTTCCCCGTGTGGCAGGTCTTCCGCGGCGCCGCGCCGATCATCCTCGGCGGCAACGGATACCTGCTCAAGCCGGCCTCCAACGTCCTCGGCTGCGCGCTGGCCCTGCAGGCCCTCTGGGAGGAGGCAGGCCTTCCAGCCGGGACGTTCGCCGTCCTGAACGCCGACCGCGACCAGATTCCGGCTGTCATCCACGACGGGCGGATCACCGGCGTCGCGGTGACCGGCGGCACCGCGGCGGGCCAGAGTGTTGCGGCCGAGGCGGGGCGTGCCCTGAAGAAGGTCATCCTCGAGCTCGGCGGCTCCGACCCGTTCATCGTCCTGGCCGACGCCGACCTGGACAAGGCGGCCGAGGCCGCGGCCGTGGGCCGGATGACCAACGCAGGGCAGGTGTGCATCTCCGCGAAGCGGATCATCGTCGAGGCCCCCGTGTACGCCGAGTTCGCAGCCAAGCTCACCGAGCATGTGAAGGCCTTCCAGGTAGGCGACCCCACCTCCCCTGAGACCTTCATCGGCCCCATGGCCAAGGAGGAGGCCCTCGCCGATGTCGACGACCAGGTGAAGCGCTCCATCGCCGAGGGCGCCCGGCTGCTCGCGGGCGGGCACCGCATCGAGGGCCCCGGCGCGTTCTACGCCCCGACAGTCCTCGGTGATGTCACCCAGGAGATGACCGCCTTCCGCGAGGAGATCTTCGGCCCCGTCGCCACCCTCGTCCCGGCATCGGACGCGGAGGACGCCCTAGCCAAGGCCAACGACTCCGAGTTCGGGCTCAGCGCCGCCATCTGGACCCGCGACAACGCCAGGGCCCGGGAGATGGCACGCCAGATCGAGGCCGGCGGGGTCTTCATCAACGGCCTGTCCGTCTCGGACCCCAGGATCCCCATCGGCGGGGTGAAGAAGAGCGGCTTCGGCCGCGAGCTGTCCTACCTCGGCGTCCACGAGTTCGCCAACATCCAGGCCGTGTGGGACCAGACCAAGATCGACGCGGCACAGGAAGCCGCGGAGGGAGTGGCCCAGTGACCACCCAGACCGTCAACTGGGAACTGTTCGAGAAGGGCCTCGCCACCCGCAAGGAGGTCCTCGGCGAGGACTACGTCCAGCGCAGCCTCGGCAGCGCCGACGAGTTCTCGATGCCGATGCAGCAGATGGTGACCCAGTACTGCTGGGGCGACGTGTGGAACCGGCCCGGCCTCGAGCGGGCCCAGCGCAGCCTGATCAACCTCGCCATGATCAGCGCACTCAACCGCCCCCACGAGCTCAAGGTCCACGTCCGCGGCGCCCTCCGCAACGGGGTGACCAAGGAGCAGATCCAGGAGGTCTTCCTCCAGGTCGCCGTCTACTGCGGGGCCCCCGCCGCCCTGGACAGCTTCCGCCTCGCCCGCGAGGTCTTCAAGGAGATGGAGGCAGAGCAGTGAGCACCATCGGCCTGATCGGCCTGGGCAACATGGGCTTCCCCATGGGCGAACGGCTCTCCGCCGCGGGCCACCGCCTGATCGTCAGCGACGGCGACGGCGCCGCCGTCGAGCGCTTCCTCGCCCGGAACCCCACCACGAGGCCCGTCGCGCAGCCTGCCGACTGGCGCGGGGCCGACGTCGTCATCACGATGCTGCCGAACTCGGACATCGTCGAGAGCGTGCTCCTGGGTATCTCGGGCATAGCCTCGGCCGCCTCGTTCAACACCCTCTTCATCGACATGTCCTCCTCCGACCCGCTCCGGTCCCGCGCTCTCGGGCAGGCCCTTGAACAGCAGGGCATGCGCTACCTCGACGCTCCGGTCTCGGGAGGGGTCAAGGGAGCACAGAACGGGAACCTGGCCATCATGGTCGGCGGCCGGTGGCAGGACCTCGAGGAGGCCAAGGACATCTTCGAGACCCTCGGGAAGTCGGTCATCCACATCGGCGGCGCCGGGTCCGGCCACGCCGCGAAGGCCCTGAACAACCTCGTCTCGGCTTCCTCCGTTGTGGCGACCGTCGAGGCCCTGCACATCGGCGTCCGGTTCGGAATCGACCCCGCGACCCTCACCGAGGTCCTGAACGCCTCCTCCGGGCGCAGCAACACCTCGGAGAACAAGGTCGCCCAGTTCATGCTCAGCGGAACGTTCGGATCCGGGTTCCCGATCGGCCTGATGGCCAAGGACATCAGGATCGCCACCGGGCTGGCCGACGGGCTCGGCCTGAAGGCCCCCTTCAGCCACGACTGCGAGGGAATCTGGCAGTCGGCCCTCGACGCCGGCCACGGCGGCGAAGACCACACGAGGATGTACGAGATCCTCGCACCCACCAACTCCTTCGAGGATGAAAGGCAGATCAATGCGTGACTTCGCCCAGGTGCTGCAGTCCGCGAACGAGGACTTCGAGTTCTCCCGCGAGATGCGCTACTACACCGGCAAGCTCCACGTCGCCATCGGCGACCAGGCATGGCAGGCGGCCTACGACGACGGGAAGCTGCTCTCCGTCGAGCCCGCAGCCGCCGACCCCCGGGACGCCGCGATCTGGATCAGGGGCAGCCGCGAGCAGTGGGAGGACATGACCGCCGAATACCCGCGCCCGTTCTTCCAGTCGCTGCAGAGCTCCTCGGTCAGGCACGGGGTCCAGCTGAGCAACACGCACCAGCTCTTCGCCTACCTGCCGGCCCTGAACCGGCTCATGCAGATCTTCCGCCAGCTCAACGCAGAAGGAGCGTAAGGCCATGGCCAAGCACGAACCCATCACCGGACACTACGTCTACCTCACCGTCGAGGGCACCGAGTACCGCGTCTACTACGAGGAGGCCGGGCAGGGCATCCCCCTGATCGTCGGCCACACCGCAGGGTCCGACGGGCGCCAGTACCGCCACCTGCTCAACGACCCCGAGGTCACCTCACGGTTCCGCGTCATCGCCTTCGACCTGCCCTTCCACGGCAAGTCACTTCCCCCGCACGGGGAGAAGTGGTGGACCCGCGAGTACAACATGACCAAGTCCCGCATGATGGCCTTCCCGAACGCCCTCTCGGAGGCCCTCGAGCTCGACCGCCCCGTCTACATGGGCAGCTCCATGGGCGGGCACCTCGCGATCGACCTCGCCTCGAACTTCCCCGAGGACTACCGGGCCACCATCTCGGTGGAGGGCGCGCTGCGATCGGCCGCCGAGTACGTCGAGGTCGGCATGGACGGGATCCGGCGAGAGTTCGACAACCCCAACGTCTCCCGCAACTCCATCGGCGCGGCCATGCTGCTGAACATCTCCCCCTACTCCCCCGAGGAGAACGTCAGGGAGATCCAGTGGGAATACCAGTCAGGCGGCCCAGGGGTCTTCGCCGGCGACCTCTACTACTACTACTACGACCACAACGTCACCCCGGAGGAGGCCGCGGCGATCGACACCGGCAAGTGCATGCTGTACATGCTCACCGGCGAGTACGACCCCAACACCTCCCCCGCCGAGACCAAGGAAGTCGCCAACCTCGTCAAGGGATCCAAGTTCTGGGAGATGCCCAAGCTCGGCCACTTCCCCGTGACCGAGAACTACCCCGAGTTCCGCAAGTACCTCCTGCCGATCCTGGCGGAGATCGAAGAGAACTCGCACTGAGGCCCTGACCCCGGCGGGACGCGAGCCGGCCTGCCGGGGTCAGCGGAACCCGCACCGTCCCCGGCGCGCCCGGGGACCGAAAAGGGCAACGGCGCCTGCAGAGTCCCTGACCAGCCATGCCCGAAAAGCCCTCCAGCACCCATCCGACCCACCAATGGAGGTGGACCATGTCATCCCCCAGCACCATCTGGCGCCCCGCCCACGTCACCAACCGCCAGATCACCTTCGCCACCGTCCTGGCCCTGCTCGCCTGGGCTTTCGCCATCTACGACTTCATCCTCTTCGGCACGCTCCTGCCCGAGCTCGGCAAGTCCCTCGGCCTGGACGCCGCGGGCCAGGCAGGCCTGGTCACCTGGATGTCCGCCGGAGCCGTCCTCGTCGGCCTCATCGCCGGGCCCGTCATGGACAAGTTCGGCCGCAAGGCCGGCATGGCCCTTGCCACCGCCGGGGCCGGCACCGCCTCCGTCCTGACCGCCCTCGCCGCGTTCCTGCCCGCCCCGGTCCTGGTCCTCATCCGGTCCATCAGCGGCCTGGGCCTCTCGGAGCAGGGCGTCAACGGCGCCTACCTCAGCGAGCTCTACGGCGCCTCCGACGACCCGCGCATCAAGAAGCGGCAGGGCTTCATCTACTCCCTGGTCCAGGGCGGGTGGCCCATCGGCGCCATCCTCGCCGCCGCGCTGACCGCCGTCCTCCTGCCGCACATCGGCTGGGCCGGATGCTTCGTCTTCGCCGCGGTACCCTCGTTCGTCGTCTCCGCCCTGTCCCGCAAGCTGCGCGAGTCGCCCCAGTTCGAGGCCATCTCCAAGATCCACCGGCTGCAGAAGAGCGGCGCGCACGCCGAGGCGGCGGCGATCTCGGAATCGCTGGGCATCGAGGAGCACCACCGGCCCAGCACCATGGCCGACATCTTCCGCGGCCGCAGCCTGCGCACCACCCTCGCCCTGTCCTTCGGACACATCCTGAACTACTTCCCGGTCCAGGTCTTCAGCGTCCTGGGCACCACCGTGATCACCACTATCCATCACATCTCCTTCACCAACTCGCTGGCCATCCTGCTGATGTCCAACGTCATCGCCTACCTCGGCTACCTCACGCACGGCGCTCTCGGCGACAGGTTCGGGCGACGCAACGTGATCTCCTTCGGCTGGATCCTCGGCGGCATCGTCTTCACCGCCATGATCTTCGGCCCGAGCGACTTCTGGACCGTCGTCGCCCTCTACAGCGTGGGCACGTTCTTCCTCATCGGCCCGTACTCCTGCGTCCTGTTCTTCGTCGGCGAGAGCTACCACACCCGCATCCGCGGACGCGGCGCGGCGTTCGTCGCCGCGGTCGGACCCATCGGGGCCATCCTGGCCAGCGCGGCCGCCACGGGCATCCTCGGCAGCGGCGGGACGTGGGCCACCGCGGCGTTCTTCTTCGGCGCCGTCCCCTGCATCATCTCCGGCTTCGCGGTCCTGTTCGCCCGCAAGAACCAGCACGTCGCCGACCCCGTCCACACCGGGGCGAGCGCCGTTGTCGAGACCGCCGAGTAATCGGACCTCGGGCGGCGTCCGATCTGGGGTGGCGTCCAGCAGAAGGCGGCGGACGGCGGCGGGGCCCTCCGCCGCCGTCCGCCCCCCACAACAC
>NZ_JBQCGQ010000037.1:0-15729 GCF_051955515.1 Sinomonas sp.
CGCGCAGGCCGTCCGTGAACAGGACGGCCGCGCGCATCGGCCCGACGGTGTGCGACGACGACGGGCCGATGCCCACCGAGAACATGTCCAGCGCGCTGAGCGCCATCAGAGCAGCTCCAGCGCCTTGAACTCCGCCATAGCGTCGAGCAGCCAGCGGCCCAGGTAGTCCGCAAACGAGGCCCTCGGGTAGATCTCGTAGGTCTCGCTGCCCGTCTTCCAGAGGAGGACCGGGACTGGCCCGAGCGACGTCGCGTACGCCGAGCCGACGGCGAACGCGCGCGGGTGCAGGTCCAGCGGGCACCCCTTCTCGAGGACGTCGCGCGCGGCCTTCCCTGTGAGCTCGAAGGTCGTGCGGTTGGCGGAGAGGTCGACGGCGGAGCCCGGCTCGGCGCCGATGGCCTCAGCCAGACGGGCGGTGAGCTCGGCGGGGTCCGCGGCCGAGACGACGAGGAATTCGTCGGGGCTCAGCCAAAGGACCGAGAGGCCGGTCCCGATGGCGACCTCGCCGACCCGGGCAGGCAGCTGCGTCCCGAGCCGGGCCTCGACCCGGCGCGCCGCATCCGTGCCGGGGACCACGCGGAGGCCGACCTGAGTCAGGAACGGCACCTCGCGCAGCGCGACGCTGTAGATGCCGGTCACCTCGGCCGCCTCGAACTGGGCGGCGAGGTGGCCCGCCGGGCTGCGGCGCAGGTCGGCGGTGCTGAGGGGCTTGGTCGTACGGGTGGGGCGGGTGGGTGCAACAAGCTGCTCAGCCATCGCGGCGCTTCCCTTCCGGATCGTAGAGGACGGTGTCGCCGACGACGACGTCGACGAGCTGGTTGCCCACGGGGGCCACCAGGGTCTGGCCGATGCGGTTCCGGCCGTTCTTGATGAGCGCGAGGGCGAACGAGCGCCCCAGCGCGGCGGAGTGGTAGCTCGAGGTCACGTGGCCGAGCATCGGCACGGGGCCGTACGCCGGGTTGACCGAGATGCCGGACTCGACGAGCTGCGTGCCCTCGGGGAGGCGGAACGTCGGATCGACGGGCAGGAGCGAGACGAGGTGCTTGCGGTCCGTGCGGGCCGAGTCCTCGCGCGAGTACGAGCGCTTGCCGATGAAGTCCTTCGCCTTCGAGACGATCCACTCCATGCCGGCGTCCTGCGGCGTCACCGTGCCGTCCGTGTCCTGGCCGACGATCGGGTAGCCCTTCTCGGCGCGGAGCACGTGCATGGTCTCCGTGCCGTACGGCGTGACGTTGAACTCGGCGCCGGCCTCGAAGATGTCCTCCCAGACCTGCTGGCCGTACCAGCCCGCGACGTTGACCTCGAAGGCCAGCTCGCCCGAGAACGAGATGCGGCACACCCGGGCGGGGATGCCAGAGGCGAGCGTCGTCTCGCGGAACGTCATGAACGGGAAGGCCTCGTTGCTGACGTCGAGACCGGGGGCGACCTTGGAGATCACCGCGCGCGACTTGGGGCCGACGACGGCGACCGTCGTCCACTGCTCCGTCACCGACGTGAAGTTCACGTCGAGCGCGGGCCACTCGGTCTGGTGCCACTCCTCGAGCCAGTCGAGGACGCGCGCGGCGCCGCCCGTCGTCGTCGTCATGAAGTAGCGGTCCTCGTCGACGCGCAGGGTGACGCCGTCGTCGAAGATCATGCCGTCCGGGGTACACATGACGCCGTAGCGAGCCGAGCCGGGGGCGAGCTTCTTGAAGGCGTTGGTGTAGATGCGGTTGAGGAACTCGCCCGCGTCCTGGCCCCAGATCTCGATCTTGCCGAGGGTCGTGGCGTCCATCATGCCCACGGAGTTCCGGACGGCGGCGCACTCGCGGTACACCGCGTCGTCCATGGACTCGCCCGGCTGCGGGTAGTACCAGGGCCGCAGCCACTGGCCCACGAGCTCGAACTCGGCGCCGTGCGCCACGTGCCACGGGTGGATCGAGGTGAGCCGTTCTGGGTCGAACAGCTCACCGCGCTCCCGGCCGGCGAGGGCAGCGAAGGCGACCGGCGCGTAAGGGGCGCGGTACGTCGTCGTGCCGATCTCGCCGGGCGTCAGGCCGTTGTTGAGCGCGGCGGCGATGACGCCGATCGCGTTCACGCCGGAGGTCTTGCCCTGGTCGTTGGCCGTGCTGATCGAGGTGTAGCGCTTGACGTGCTCCACGCTGCGCATGCCCGCCCCCGTGGCGCGGAGCACGTCGTTGACCGTCTGGTCGCGCTGGAAGTCCACGAAGTGCTCGTCGAGGCCGTCGAGGCTGCCATCCTCGTTCCGGACCACCCAGAGCGGACGGGTGGCGCCGGCCACGTGGAGGGCGTTGTAGGAGACGGCGATCGCGTGGGCGCCGCCCTCGTTGACGAAGCCGGCATTGAACGCCGCCACAGCTCCGGCGTTCGTGCCCTCGGCGACGCCGTCCTCGAGGACGAAGCTGCCGCGCGCCGCGCCGACGACTTGCTGGCCCTCGACCGCGCCGGACGGCACGAACGCCGCGAGGTCATCGTCCCAGCGGATCTTGCCCTGGCGCTGGCTGTGCAGGTGCACAAGCGGGCTCCAGCCCCCGGAGACCGCGACGAGGTCGCAGGCGATGTCCTGCGCGGCACTGTGCTCTGCCCGGACGGGCACGCCGTCAGCGTCGACCCCCCGGATCGTTGCGCTGGTGACCCGAGGGCTCCCCGCAGTGCCTGCCGTGTCTACCACCGTGGCCCCAGGAAGGACGACGACGCCGGCCGCGATCGCTGCCTTGGCGGCGAGGGAGAGCTCGGGGCGGGCGTCCGCGACGGCGGCGACCTGGAGCCCGGCCTCGGTGAGCTCGGCGACGAGGTCGTAGACGCTGTCGTTGGTGGTCGAGACGACCACGCGGGAGCCGGGCGCGACGCCGTACCGGTTGAGGTACGTGCGGACCGCGGATGCCAGCATGACGCCGGGGCGGTCGTTGTTGCGGAAGACGATCGGGCGCTCGTGTGCGCCCGTCGCGAGGACCACCTGCTGCGCACGGATGTGCCAGAGGCGCTGCCGGGAGACGCCCGGGAGCTCGGAGGCGAACGCGCCGAGGTGGTCCGTGCGGTTCTCGACGGCGATGACGTAGTTCGCGTCGTAGCTGCCGAACGCGTTCGTGCGGGTCAGCACGGTCACCTCGTCTGCGGCGTCGAGCTCGGCGCGAACGCCCGCCACCCATTCGAGGGCTGGAACGCCGGCGATGCGCGCCTGCGGGTTCGAGAGCAGCGAGCCGCCGAGCTCCGGCTGGTCGTCGACGAGGACCACGCGGGCACCGGTCGAGGCGGCCTCGCGGGCCGCGGCAAGGCCGGCCGGGCCGCCGCCGACCACGAGGACGTCGGCGTGGACGTGCTTCTTGTCGTAGACCGAGGTGTCGTCGGCGGGATCGAGCTGGCCGAGGCCGGAGAGGTACTGCACCTCGATCCCCTCGACGAGTTCGACGGCGGTGGCCGGCAGCATGGACTCCGTCACCGACTGGCCCGGCCG
This sequence comes from Sinomonas sp., assembly GCF_051955515.1. Lineage (GTDB taxonomy): Bacteria > Actinomycetota > Actinomycetes > Actinomycetales > Micrococcaceae > Sinomonas. The sequence goes on from NZ_JBQCGQ010000037.1 coordinate 3,455, forward strand.
GCGGACCTTGACGAGCGCGTTGGGCTCCTCGAGGCCAGCGGCAAGGATGCCCCGGGGACGCTTGAGGTAGATGGACGGCGCGGTCTCGACGACGCCCGCGGCCAGGAGGGCGGACGCGATCGTGTCGCCCGGGTGGCCCGCGTAGGCGCGCCCATCGACGGTGAACGAGAGCTCCTTCGAGCGGTCGATGCGTCCGCCCTCACGCAGCCGGAAGGGTTGGCGGCTCATTTGACTCCTCCTGAAATCTTGTCGCCCGCCGCCCTCTCGCCGGTGGCGAGGGATGGCTGGGTCTCGCCCATCCGGTAGACGGCGGCGATGCGGTAGGTCGCGGTATCGCGGACGGCGTTGAACCACTTCCGGCATCCACCGGAGTGAACCCATCGCTCAGCGAAGAGGCCCTTGGGGTTCTCGCGGTAGAAGAGGTACCGGCCCCACTCCTCATCGGTGAGGGCGTTGGGGTCCTCCGGGTAGGCCACGTGGGCCTGCCCGCCGTAGTGGAACTCGGTCTCGTCGCGGGGCCCGCAGTTCGGGCAGCTGATGAGAAGCATCGCTGGCTCCTTCTGTCTCTCTAGGCTCAGTGGGCCACGGCGGCAGCGCCGTGCTCGTCGATGAGGGCTCCCGTGACGAAGCGCTCGAGGGCGAAGGGGGCGTTGAGCGGATGCGGCTCGTCGTTGGCGATCGTGTGCGCCATCGTCCAGCCGGCTCCCGGGGTTCCCTTGAAGCCGCCCGTGCCCCAACCGCAGTTGACGTACATGTTCTCGACCGGCGCCTTGCCCACCACGGGAGAGGCGTCCATGGTGACGTCGACGATCCCGCCCCAGGTGCGCAGCAGGTGCGCCCGGGCGAAGATCGGGAAGAGCTCCACGGCCGCGGCCATCTGCTCCTCGATCACGTGGAACGCGCCGCGCTGGCCGTAGCCGTTGTACGAGTCGATGCCGGCGCCCATCACGAGCTCGCCCTTGTGCGCCTGGGAGACGTACACGTGCACGTGGTTGGACATCACAACGGTCGGGTGGACGATCTCGTGGAGCTCCGAGACGAGCGCCTGGAGCGGGTGCGACTGGATCGGCAGGTCGAAGCCGGCCATCTTCGCGAGGACGCTCGAGTGCCCGGCCGCGCAGAGCGCCACCTTCCCGGCGTTGATCGTGCCGCGGTTCGTCTGGACGCCGACCACCCGGTTGCCGTCCTTGATGAAGCCGGTGACCTCGCAGTTCTGGATGAGGTCCACGCCGAGCTCGTCCGCCTTCCGGGCGAAGGCCCAGGCGACGTGATCGTGCTTGGCGATGCCTGCGCGCGGCTGGAATGTGCCGCCGAGGACGGGATAGCGGATCTTGTCGCTCGTGTTCAGGATCGGGCAGACTTCCTTGACCTGGTCCACGTCGAGCCATTCCGCGTCGACGCCGTTGAGCTTATTCGCACTCACGCGGCGCACCGATTCGCGCACGTCCTGAAGCGTGTGCGCGAGGTTGAGCACGCCGCGCTGGCTGAACAGGAAGTCGTACTCGAGCTCCTCGGGGAGCTCCTCCCAGAGCTTGAGGGAGTGCTCGTAGATTGCGGCCGACTCGTCCCACAGGTAGTTGGAGCGGATGATCGTCGTGTTGCGGGCCATGTTGCCGCCCGCGAGCCAGCCGCGCTCGAGCACCGCGATGTTGGTCATGCCGTGGTTCTTGGCCAGGTAGTACGCCGTGGCCAGGCCGTGGCCGCCGCCGCCGACGATCACGGCGTCGTAGGAGGGCTTCGGATCCGGGTTGCGCCAGAGGAAGTCCGGGTGTTCGGGGAGGAGATCCGCCATCACTGGGCTCCGTTCGAGTCGGTAAGAGACGGTGTCAGGTTCGGGTAGAGGGGGTGCTTGTCCGCGAGGAGCTGGACCCGGGCCCTGAGGGACTGGGCGGTCTCGTCGTCGAAGCCCGGCTTGAGCGCGGTGGCGATGATGTCCGCGACCTCGCGGAACTCGGTCTCGCCGAAGCCGCGCGTCGCGAGGGCAGGCGTGCCGATCCGCAGGCCCGAGGAGACCATCGGCGGGCGGGGATCGAACGGGACCGCGTTGCGGTTCACGGTGATGCCGACCCGGTGGAGGCGGTCCTCGCCCTGCTGGCCGTCGAGGTCCGAGTTCCGCAGGTCCACGAGCACGAGGTGCACATCGGTCCCGCCGTTGACAACGGAGACGCCGCCTGCCGCGACGTCGTCCTGGAGCAGGCGCTCGGCGATGATGCGCGCGCCCTGGAGGGTGCGCTCCTGCCGTTCGCGGAACTCCGGCTCGCCCGCGAGCTTGAACGCGACGGCCTTGCCCGCGATCACGTGCTCGAGCGGGCCGCCCTGCTGGCCGGGGAAGACCGAGGAGTTGACCTTCTTGGCGATCTCGGGGCTGTTGGTGAGGATCACCCCGCCGCGCGGACCGCCCAAGGTCTTGTGCGTCGTCGTCGTCACGATGTCCGCATGCGGCACCGGGTTCGGGTGGAGGCCCGCCGCCACCAGGCCGGCGAAGTGGGCCATGTCCACCATGAGGTACGCGCCCACGAGGTCCGCGATCCGGCGGAATTCGGCGAAGTCGAGCTGGCGGGAGTAGGCGGACCAGCCGGCCACGATGAGCTTGGGCTGGTGCTCGAGCGCGAGGCGCTCGACCTCGGCCATGTCGATGAGCAGGCTCTCCCGGCTCACCTCGTAGGGCACCACCTTGTACAGCCGGCCCGAGAAGTTGATCTTCATGCCGTGGGTCAGGTGGCCGCCGTGGGCGAGTGAGAGGCCGAGGATGGTGTCGCCCGGCTGGAGCAGCGCGAACATGGCAGCTGCGTTCGTCTGGGCGCCCGAGTGGGGCTGGACGTTCGCGAACTCGGCGCCGAACAGCGACTTCACCCGGTCGATGGCGAGCTGCTCGATCACGTCGACGTGCTCGCAGCCACCGTAATAGCGCTTGCCGGGGTAGCCCTCCGCGTACTTGTTCGTGAGCACCGAGCCCTGGGCTTCCATGACGGCCGTCGGGGCGAAGTTCTCCGACGCGATCATCTCGAGCGTGCTCTGCTGGCGCTTGAGCTCCTCGTCGATGGCGGCCTTCACGGCTGGATCTGTCTCGGCGAGCGAGCGGGTCAGGACGTCAACCACGTCGTCCTCCTCTACGGTCAGGGGGTGGATGAGGGAACTAGTATGAGACTGATATATCAAAGCCTGAGCACGAGTATGATTGAAGCCACAGTGCAAGTCAACCGTGCTGGCGGGAGAAGGGATTCGGCAGATGACAGTGAACGGAACACTCGCTACGGCGGAGCCGGGCGGGGCCGTCTCGCTGGCCGAGCAGGCCTATCAGCTGCTCAAAGATCGGCTCATCATGCTCGAGATCCGACCGGGCGAGCCTATCAACGACGGCCAGCTCGCCCAAGACCTCGGCGTGGGACGCACCCCCGTCCGCGAGGCCCTCAAGCGGCTCGAGACGGACCATCTCGTGGTTTCCTACCCGCGCCGCGGGACCTTCGCGACGGTCGTCGACATCACCGAACTCGCCGCCATCTCCGAGATCCGCGAGCTCCTCGAACCGCTCGCCGCGCGCCGCGCCGCCGAGAACGCGAGCGCCCAGCTGCGCACCGAGATTCGCCAGAAGGCCGAGGAGATCAGCGGCCTCGACGCCGGCACGAGCGACCAGACCGAGCTCATGCGGCTCGACCTCTCCGTGCACAAGCTCATCTACCGGGCCTGCGGGAACGCGCACCTCGAGGACGTCCTGGTGCGCTACGACAACCTCGCCACCCGCATCTGGTGCCTCGTCCTGGACCGGCTTCCCCCCGTGGTGAGCCACATCTCCGAGCACACCTCGCTGCTCGAGGCGATTGCCGACGGCGATGCAGAGAAGGCCTCGCACCTGGCCCTCGAGCACGTGTCCGGCTTCGAGAAGGCGGTCCGGTCGGTCCTGTAACGGACCCCTCCCCGGGACTCGCGCCGACTTCCCCAGGAACCGCGCCGACTTCCCCAGCTCTTGCGACGACGAGGGCTCACACAGCGGCGTGTCCCGGCGACGCGCCGCTCAGCCGACCCCAATGGTGGGGGACTCGGCCCAAAACCTGGGGAGCCCGGAGGAACGCAACTTCACGAGAGCCAGTAGCCGCTCCCGTCCCGCTCGCGGGCGAGGATCCCCTCGTCCACGAGGGCCCGCCGCACGCGCGGAACGTCCTCGACCCGCTCGGCCAACCGCGCGTTGAGCTCCTTCTCCGCCACCACCTCGCTGGGCCCCAGCAGCTCGGCCCCGAGCATCCGCAGCACGTCGAGGAGAGGCCCCCGCTGACGGGGCAGCAGATCGATTTTCCCCTGGGGTTTCGCCGGCCGCGCCGCGCGGACTTGGGCCAGCAGCGCGTGGAGGGCACCGTCGTCGACCGCTACCCGCCCCTCAGAAGGCTGCCTGAGCACGCCGGCCGCGAGCAGGAGGCGATCCTGCCGCTCGTCGGAGGGAACGCCGTCGTGCCCTCCCAGCGAAATCTGGGCGAAGCGGGCCCGCGAGCGCCCGTTCGCCAGGGCGGCCAGGAACTGGATGAGCTGAGGCTCCATGGTCAGGTCCTCTCCCGCAGCTGGGCGTTGCCCCTCGCGAGTTTGACGGCGAAGGCGAGCGCGCCGAGCTGACCCGTGCCTCGCGGGTCGCCGCCCAGGGCGTCGAAGATCCGGGCGAGGCGCTTGTGGAGGCTCTGCCGCTCGAGGAAGAGCGCACGGGCGGCCTCGGCGGTGTTGCAGCCGGCGGTGATCCAGACGTCGAGCGTTCGGACGAGCTCCCCGCCGCGACGCTGTTCGAGGTCGAGGAGGGGCCCGAGAGTCTCCTGCACGAACGCCTCCGACGCGTCGCGGCTCAGCTCCCGCTCGGCGAAGCGTTCCACCACGAAGTCGGCGCTGTCGTAGACCGAGTGATCCCATTTCGAGGCGCGCCCCAGGCGCAGGGTGGTCCGCGCCTCGGCGAGCGAGCGCGACGCGCCGCGGATCGACGTCGCCGTCGGCCCCACCGCCCCAACCGTCCCGGTCCGCGCGAAGTCGCCGCGGAGCGCCGCGACGAGTTCGGCCCGTTGCGCGGCGCACCGCCCTGCGGCGAACTCGACGAGGGCGACGACGGAATCCCCCTCCGTGTGGAGCCGAACCCTTGGCGCGGCGGCACCCGCCCGAGCCCGCAGCGCACGCTCGATGCCCGCCTGAGGCTGCGCTCCCGAGGCGCTGAAGAGGGCGACGGCGACCGGGGAGTCGGGCGTGAGGCCGGAGGCTTCCGCGAGCTCCAGCAGCTGGTCGCCCCCTCCCCCGGCAACCACCATGCGCATGAGGGCCTCGTCCGCCATGCGCGCCAGACTGGGCCGGTGGCGCTGCGCGAGGGCGAGCGCGACGATGCCCCGGATGCGCTGGGCAACCGTCTCGAGCAGCGACACGTCGGCGTCGGGGGCTCCGTGCAGCTCGAGGCGGGCGACGTCGATGCCGCCCACGCTCAGCCCGACGCTCGCCAGCGCAGCGCCGGCCGCGCCGCCGTCATGGGCCAACGGCTCGCCCACCGCCTCCACGACGCCCAGCTCAGGGTCAACGACGGCCACGGCGACCACGGCGTTCCCGAAGGATTCCGCGGTGAGCTCGAGGATCGGGCGCAGCGCGGAGCCCGAGACGGCCATCCGCTCGGCGAGCCGCTGGGACAGGGCGTCGGCGGCCTGCAGCGCCTCGACCTGGCGGGATACGATGCGCCGGTTCACGGCCTCCGCGACCTCCACGAACGGCACGACCCTGCGCAGCTCGACAAGCGGGAGCCCGATCTCGTCCGCGGCGGCCACGACTTCGGCCGAGAGCAGGCGACCGCCCGCCGTCTCGATCGCTACCCCTGCGACCGCGCGCTCCGCGAGGCTGCGCACGTACTCGAGCTGGGCCCCCGGACGGAGCCCGAGGAACGCCTGGCCGCCCGAGAGCAGGAGCTCGCCGCCCCGCAGCAGCGGCGCGATCTGCACGACCTCGCTCGAATGCACCCAGCGCACGGCGCGGCCCGGCACGGAGGCGGAACCCGCGACGACGACCGGGTCGCCGAAGCTCAGCGGCTCGCTCGCGAGGACCTCCTCAAGGGGGAGGGACATAGGGGCCTCCGTTGAATCGGGTGACACACTGTAACCCCTCAACTCGGCGAAGGGTGACGGAACGAGTCTAGGGTGTGCCCGGCACCACATCTACTCTGGAATGAGCCGGCTGACTTCCCCACCCTGTCCCGCCCTTGAGAAAGCAGCAACCATGAGCCTCGACCCGCAGCGCTCCGAGAGCGCAACGCACAGCGTCGAAGATGTCCTGCAGCCCATCCCGGAAGCCGCCCGCACGACGAAGGTGTCGGGGCAGTTCTGGATCTGGGCCGGCGCGAACGTCGCGCCGATCAACTGGATCCTCGGCGCCCTCGGCATCCAACTCGGCCTCGGCCTCGGCGACACCATGACGGTGCTCGTCATCGGCAACGTGATCGGCATGCTCGGCTTCGGCTTCTTCGTCCTCCTCGGACAGAAGACCGGCGCGACCGGCATGCTCCTCGCCCGCGGGGCCTTCGGCCGCCGCGGCGCCTACCTTCCCGCAGCGATCCAGGCGATCGTGGCCGTGGGCTGGTCCGCCGTCAACACGTGGGTCATCCTCGACCTCGTCATGGCGCTGTTCGGCCAGCTCGGCTGGGTGGACCCGACCCAGCAGAACCTCGTCTGGCGCGTCATCGTGGCCGCCGTCATCATGAGCATCCAAGTGGCCATCTGCTACCGCGGCTACGGCGCGATCGCGAAGTTCGAGCGGATCACCATGCCGCCCACGCTCCTTGTCCTGGTGGCGATGTCCGTCATCGCGTGGACGCAGCTCCCCATCGACTGGGGCTACCAGGGCGCGCCCGGGCACATCCTCACGGGCGGTGACCGCATCGCTGCGATGTCCGGCATCATGACCGTGATCGGCATCGGCTGGGGCATCGGCTGGTTCACCTACGCGCCCGACTACTCCCGCTTCGTCTCGAAGAGCATCCCGAAGGTGAAGCTCTACCTCGTCTCCGTGCTCGGCCAATTCCTCCCCGTGGTGTGGCTCGGCCTCCTCGGCGCAAGCCTCGCGACCATGAACGGTACGGCGGACCCGGGCGAACTCGTGGTCAAGAGCTTCGGGGTCCTCGCGGTCCCGGTCATCCTGCTCGTCATCCACGGCCCGATCGCAACGAACATCATCAACCTGTACACCTTCGGCGTGGCCACCCAGGCGCTTGACATCCGGATCTCCCGCAAGAAGCTCTCAGTGCTGGTCGGGTGCCTGTCGATGGCCGCCGTCGTCCTCTTCCTCTTCGCCGAGGACTTCGCAACGCTCCTCGACAACTGGCTTGGCACGATCGTCGCGTGGGTCGCGACGTGGGGCGGCATCATGGCGGTCCACTACTTCGTCTTCGAGCGCAAGCACAGCGACTACGCCTACCTCTTCCTGAGCCCCCGCGACACGCGGCTCAAGGCAGTGAACCCCTCTGCCCTCATCGCCTTCGGCGCCGGCCTGGTCATGACGTGGATGTTCATGTACGGCACGCTCCCGATCTTCCAGGGCCCGATCGCCACGGCAATGGGCGGCGTTGACCTCTCCTGGCTCGCGGGGACCCTCACCTCGGCCGCGGTCTACTTCGGCCTCGGGTACCGACGGTTCCGCTCGCGCATCGCCCAGGAAGCCCCGCTCATGGTGGCCTCCTCTGCAGCTTCGGCACCTTCGGTAGAGAGCGCGTCATGAGCGTGTTCATGGAAGACCTCGACGCCTTCACCTACCGCGAGCGCCTCGCCTCCGGGAACCGGCTGGTCATCGTTCCGGTGGGCTCGGTCGAGCAGCACGGACCGCACCTCCCGCTCACCACGGACGTCATGCTCGCCCGGGCGATGAGCGCCCGCCTCGCCAAGGCGGTGGGCGGCCTCGTGGCGGCCCCGATCCTCTACGGCTACAAGTCCCAGCAGCGCTCCGGCGGCGGCAACCACCTCGGCGGGACGACGAGCCTGGATGCGACGACGATGATCTCGATCGCGCGCACCCTGACCCACGAGTTCGCCCGGCATGGCGCCGAGCGGCTGGTCTTCGTGAACGGGCACTTCGAGAACTACCAGTTCCTGTACGAGGGGGTCGAGCTCGCGACGGCAGAGCTCTCCTCCCGCGGCAGATCCTCCACGAGCCAGAGGCTCGAAGCGATGCTGCTCTCGTACTGGGACTTCGTGGATCAGGGCACGATCGACGAGATCTACGCGGGTTCGTTCCCCGGCTGGGACGTGGAGCACGGTGGAGTCCTCGAGACCTCGCTCATGCTCCACCTCCACCCCGAGCTCGTGGACCTCTCCCGGGTCATGGACCTCCCGCCGGCTGACTTGCCGCGCTATGACCTCCTGCCAGTCAGGTCGGAGCTCACCCCCGCCTCGGGCTGCCTCTCCTCGGCCGCCAGGGCCTCCGAGGGTGCGGGGCAGCTTCTGATGGAGCGAACGACGGCGGCCCTCGCCCGGGCGGTGGAGGACGCCTTTGCACTTGAACGCAACAATGTTGCATTGGTCGCGACAAGTTCTTGACCGTGACCCAGCCCACTCCTATTCTGGTGCAACAGCGTTGCGGTAACTGCAACCCCAAATTCCCCTGGTGGTTCCCATGAGCACTGACAACTCTTCTCTGGCCCCCGTGACACCCGACTCCTCCTCCCCCAACACGCCCAGCGGCCTCGGCAAGGACGCCCGCCGCCGCGTGCTGTGGGGCAGCTTCATCGGAAACTTCGTCGAGTGGTTCGACTACGCCGTCTACGGCTACCTCGCCTCCACCATCGCGGCGGCCTTCTTCCCCGAGTCCGACAAGCAGACGGCGCTGCTGGCGACGTTCGCGGTCTTCGCGATCTCGTTCTTCGTCCGCCCGCTCGGCGGCTTCGTCTGGGGCCACATCGGCGACCGGCTCGGCCGCCGCACGGCCCTCTCCCTGTCGATCCTGATCATGAGCGGCGCGACGTTCTGCATCGCCCTCATCCCGTCGTACAGCCTCATCGGCGTCGGGGCTCCGATCATCTTGCTCGTCATCCGCGTCATCCAGGGCTTCTCGGCCGCGGGCGAATACGCCGGCGCCTCGGCGTTCCTCGTCGAATACGCACCGGCGAACCGCCGCGGCATGTACGCCGCCGTCGTCCCCGCGTCGACCGCAGCGGGGCTCCTCCTCGGGTCGCTGCTCGCGGCGGTGCTCTCGGTGGTCCTGAACGAGGCGCAGATGGCGGACTGGGGCTGGCGCCTCCCGTTCCTGCTCGCGGCCCCGATGGGTCTCATCGGCCGGTACATCCGGACCAGGCTCGAGGACACCCCCGTGTTCCGCGAGCTCGCCCAGGAAGACAAGGTGGACCACGCGCCGATCAAGGACATGTTCGCGCGGCACTGGCGCTCGCTCGTGCTGGCCGTCGGCGCGGTGCTGCTGAACGCCGTCGGGTTCTACGTGATCCTCTCGTACATGCCCACGTACCTCTCCACCGAGCTCGGATTCGGGGCCACCGAGTCGTTCGTCGCCACGACGATCGCGCTCGTGACGTACATCGGGTTCATCTTCCTCACGGGCCTCGCCTCGGATCGCTTCGGTCGCAAGCGCGTCCTCATCACCGCCTCGGTGCTGTTCATCGCGCTCACCGTCCCGGCGTTCATGCTCCTGGACACCGGCAACTTCGCCGTGATCCTGCTCGTGGAGATCTTCCTCGGCGGGATGCTGACCCTCAACGACGGGACGCTCCCCAGCTTCCTCGCCGAGCTCTTCCCCACGCGGATCCGCTACTCGGGGTTCGCGGTGAGCTTCAACCTGGCGAACGCCGTCTTCGGCGGCACGGCACCGTTCATGGCCACGCTGCTCATCGGCGTCCTGCACACAAAGCTCGCCCCGGCCTGGTACCTCGTGGCCGCCTCGATCGTCTCCCTCATCGCCGTCCTGTGCGCGAAGGAGACATCTCGAGCACCTCTAGCCAAATAAAGCCTCTGGCCCACCGACCCCTTTTCACGCAAACACAACCCCTTATTAAGGAGAACCATGTCCATCGACATCACCCCCGCCGTGACTTCCGTCGCCGAGCTTGAGCGGCTCAAGGTCCTGCACAACGGAGAGAAGCAGCTGCTCACGTTCTCGGACGCCGAGTTCGAGCGCCGCCTCGCCGGCCTGCGGGAGATCATGGCGGAGAAGGAGCTGGACGCGGTCGTCCTCACCTCGTACCAGAGCATCAAGTACTACTCCGACTTCCTCTTCACGTACTTCGGCCGCTCGTACGCCCTCGTCGTCACGGCCGACGACCAGGTCACGGTCACCGCGAACATCGACGCCGGCATGCCGTGGCGCCGGAGCTACGGCGAGAACATCGTCTACACCGACTGGCGGCGCGACAACTTCTTCTTCGGGCTGCAGGAGGCGCTGCGCCAGCGCGGCGTCACCGCGAAGCGCCTCGGCATCGAGGACGACACCGTTCCGCAGCTCCAGCGCGAGCGGATCGCCGCTGCGTTCCCGGGCGCCGCCCTGATCGACGTCTCGCAGGCGGCTATGCGGCAGCGCATGGTCAAGTCGGCCGAGGAGATCGAGGTCATCAAGCACGGTGCGCGCATCGGCGACCTCGGCGGCGAAGCCATCAAGGCCGCGATCCGCGAGGGCATCTCCGAGTACGAGGTCGCGCTCATCGGCACCGAGGCGATGGTCCACGAGATCGCCCGCACCTTCCCCGGCTCCGAGATCCGCGACACCTGGGTGTGGTTCCAGTCCGGCATCAACACCGACGGCGCCCACAACTGGGCCACGACACGGAAACTGCAGAAGGGCGACATCCTCTCGCTCAACTGCTTCCCCATGACCTCGGGTTACTACACGGCGCTCGAGCGCACCATGTTCCTGGGCCAGCCCGACGCCCGCTCGCTCGAGCTCTGGGAGATCAACGTGGAGGTGCACCGCCGCGGCCTCGAGCTCATCAAGCCGGGTGCGGTCTGCAAGGACATCGCGGCCGAGCTCAACGAGATCTACGTCGGCTACGGCCTGCTCCCGAACCGCACCTTCGGCTACGGCCATTCGTTCGGCGTCCTCTCGCACTACTACGGGCGCGAGGCCGGCCTCGAACTGCGCGAGGACATCGAGACGGTGCTCGAGCCGGGCATGGTCGTGTCCATGGAGCCGATGATCACCGTCGCCGAGGGCCAGCCGGGCGCCGGCGGCTACCGCGAGCACGACATCCTGGTGGTCGGCGAGGACAGCGCCGAGAACATCACGAAGTTCGGCTTCGGGCCGGAGCACAACATCATCGAGGCCTAATCGGCCGGGTCACACCGCCAGCCCTCTAGGGTGGAGTCCATGAGCGCCCCTTCTCCGATCTCGAACGCCGTCGCAGTCCTGCGCTGCTTCAGCGTGGACGAGCCGCTGCTCGGCGTCACGGACATCGCCACCCGCGTGGGCCTCCACAAGAGCTCGGTCTCGAGGATCCTCGCGATCCTCGAGACCGAGGGCTTGGTGGAGCGGGACGAGCCGACCAGGCGGTTCCGGCTCGGCCTCGGCATGATCGGGATCGCCGGCCCATTGCTCGCCGACCTCGACGTTCGGCGCGTCGCCTACCCCGTGCTGCGCGACCTCGCCGAGCGCACCGGGGAAACCACTGCCCTCCTCCTGTGGAACGGCAGCGAGGCCGTGTCAGTCGAGCAGATCCCGAGCCGTCACCAGGTCAAGCACACCTCCACACTCGGGACCCGGTACGGGACGGCACTGTCTGCGTCCGTGCAGGTGTTCCTCGCGTCGGAGGGGTCCGAGCATGTGCGCGAGGTGCTGGGCGCCGCTTCCGATGTGTCAAAGGTCGACGGCGGCGCCGAGGCGTATGCGGGCAGGCTCGCCGAGGCGCGCGAGCGAGGATATGCAGTGAACTACGGCGAGACGTCGCCCGAGGAGGTCGGGGTGGCCGCGCCGGTGTACGACCACCGGGGTGACGTCGTCGCCGCCGTGCTCATCTCCGCGCCGCGCTTCAGAGTTTCGACCGAGGACGTCGCGTTTCTCGGCAAGTCCTGCGCGGAGGCCGCAGCCGAGGTGACGCAGAGGCTCGGGGGGACGGCGTCGTCGTCCGGCTGAGCGGTCGCCCCCCATCTTGCCCCGTCACGTTCGCAGGGTCCCAGGGGCCCGCCGTCGTCCGCGCACCCTGCAAACGTGACGGCGCAACGAGAGGGGGGACCCGAGCGGCGCGCTCTATAACAAGGCGACATCGATCGGCGCGTCGCCTCTCCCAAACGCCCCGCTGCCGCGGCATCATGGAGGCGACGGGCCCGTTCGCGGCGGTCGTCGGACAA
>NZ_JBQCGQ010000038.1:0-29105 GCF_051955515.1 Sinomonas sp.
TTCTCCCGACGGGCGGCTCTACCGGGGGAAGGTCGGCGTGGCCCGGCTCGCCCTCGAGACCAGAGTCCCAGTGGTGCCCGTGGCCATGATCGGCACGGAGAAGGTGCAGCCCATCGGGCAGCGATTCCCCTCGATCCGCCGCGTCGGCATCATCTTCGGCCGCCCCCTCGACTTCTCCGAGTATTACGACCGCGCGGACGATCGGGCGGTCAAACGGCTCGTCACCGACCGGATCATGCAGGAGCTTCAGCGACTCTCCGGGCAGGAGTACGCGGACGTCTACGCCGCCGCGGTGAAGGCCCAGCTGGCTGCGGAGCGCGAGGGGCAGCAGGCGCTGAGGCCGGCCTCCGGCGAGGGGACGACGCCGGCCGCGTAACGCCGTCGTCAGCTCGCCGCTGCGCCCCACGCCCCTGAGCTAGCCTTGTCTCGTGACTCAACTCTCCACCCCTCCGCCGGCCCCCTTCACAAGCACGTCCCAGAGCGGTGCCGCGGACTACCCGGGGCTCGACGACTGGCGGTCCCTTCCCGCGTCCCAGCAGCCCTCGTGGGCGGACACGGAGGTGTTCGCGCGGTCCGTCGCGGAACTCTCGATCCTGCCGCCGCTCGTCTTCGCCGGCGAGGTCGACCTCCTCCGCCATCGCCTCGCGGATGCCGCCCAGGGAAGGGCCTTCCTCCTCCAGGGGGGTGACTGCGCCGAGACGTTCGAGGCCGCGACCGCGGATCGGATCAGCGCGCGGGTCAAGACCATTCTTCAGATGGCCGTCGTCCTGACCTATGGTGCGGCGATGCCCGTGATCAAGATGGGGCGGATGGCCGGCCAGTTCGCCAAGCCGCGTTCGTCCGACTCGGAGACGCGCGAGGGCGTGCCCCTGCCAGCCTACCGGGGCGACATCGTCAACGGCTATGAGTTCACCCCCGAGTCTCGGGCCCACGACCCTCGCAGGATGCTGCAGGCGTATCACACCTCGGCCGCCACGCTGAACCTCATCCGTGCGTTCACGCAGGGCGGCTTCGCGGACCTCCGCCTCGTCCATGCGTGGAATCAGGGCTTCACCAAGAACCCTGCGCACGCGCGCTACGAGTCGCTCGCGCGCGAGATCGACCGAGCCGTGAAGTTCATGGATTCGTGCGGGGCCGATTTCGAGGCGCTCAAGCGCGTCGAGTTCTTCGCGAGCCACGAGGCGCTCCTGCTCGACTACGAGCGGGCCCTCACCCGCATCGACTCGCGCACCGGCCTTCCGTACGACACCTCGGCGCACTTCCTCTGGATCGGGGAGCGCACGCGCGAGCTCGACCACGCGCACGTCGACTTCCTCTCCCGGGTCCGCAATCCGATCGGTGTGAAGCTCGGCCCGAGCGTCACGGGCGATGACGCGCTGCGGCTCATCGACCGGCTCGACCCGGAACGCGAGCCGGGCCGCCTGACGTTCATCACCCGCATGGGAGCGAAGAACATCCGCGAGAAGCTTCCGGCAGTGGTCGAGAAGGTCACTGCTTCTGGCGCCCAGGTCCTGTGGGTCACGGACCCGATGCACGGCAACACCGTGACCTCCCGCAACGGCTACAAGACGCGCCGGTTCGACGACGTCGTGGACGAGGTGCGCGGGTTCTTCGAGGTGCACCATGCCCTCGGGACCGTTCCCGGCGGGCTGCACATGGAGATGACCGGCGACGACGTTGCCGAGTGCCTCGGCGGCTCAGACCCCATCGACGAGGCGGCGTTCGAGGACCGCTACGAGTCCGTCTGCGATCCGCACCTCAACCACCTGCAGTCGCTCGAGATGGCGTTCCTCGTCTCGGAGGCGCTCACGCGTCGCTGACCTCCGACTCCGCCCGGTCAGACCACCGTGAGGGTGATGGTCGAGCCCTCCGGAACGTCGCGGTCCACGGGATCTTGGGCGCGGACCGTGCCGAAGAACCCGCCCAGGATGTTCTCCACTTTGACGGTGAACCCGAGCTTCTGGAGGGCGTCCTGGGCTATGCTGGCCTGCTGGCCCACGAAGTTTGGCACGTGGACCATGCGCGGTCCCTTGGAGAGGGTCAGCGTGATCGTGGAACCCTTCGTGGCGCTCTGTCCGGCAGCTGGCGACTGCACCGACACCGAGCCAGCGGGGACGTTCCGGTCGAACACGGTGGCGTCGTCGATGGACGGGCGGAATCCGGCGGCCTGGAGTGCCGCAACCGCATCCGCCTGCTTGAGTCCCACGACCTTGGGGACGGGGATTGGCTGCGGGCCCTTCGACACCGTGAGACTCACGGTGCTGCCGTGCTTGAGCGGAGTGCCGGCGGCTGGGATCTGGGCGACCACGACTCCTGCGGCTGCCGTGTCGCTGAAGGCCTCCGTGACCGGGCCGAGGACCATCTTCGCGTCGCTGAGCGCGGTCCTCGCGTCCTGGAGGCTCTTGGAGGTGAGGTCGGCGAGCGGGAAGAGCTCGGGGCCCTTCGATACCATGACTTGGACGCCTTCGAATTTGCGCACCTGACTGCCCGCATCAGGCACGCTGCTGACCACGAGTCCCGACGAAATTGAGTCGTCGAAGACGTCATGCGTCGTGAAGCCGAGGCCTGCCTGCTGGAAGAGCGCCTGAGCCTGAGCGACCGTGAGGTTCTTCACCGGAGGCACGGTTGCGAGAGCGCCGGGCCCGAAGCCGAAGAACCAGCCGACGGCGGCGGCCAGCACGGCGAGCACGACGACGATCACCAGCCAGACGACGCCACGTCGCCGGGGATTGCCTCGCCCCAGCTGATGCGTTGGGCGCGCTGCGGCGATGCGCGCCGCGCGACCGGCCTCCTTGTCGTGACGACGCTGCTCCCGAGGCGTGAGCGGAGCCGGGGCAGGGGGGCGCGGCATGACGCTTGTGTGCCCTGGTCCGCCAGCGGCGAGGATCTCCGTTCCGCCCGGCGCTGGATGGCCCGTCGCTGGATGGCTTTGGACTGGACGGCTCAGGGGCGCGATATGTTCCGTCGGGGCTTCATGGCCGCGCGCGGCCGGCGGGAGATAGTCCAGCTGAGCGTCGCTGAGGGAGCGGCGGATGTCACGGATTTCGCTGAGCAGCGCGAGCGCGCTGGGCGGCCGCCCGTCGGGGTCCCGTCGGGTCATCCAGCCGACCAGCTCGTCCAGCTCGGGGGCGAGCCCTGGCGCTAGCGCCGACGGTGGAGGCACGTCTTCGCTCACTCGCCGATACGCGATCTGGCCGCGATCATCGCCGGTGAACGGGGGCCGCCCGGTCAGCATTTCGAACAGCATGATCCCTGCCGAATAGAGATCCGTGCGGGAGTCCACGACCGTCCCCGTGAGCATTTCGGGGGAGATGTACTCGGCTGTGCCGAACAGAGTGTCGGTGACGTTCGCTGAGGCCAAGCTGCGTGCGAGGCCGAAGTCCCCCACCTTGACGCGCCCATCGTCGGCGAGGAGGACGTTGGCCGGCTTGACGTCACGGTGGATGATCCCCGACGCGTGGGCTGCGGCAAGGCCGTCCACCACGGCGTCGATGAGGGCGAGGGCCTGCTTCGGCGCGAGGGGCCCGGTCTCGTCGAGGAGCTCCCGAAGCGTCCGACCCGGGACGTACTCCATCACCAGGTAGAGGACGCCCTCGTCCTCGCCGCGGTCCAGCATCGATACAACATGGGGGTGGGAGAGCTGGGCGGCAGCAATCGCCTCCCGTTCGAAGCGCTCGGCAAAGCTGCGGTCGCGGCCAAGGTGAGGGTGCAGCACCTTGAGCGCCACGCGGCGCCGGAGGATGGTATCCATCGCCAGATAGACCGTGGCCATCCCCCCGGCCCCGAGCAGCGACTGGACCTCGTAGCGCCCTCCGATCAGGGCGCCGACAAGGCCGTCCGTGTGCTGTCCGTTCACTCTACGATCCTATGCCGAACGCCCACCCCTCATCAGAAGGGCAGGCGCTCAGCGTGTAGGGGTTTGGCTAACGGAAAAGATCCGGCTAGCGAAAGAGATCCTGATTCGCCGTGACCGCCTTCACATAAGCCTTCGTATCGTCGAACATCCCCCGCTGCGCCACCGAGGTCTGGCCCTGGTAGTAGCCGGCGATCGCCGCGTCCTGGTCTGGCCCGGCGTCGAGGAGGGCGCGCAGGATGGCGATGCCCGCGGTGACGTTGTCGCGGGGATCGAGGGGGTTGAGCTTCCTCCCCACGAGATCAGACGCCCACTGCGCCGAGGAGGGCACGAGCTGCATGACTCCGATGGCGTTTGCGGGGGACACGGCCCGCTGGCTGAAGCCGGACTCCTGATACGCCAGCGAGAGGGCGAGCACGGGATCAACGCCCATCCGCTTGGCCGTGTCCGCCACGATCTGCTTCATCTGGTCCCGAGTCGGGACCGGCGCCGAGTTCAGGATGCGCTTGTTCTCGTTCGCGGAGGCGACCACGGCATCGGGATACGTGAAGCCGAGGAAGCTGTCATCGACGAGAGCCTGGGGCTTGGCTGCCGATGCCGGGGCCACGGCCGGGGCGGCGTTGCCGCCGGGAAGCATGAGGCTTCGGCCGGAGTAGATCACGGATGTGAGGCTCAGGCCGTTGGCTGACAGGAGGTCGCCGAGCGGGACCCCGAGCTTGGCCGAGATCCCGTACAGCGTGTCCCCTGGCTTGATCCGGTAGCTCCCGGCCGAAGGGGTTGCCGGGGCCGCGGCAGGCGTGGACGGGGACGGATCTCCGACGAGCCGGAGCTTCTGGCCCGGATGAATGACGGAGGTGGCCTGGAGTCCGTTGAGCTCGAGGATGTGCCGCCAGTCGAGCCCGAACTGGGAGGCGATCCCGATCACCGTGTCGCCGAGGGCCACGGTGTAGACGTTCGGCGCGGAGGTCGCGGTGGGAGCGAGGCGACTTGGTACGAGGGCGGCAATCGAGGAGGCCGGGACCACTTCCGCTCGGGTGGCCGATGCGTGGACGGCGGCGCTGCGGACCGAAGCCTCCACTGCCTCAGAGGGGTGCAGCTGGGCGGGAGTCATCGCCGCAGAGACCGGTTCGGCGAGGGCGAGTGAGGAAAGGACCACTGCTGGGAGCGCCGCGGTCGTGACGGCAACGGCGGGGAGCTTCGACTTGGTCCCGGGCACAGCCTGACGGGTGGCCGACATTGGAATGTCCTCCCTGTGACAAGGGTTCCTGATGTTACTGGTGATGAAATTGACAGCCAAAGATACTTCTGTGACAAAAGTGAATCTCTCATGGATCACCCACCAGCACAAGGCGGGAGGGCCGCCGGACTAGGAGCGATCGGCCCGTCCGTGGCACGCTTGACGCGTGAGTGAGATTGAAGATCTGGTGTCGGATTGGCTGCCCCTGCCAGAAGTCGCGGAGCGATTGGGCTGCAAAGTGACGAAGGTGCACGGCCTTCTGGATGAGCGAGCCTTGGTGGCACTGAGGGTGGGGGAGCGGAGCATTCGCTCGGTGCCTGCCCTCTTCATCGACGGCGACCACGTCGTGGACAGCCTGAAGGGCACCATCGCCGTGCTGGCCGATGCCGGTTTCTCCGACGAAGAACTGATTGCCTGGCTGTTCACGCCCGATGAGTCTCTTCGCGGCCGCCCCATTGATGCCCTGCGTGAAGGCCGAAAGACGGAGATCCGCCGCCGTGCGCAGATCCTGGCCTGGTAGTCGGAAAGTCAGGCGGCCCGCTGCACGGCGGCTAGGCCGAGCGTCCGCAGCGCAGCCTTGACGTCCTCGGGGACCTTCAGGTCCCCGAGGGCCTCGAACGACTGCGTGGAAAGCCGATCGATGAGCTGTTCTGTCGCCTCAAGAGCACCGCTGGTGCTGATCACATCGCGCAGCCGCTCGACGTCGTCGTCCTCGAGATCCTGACGCCCAAGGCTCCTTTCGAGCAGCGAGGCGCCCTCCGCCGTCGCGCGCTCGAATGCGTACGCGACCAGCACCGTCCGCTTGCCTTCCCGCAGATCGTCTCCCGCGGGCTTGCCCGTCGTCTGCGGATCGCCGAAGACGCCGAGGACGTCGTCCCGCAACTGGAAGGCCTCGCCGAGGGGCAGGGAAAAGGCGGAGTACGCCCTGAGCAGCCCCTCGTCCGCGCCGGCGAGCGCTCCGCCGATGGCGAGTGGGTGCTCTGTTGAATACTTGGCGGACTTGAAGCGGATCACGTTGGCGGCAGCGCGCACGGCCTCCGTCCGGGGCCGCCCCGGCCCGGCAACCTCTTCGAGGATGTCCAGATACTGTCCGGCCATCACTTCTGCGCGCATCGTATTGAAGATGCGCCGGGCCGCGGTGCCGAAGGCGGCCCTCGATCCGATGCCGGTAAACGCCTCTTCGCTGAAGGAGAGGCAGAGGTCGCCTGTGAGGATGGCAGCGGCCTGTCCGAAGCGCTCCTCGTCGAGCGCCCATTCCTGATCGCGGTGGAGCTGGCCGAAGCGCCGGTGCACGCTCGGACCGCCTCGGCGGATGTCCGAGCGGTCGATGATGTCGTCGTGGATCAGAGCTGCGGCCTGGAAGAGCTCGAGCGCCACGCCCGCCTGGACAACGGCTGCTCCCTTCGGCTCCCCGCCCGCGCCCCGCCAGCCCCAGTAGCACAGCAGGGCCCGGAGCCGCTTGCCGCCGGTGACGAGGCCCGAGATGGCCTCCATCAGGGGGGCCACGTCGGGTGACACGCGGGACATCACGGCGCCGTGGCTCGTCAGGAAGCGGTCGAGCGCCCCGGCGAGCGCGCTCCGGTAGGCGTCCTGTTCGTCGAGCTGGGTCCCAGCGGGGTCGGCGGGCATGGCTACTTAATGGTCCCAGGGGCCACAGATGCTCCCACGGTGTAGGTTGTGCGGCCGTTGACCTCGACGACGGCAACGTTGACCGTCTCCTTGCCCCCGGAGCGTACGAAGTCCTGGCTGTCCGTTGAACCGACCTTGGTTGCGGGCACCGAGGTGAAGCCCTGCGCCGAGAATTGCCCGGCATAGAAGGCGAGGATGTCCCCGGCCGCAGCGTTCGTCGAGGCGACGAGCGACGCCGTTGACGGGTTGGCCGTCGCGTCATAGCTCGTGGAGAGGGGAGTCGAGCCTGGCATGACGGGGATCAGCTTCGTTGGGAAGCCCGCCACCATGGCGTTGACGGTGGCCGAAGCGGAGGCCGAAGCCGACGCCGAGGCGCTGGCCGAGGACGAGGCCGTGCCGGTGGCGCTGGGGCTGCTGGAGGCGGCAGCCGCCGGGCTCGAGGTGGCGGAAGAGCCGGAACCGGAGCAGGCGGAAAGGAGAAGAGCGGCGGCGGCGGCCACAGAGATCAGGTTTCCTCGACGGTTCCACTTCTTCACTGCCACTCGCATCCTCCGCAACGTCTCGCTCTGTCTGTCGTTCCCTTCTCGCGCCCTGATCCGGGCCGAGCCCCCGGTCAAGTGTAATTGGCGCAAGGCTGAGGCCCGGTGCCGGGCTCTAGCCCGCGATGGATCCGCAACGTGGTCCGCCTGCCTACGATGAATGGGTGGAGAGCCGAGAAGGGCGCGAGGCGCCTGAGCCGCTGAACGAGCAGCGGCTCCGCGGGATCCTCCACGTGGACATGGACGCCTTCTTCGTCGGAGTCGAGCAGCGGGAGCGGCCCGAACTGCGGGGGCGCCTGGTCATCGTCGGGTTTCCCTCGGAGCGCTCAGTGGTGCTCTCCGCAAGCTACGAGGCGAGGGCATACGGCGTGCGAAGCGCCATGCCGATGTCGGCGGCTCAACGGCTGTGTCCAGGGGCCATCATCGTGGAGCCCCGCCATCAGCTCTATTACGAGGTCTCGCGCGAGCTCATGGCCCTGTTCGGCGAGTACACCGACCTCGTCGAGCCTCTCAGCGTCGACGAGGCCTTTCTCGACGTCTCAGGTGCGGTCCGTCGGCTCGGGGCCCCGGAGCGGATCGCCTGGTCGATCAAGTCCGAGGTCCGGTCGCGGCTCGGCCTCACGGCGTCCGTCGGTGTCGCGGCTACGAAGTTCGTGGCGAAGATCGCATCCGCGCGCAGCAAACCGGACGGGCTCCTGGTCATCAGGCCCGAGGAGACTGTCCCGTACCTCCATTCGCTTCCCGTGACCGCGTTGTGGGGAATTGGCGGCAAGACGGCGGAAGTGCTGGCGCGTCTCGGGATCCACACCGTGTCGGATCTGGCGCACACCCCCGATTCGACGCTCCAACGGGCGCTGGGCTCGTCGGGTCTTCACGCCAAGGCCCTCAGCTGGGGGCTCGACGATCGCCGGGTCACGCCGCACCGGGATGAGAAGAGCATCGGGGCGGAGGAGACCTTCGCGAAGGACGTCGTTGACGACGGCGTGCTCCGGAGGGAGTTGCTGCGCCTCGCCCACCGGGTCGCGTCCCGCCTCCGCTCGGCGGGAATGGAGGCTGGCACCGTTGCCCTGAAGCTCAGGTATGCAGACTTCTCCACCCTGTCCAGATCGCGCTCCATCACGGTGCCGACCGACTCGGCCCAGGTGCTCTTCGAGGAGGCGACGCGGCTCCTCGCCGCTCTGGGACCTCGGCCCCAGAGCGTTCGCCTCGTCGGGCTCCGAGGCGAACGCCTCATCCGGGGCGGCGGCGGTGTCCAGCTGAGCCTTGAGCGGCGCGACGACAATTGGCGCACAGCCGAGCAGGCTCTTGATGCGGTGACCGCACGGTTCGGGCGGTCCTCACTGCGCCCGGCGAGCCTGCTCGACGACGGCGAGGACCGCCGTCGTCCGCCGGAAACACCGGCGCCCTGAGGGGCGCCGGTGCATCGTCGGCCCCTTTTGGTTGACGGGGTGAGAGCCTATCCTTAAAAGACCTTGAATATCGGTGAAGCATCGAATCGGCGGGCAGCCGGGGGAGTGGTGCCGGACGGGCGGGGCGGCTCGTTGAAGCCCCGACCGATGCTCGCGGAACTGGACGTCGGTCCGATGCGTTGTGCTGATGGCGGACGGTGTCCGGCGCAGCAAGCATGAAGGAGTCGCGATGCCTCTCTCCGAGCACGAACAGAAGATGCTCGAGCAGCTTGAGAAGCAACTGCACGAGGAAGACCCGAAATTCGCGGACTCTATGGGGGCCGACGCCCTACGCCGGTTCTCCACACGCCACATCGTGCTGGGCGTGCTCGGCGTGATCGTGGGGCTTCTGGTTCTGCTCCTGGGCGGGGTCCAGTTCTCGAACATCTTCGTGGGCGTCGTGGGGTTCCTCATTATGGGCGCGAGCGTCTACTACGGAACGCTCAGGGGATCGGGACGTCTGCGCGCGGCCAAGGGCGGACGCGCGAAGAGCGGTTTCCTCTCCCGCCTCGAGGCGCGCTGGGATGAGCGCCGCAGGGATCAGGGCGGGCCCGCCGCTTAGCCCCACTTTCCTCCCCTACAGCCTTCGTGAGACCCGCCGCCGGCGGGTCTCACGGCATTTAAGGCTCCACCACGGACTGTGCCTCTCCCCGGGCCTCCTGATCCCTCCACTTCACGCCACCCCGGTTCTCTCGCGAGATGTCGGGGTTTTTACATGTAAAGGACGAAGAAAAAGTCCCCGTGTCGCGTTGACGGTGGGGAAGAGTGGAGTAAAGTGGGGGCAGTAAGAGGGAAGTGGGCGGATAGGGACGTGCTGCCCCTCGGACAAGACGGGTGGTGGTGCCGGTGTTGCTCGGTACGCATTCGCCACGTCTGGACGAGAAGGGTCGGCTCATCCTCCCGGCGAAGTACCGAGACGAACTGGCTGACGGGCTGGTTCTGACACGGGGCCAGGAACGCTGCCTCTACGTCTTCAGCCAGAAAGAGTTCGAGCGGATTCACGAGCAGATGCGAGAAGCCCCTATCTCCTCGCGTCAGTCGCGTGACTACCTCCGGGTCTTCCTGTCTGGAGCCTCTGACGAGGTGCCCGACAAGCAGGGGCGCGTCACGATCCCCCAGAACCTGCGGAAGTACGCAGGCCTGGACCGGGACCTCGCCGTGATCGGTGTGGGAGCCCGGGCTGAGATCTGGGACGCCCAGGCGTGGGAGGACTACCTCACCGAGAAGGAAGGCTCCTTCTCGGACACCGACGAGGAGGCCTTGCCAGGCCTCTTCTGACGGGAAGGCCGGCTGGCCGAGATCTCCAGCCGCCCGCGGCCCCGTCCTGGCTCACCTTCCCCGGAGCCAGGCTGGGACCCACGGTGCGGAGGGGGATCCCGGCACACCGGACCGAAAAGCGCTTCACAGCAGGATGACGACGGCAGCGAAGGAGGGGATATGCCGCAGAACGACGACGAACGCCCGACGTCTGAGCGGCACGTCCCTGTGCTCAAGGACCGCTGCGTCTCCCTGCTCGCCCCGGGCGTCGAGGCCGCTCGCGTGGCCGGGAGGGCGCCCGTCGTCGTGGACGCGACGCTCGGGATGGGCGGCCACAGCGAGGCCATCCTCGCGCGCTTCTCCGACGTGACGCTTGTGGGCATCGACCGGGACGAGCAGGCGCTCGCTCTCGCGGGGGAGAGGCTGGCACCCTTCGGCGGACGTGCCCGTCTCGTGCATGCCGTCTATGACGAGATCGCCGCCGTCCTGGCCGAACTCGGCCTCGAGGGCGCAGACGGGATCCTCATGGACCTCGGCGTGTCGTCCCTTCAGCTCGACGAACGGGAGCGCGGCTTCGCGTACTCCTATGACGCGCCGCTCGACATGCGCATGGATACGAGCCGCGGCCACACCGCCGCAGACGTTGTGAACACCTACGCGGTCGAGGACCTCACGAGGATCATCCGGGCGTGGGGCGAGGAGAAGTTTGCAGGCCGCATCGCCCGGCGCATCGTCGATGCGCGGGCCTCGAAGCCCTTCGAGACGACGGGGCAGCTTGTCGACGTGATCCGTGCGGCAGTTCCAGCCGTCGCGGCCAAGACGGGGGGGCACCCGGCGAAGCGCACGTTCCAAGCGCTCCGCATCGAGGTCAACGAAGAGCTAGATGTCCTCGAGCGCGCGGTGCCCGCCGCGATCGGCACGCTCCGACTCGGCGGCCGGATCGTCGTCATGTCCTACCACTCGCTGGAGGACCGGATCGTCAAGACCGCCCTCCAGTCACGCGCCCGCTCGTCGGCGCCTCCGGGATTCCCCGTGGAGCTGGAAGAGCACAAGCCGGAACTCAAGATCGTCACGCGGGGCACCGAAGTCCCAACGGCCGAAGAGATCGAAGAGAACCCCAGGGCCGCCTCGGCCCGCCTGCGAGCCGCCGAACGCATCAAGGTCAGGAGCACACGATGAGCGCAGCCGCCCAGCGGACGGACATTACCCTCGGCACGTCAGCCGTCGTCGGTAGCCCGGCCCCAGCGAGTCCGCGCGAGCGTGCACCTCTCTCGCTGGTCCGCACCCTCCCCGTTCGCCGGCGCGCGCCGTTCGCGATCTTCTGCCTGGGAGTTCTCGCTACGGCCCTCATCACCGTCTTGGTTCTGAACATCGCCGTTTCCACGGGTCAGTACCAGCTCGTGCAGCTGCGCAGTGAACAGCTTGGCCTCGAGAAGGAGAATCAGGAGCTCCAACTTCGTGTCCAGAACTACGAGGCTCCGCAGAATCTCGCCGCCCGCGCGGCACAATTGGGCATGGTCACCTCAACGTCGAAGGGTCAGATCGACCTGAAGACGCTTCTGGTCACCGGACAGCCGAAGCCGGCCCAGAAGAGCACGGACAAGGGAGCAGTCATCCCCGCGCCTGAAGTTCCGGGGCTGGTGGCGGCCAACCCTGCCGCTTCGGCGGCGCCCGCTGACGCGATCAAACCGGACGCCAAGGCCAGCCAGGCTCCGGCGGCTTCGCCGGCCAACGCACAGCCCGCTTCGCCAGCGCCGGCAGCCGCACAGCCAGCGCCGGCAGCCGCACAGCCAGCGCCGGCAGCCGCACAGCCAGCGCCACCGGCTCAGCTGAACGGCGGCTCGGTGCCGGCGCCGAAGCAGAAGGTGCCTGGCCAGTAGGAGACAGACGAACACTGCGGACCAGCCGCGGGGCGAGCGAGGAACACAGCGTGGCCACTCCAACGAAGCGCATCGAGTCCAGCCGGGCGACTGCCCGCCTACGCCTCGGTGTGGGCGTCATGCTCGTCCTCCTGCTGGTCATCGGGGGACGACTGTTCCTCGTCCAGGGTCTCGATGTGGGCGGCTACGCGCAGGCTGCGCTGAGCAAACGCCTTCAGACGACCGTGCTGCCAGCGGAGCGCGGGGAGATCGTCGACGCCTCCGGCAAGGTCCTCGCGCAGAGCGTTATCCGCTACAACATCACGGTGGACCAGAGGCTGGCCACGGGCTTCAAGGACTACCAGCGGCGTCAGAAGGACGGCGATGAGACCACCATCGTGACCGTGACTCGGAGCCAGGCGCTGTCTGAGCTGGCGGCCGCACTGGGCATGTCGGTGGATGCCGTCACCACGGCGGTGACGGGGGACAAGCCGTTCAACTACGTGGCGCGCAACGTCGCTCCCGACGTCGAGGCACGCGTCTCCGACCTCGCCTTCCCAGGCCTCTACTCAGAGGGCACGTCGCAGCGGGTGTACCCGCAGGGGGCGGTCGCGGGGAATCTGGTGGGGTTTGTCGGCAGCGACGGGACCGGTCTGGCGGGCATCGAGCAGACGCAGAACGGCCAGCTTTCGGGCAAGGACGGCAAACGGATCTACGAGATCGGTGCTGACGGCCTGAGGATCCCCGTCGCCACGGATGAGCTCACCCCGGCCCAGAACGGACAGACGGTCAAGCTGACCATCAACTCAGACCTCCAGTACTTCACGCAGCAGGCCGTCCAGGCCCAGACGGACAAGTACAGCGCGGAGTGGGGCATCGCCATTGTCATGGATGCCTCCAACGGCAACATTCTCGCCATGGCGGATTCCAATGCGATGGACCCCAATGATCCTGGGAAGTCGGCGCCGAAGGACCGCGGAGTCCGTTCCGTGACGGCCGCCTATGAACCGGGCTCGGTGGAGAAGACGCTCACCATGTCTGCGCTCATCCAGGAGGGCAAAGCCAACCCGCTGAGCGAGTACACCATCCCGCCGACCGTGACCATCGACGGTCAGACGTTTGCCGATGCCTTCACGCACGGCACCGAGAAGCGGACCCTTGCCGGCATTCTCGGCTACTCGATGAACACCGGAACCGTCATGGCGGGTCAGGCCCTGTCCGTGCAGGACCGCTATGACTGGCTGACGAAATTCGGGATCGGGCAGGCTCCGGACATCGGCCTCCCGGGCGAGGCCACAGGTACCTTGGCCACTCCCGACAAGTGGGATGACCGGCAGAAGAACACTGTGCTCTTCGGCCAGGGCCTCACCCAGTCGACTCTCCAGACTGTTCGCGCCTACCAGGCCGTCGCGAACAATGGCGTGATGATCCAGCCAAGGCTCATCGATGGCTATGTCGGTGCGGATGGCGTCGAACACCAGAGCCCCGCACAGCCGACGTCCCAGATCATCAGCAAGGAGACCGCCCAGCAGGTCAAGGACATGCTCGAGAGCGATGTGACCAAGGGCGAGGTCAAGCCGGCGGCGATCGATGGCTACCGCATCGGTGCCAAGACAGGCACCTCGGAAGCTCCGCGCGAGGACGGCGTGCCGGGTTTCGATGGCGTGACGTCGTCGCTCATCGGCATGGCGCCGATGGAGAATCCGAAGTACATCGTGGCCGTCGTGATCCAGCGTCCCAAGGGAGACATCTTCGGCATCGGCAACGCTGACGTGTTCCACTCCGTGATGGCCCAGACCCTTCGCCTGTACAACGTCCCGCCCTCGAGCGGCACCCCGGCGCAGTTCCCGCAGTACGCGGACCAGACGGGCGGAACCGGCAACTGAACGGCCATCGGTGAGGCGCTCTGACCGCGGGGACGGAGCGTGCCCAGCCGCTAGAGTTGGTATCTCCGTCCAAGCAACGAAGGTGAATGTGAGCGAGCACGCTAGTCCCACGGATCAGCCGTCTGCGCCTGACGCGCAGGTGTCGGCGGGGTCCGTCTTCCGTCCACAGCGCACCGACCCCGTCTCTCTCGCCGCCATCGCAGATTTCCTCGGTCTGCCTCACGAAAGCCTCGATGAGGTCTCGGTGACCGGCGTGACTCTCGATTCGCGGAGCGTGCAGCCGGGCGACCTCTACGTCGGCGTCCCGGGCACGGGGCGGCACGGCGCGTCGTTCGCCGTGCAGGCGGTCGATGCCGGCGCTGCCGCGATCCTGACGGACGAAGCCGGGGCGCGCCTCATCGCCGTCGACGACTCGCTCACCGAAGTTCCGGTGCTCGTGGTGCACAACGCGCGCGCCGCCGTCGGGCCGGTCGCCGCGCTCGTGTTCCGCAGCCAGCCCCAGGACGAAGCCCCGCTCGTGCTCATCGGCGTCACGGGAACCAACGGCAAGACCACGACCACCTACTTCGCCAACGCGCTCCTGGCCGCGCTCGGCCACCGCACCGGGCTGATCGGCACCATCGAGATCGTCGCAGGGGGAGAGGCGATCCCAAGCCGTCTCACGACCCCGGAGTCCACCGATGTGCACGCCCTCCTCGCGCTCATGAGGGAGCGCGGGGTCACGGCGGCATCGATGGAGGTCTCGTCGCACGCCATCGAGTACCGCCGCATCGACGCGGTGCGCTACGACGCGGTCGGGTTCACCAATCTGACCCAGGACCATCTGGACCTGCACGGGACGATGGAGGAGTACTTCGCGGCGAAGGCGAAGCTCTTCTCAGCGGAGCGGGCGGCCCGTGGAGTGGTCGTGGTCGACGATGAATGGGGACGCCGCCTGGCGGCGGAGTCTCCCATCCCGGTCGCGACGCTGTCACTCACCGGCCAAGAGGCCGACTGGCGCCTCTCGGCCAGTGCACCATCCGGTCTCGGCACCGAGTTCGAGCTTGCTGGCCCAGGAGGTTCGGTCCTCCGCCTCCGCACGGGGCTTCCCGGGGCGTTCAACGTGGCCAACGCCGCCCTCGCCGCCCTTCTGGTCCACGCCTCAGGAGAGCCGCTCTCGCGCATCCAGGAGGCGGCGGCCGACTCGGACCCCTTCAGCTTCGAGGTTCCGGGCAGGATGCAGCTGATCGGCGAAAGGCCCGCCGCCGTCGTCGACTTCGCCCACAATCCGGACGCACTCGAGCGTGCCCTCGCCGCGGTGCGGCCCGCCACGCCGGGCGGCAGGGTCATCCTCGTATTCGGTGCGACCGGCCAGCGCGACCAGGGCAAGCGCCCGCTCATGGGCGCGGTCGGGGTGCGCGGAGCCGACGTCGTGATCGTGACGGACGACGATCCGCACGACGAGGATGCTGCCGCCATCCGCTCGGAGGTGATGGCGGGCGCCCTCACAGAGAACGAATCCGGCAGGCTCGGGCGACGCGTCGAGGAGGTCGCCCCCCGCGCGGCCGCGATCCGCCGCGCCGTCGAACTCGCCCGACCGGACGACGTGGTCCTAGTCGCAGGGCGGGGCCACGAGGTCTTCCAAGAGGTCCACGGCGTCAACCACGCCCTCGACGACCGTGTAGAGCTGCGCGCAGCCCTCGCGGCCCGCGGATTCCTCAGCGCCGCGACCGAGCAGATAGAGTCCACAACCGATGATTGAGTTCAGCGCGGCCGAGATCGCCCGCATTACCGGCGGACGCCTCGTGGGCGATCCGCAGACTGTTCCCACCCATGTGACCACCGATTCACGCGAGGCGCGCAGCGGCTCGCTCTACGTGGCCAAGCCCGGCGAGCGGGCGGACGGCCACAGCTTCATCGCCGCGGCCTTTGCGGCCGGTGCCGTCCTCGCGCTGTGCGAGCGCGAGGTGGCGGACGACGACGGGCGCCCCTTTCCGTCCGTCATCGTCCCCGACGCGGTGCTCGCCATGGGCGCGCTCGCGAAGGAGGCCGTGAGCCGCATCCGAGCGGCCCGGGCATCGAGGGGTGAAGCGACGACCGTCGTCGGGATCACGGGTTCGGCAGGCAAGACCACGACGAAGGACCTCCTCGCGGGCATCTTCCGCTCCACTGAGGAGGGGTCGGCGGCGCCGACCGCCGTCATCGCTCCGCAGGGTTCGTACAACGGCGAGGTGGGTGTGCCGCTCACGGTCTTCGCAGCCGACGAGTCGACACGCTTCTTCGTGATCGAGATGGGCGCGACGGGGATCGGCCACATCGAATACCTGGCCGACATGGTCGTCCCCGATATCGGGGTGGTGCTCGTCGTCGGGACGGCCCATGCAGGGGAGTTCGGGGGCGTCGAGAACATCGCGAAGGCGAAGGGGGAGCTCGTCGAGGCGGTGAAGGCCGGCGGGACCGCCGTCATCAACCTCGACGACTTGCGGGTGCGGGCCATGGAGGCGCGGACGATCGCGCGCAAGGCCTTCTTCACAGCAGACCCCAGTGCAGCCAGCGAGGCAGCCCGCCGCGGAACCACGGTGGTGGCGTTGGACGTCCACACCGACGAGGAGGGGCGACCCGTCTTCGATCTCCAGATCAACGGCGGTGAACCCCTGCCCGTCCACAGTCGCCTGATCGGGGCGCACCACATCTCGAACCTGCTCGCCGCCGCGGCGGCCGCCCATGCCGCGGGTGTCCCGGCCGCGGCGATCGCCGCGTCGCTGAGCGCCCAAGGGCCGGCCAGCCGCTGGCGCATGGAACGCACCGACCGCCCGGACGGCGTGACCGTGATCAACGATGCCTACAACGCCAATCCCGAATCGATGCGGGCCGCCCTGCAGACCCTCGCCGGCCTCGGGCGCGGCCGCCGAACGTGGGCCGTCCTCGGGGCGATGCTCGAGCTGGGCGAGGAGTCCATCCGGGCGCACACGGCGGTGGGGACCCTGGTGGTGCGACTGAACATCGACCGTCTCGTCGTAGTGGGCCGCGAGGCGCGCGCGCTCTACGTCTCCGCCGTGAACGAGGGTTCCTGGGGGGACGAGTGCACGTTCGTAGAGGACGTGGACGCGGCGTTCGAGCTGCTCAGCACCGAGCTCGCGCCCGGCGACATCGTCCTGGTGAAGTCCTCGAACGGGGTGGGACTGCGGCATCTCGGGGATCGGCTAGCATTGGCGGCGCAGCCGACTGATGCCGCGGGAACGGAGCTCATGTGATCGCACTGCTGATCGGCGCCGGGCTCGCCCTTGTCCTCGCGTTCGTCGGGACGCCCCTCTTCATCCGCCTGCTCGTGCACAAGGGCTACGGGCAGTTTATCCGGGACGACGGTCCCACGAGCCACCACACCAAGCGCGGGACCCCCACCATGGGCGGGGCGGTCTTCGTCCTCGCCACCGTGCTCTCGTATTTCCTGGCCCACTTCGCCACGTGGATCATGAACCCCGAGAGCACAGGGCCCACGATGTCGGCAATCCTCCTGCTCTTCCTCATGGTCGGGATGGGTGTGGTGGGCTTCCTGGACGACTTCATCAAGATCTCCAAACAGCGCAGCCTCGGCCTGAGCGCCAGGGCGAAGCTCATCGGCCAAGGGGCCATCGGGATCGCGTTCGCGCTCCTGGTCCTCCAGTTCCCCGACGCGCATGGGCGCACCCCCGCGTCCACCATGGTCTCGTTCCTCCGCGATATCCCGTGGCTGAACCTTGCCTTCGGCGGCACGGTACTGGGAGCGATCCTGTTCGTCATCTGGGCGAATTTCCTCGTCACCGCAGCGAGCAATGGCGTCAATCTCACGGATGGCCTCGACGGCCTCGCCGCGGGCGCCTCGATCATGGTCTTCGGGGCGTACACGCTGCTCGGGATCTGGCAGAGCAATCAGCGGTGTGGATCCGCCCGGGTCCCCGGCTCGGTCTGCTACGAGGTGAGGGACCCCCTCGATCTTGCCCTGCTCGCGGCTATCATGAGCGCCGCGCTTGTCGGCTTCCTGTGGTGGAACACCTCGCCCGCCAAGATCTTCATGGGAGACACGGGCTCGCTCGCGATCGGCGCGGCGATCGCCGGCTTCGCGATCCTGTCGCGGACGGAACTCCTCCTCGGCATCCTCGGCGGCCTCTTCGTGCTCATCACGCTGTCGGTGATCCTGCAGGTCGGGTTCTTCAAGCTCACCAAGGGGAGACGCCTCTTCAAGATGGCTCCGCTCCAACATCATTTCGAGCTCAAGGGCTGGGCCGAAGTCACGGTCGTGGTGAGATTCTGGATCCTTGCCGGGCTCTTCGTCGCGGTCGGCCTGGCGGTCTTCTATGCGGAATGGGTGGCTGGACTGTGATGAGTCGCGCGGAGAACAGAGGCAGGGACAAGGCGGAGCTCCAGGAGCGTCTCGCCTCCCTTACATCGTGGGATGCCGACTGGGCCGGCCTCCGGGTCCTCGTGACCGGGATCGGTGTCTCTGGTTTTGCGGCCGCCGACACCCTGATCGAACTGGGCGCGTGCGTCGTCGTCATCGATGGCTCTGTCACCGAGCGTACTCAGGCGCAGGCCGATACGTTGCGCATCGTGGGTGCGCTCGATGTCCGGCTCGGCCCGGAAGCCGTCCAGTCGCTTCCGCTGATCGACGGCGAGCTGCCCGACCTTGTGGTCACCTCGCCCGGCTGGCGTCCCGACCAGGCCGTCCTGGCAGCCGCCGCGCGAAAGGACATCCCCGTCTGGGGCGACGTGGAGCTAGCGTGGCGCGTGCGTACTCGGCGCGGCAAGAAGGCGGCGGACTGGCTCGCGGTCACCGGGACGAACGGGAAGACGACGACGGTCGGCATGGCCGAGTCGATGCTCCGCGCCGCGGGCCTCAAGGCCGTCGCGGTCGGCAACGTGGGCAAGCCCATCCTGGATGCGATCCGCGAGCCGGTGGAGTACGACGCGTTCGTCGTGGAGCTCTCGAGCTTCCAGCTGCATTGGGCCGAGTCGCTCTCGCCGGTCGCGTCGGTCGTGCTCAACGTCGCCGAGGACCACGTGGACTGGCACGGCTCGTACGGGAGCTATCTGGCGGACAAGGCGAAGGTCTACCACAACACGCAGAAGGCTGCCGTCTACAACGCGGAGCAGATCGAGACCGAGCGGATGGTCGAGGAGGCGGACGTCATCGAGGGATGCCGCGCCATTGGCTTCACCACGACGACCCCCGCCATCAGCATGCTGGGTGTCGTCGAAGGACTGCTCGTCGATCGAGCCTTCATCGCCGAGCGGCGGGACCATGCCGCCGAGCTCGCCTCGATCAAGGATCTCGGCCGGACGGCCCCTCGCCACATGGTGGCCAACGCCCTCGCGGCGGCCGCGCTGGTGAGGGCGTACGGCGTCGAACCTCTTGCGGTCCGCGAGGGCCTGCGCGCCTATCTGCCCGGCGATCACCGGATCCAGCCCGTCGCCACGCTCGATGGCGTCGAGTGGGTCAACGATTCCAAGGCGACGAATCCGCACGCTGCGAGTGCCTCGCTCGCTGCGTTCGAATCGGTCGTGTGGATCGCGGGCGGCCTCTCCAAGGGCGTCACCTACGACGAGCTCGTCGCCCGGAACTCCAAGCGACTCAAGGCCGTGGTGCTCATCGGGGTGGACAGCAGCGAGCTTGCGGCCGCGCTCGCGCGACACGCAGCGAATGTGCCGGTGATCCCCGTCAAGGCGGGCCAGACTGGAGAGGACCGCCCTGACGGCGCGTTGATCATGGCTCGGGCCGTCGAGCTCGCGGCGGAGGCCGCGGGAGCCGGGGATACCGTGCTCATGGCTCCGGCAGCGGCTTCGATGGACCAATTCGCGTCCTACGCCCAGCGTGGCGAGGCGTTCGTCGAGGCGGTCCGGAACCTCGTCGAGGGGCGGGCCCAGAGCAAGGAGTAGAGGATGGCCACAGCGCAGCAGGAGCGGCCCGGAGGGACCGCGCAGTCGCTGTGGCGGCGCCTCGAAGGCCCCGGGCCCCTCGGTTCCGGGGCCGGCTACTACCTCATCCTGGGGTCGACCCTTGCCCTGACTGCCATCGGCATCATGATGGTGCTCTCCGCCTCGAGCGTCGAGAGCATTGCGCTCGGGGAGAGCCCCTACAGCGCAGCGCTCAAGCAGACCGTGTTCGGCATCATCGGCGTCATCGGGATGTTCATCATCTCGAGGATCAACGTGCGGTGGCTCAAACGGCTGGCCTGGCCGGGCATCGGGGTGACCCTCGTGCTCCTCGTGCTGGTCCAGCTCGTGGGAAAGCGGGTCCTCGGCAATCGCAACTGGATCGACGTCGCGGGCTTCAGCCTGCAGCCGTCGGAGTTCGCCAAGCTGCTCCTGGCGCTCTGGATGGCCACGATCCTGACGAAGAAGGCCAGCCTGCTGCACAACTGGAAGCACGCCCTCGTGCCGGTGGTGCCCATGGGCCTCGGTGTCGCGGGACTCGTCATCTGGGGGCACGACCTCGGCACGACGCTCGTGATCCTGCTCGTCATGGCCGCGGCCCTGTTCTTCGGCGGGGTGCCAACACGGATCTTCGCGGTCTGCGGTGCCATCATGACGGTCGGCGCGATCGGATTCGCCGTCACGAGCGCCAACCGCATGTGCCGCATCTACGCGTGGGTGGGCCAGACTCCGGCCGAGTGCAGCCAGGATGCAGACTTCACCTACCAGGTCCAGAACGGCCTCCAGGGCCTCGCCTCGGGCGGCTGGCTCGGCGTGGGCCTCGGTCAGAGCCGGCAGAAGTACAACTGGATTCCCGAGGCGCAGAACGACTTCATCTTCTCGGTGCTGGGGGAGGAGCTCGGCCTCTTCGGCACCCTCTTGGTCTTGGCCCTGTTCGCGGTTCTCGCGGTGGCGATCTTCCGCGTGGTGATCCGCCAGAAGGAGCTCTTCCCGCGCGTGCTGGCCGGCACGATCATGGCATGGCTCCTGGGGCAGGCAGCTCTCAACATGGCGATGGTCACGGGACTCCTTCCCGTCATCGGCGTGCCTCTGCCGTTCATCTCCTCGGGAGGTTCGGCGCTCGTCAGTTGCCTCTGCGGCGTCGGCGTAGTCTTGTCCTTGGCCCGGGAGGAGATGCGGCCCGCCACGGCGGGGCGCCCCCGGTGGACACTGCGCAGGCCAGCCGCCGCGCAGAAGGCGACAAAGCGGAAGGCCAGCACCTAGCAATGCCCATGAGGTCTCCGATGCCCAACGAGGACCCCGTCCGTACGAGCGCGCCCGAGCCCCGCTCGGGCCCCTCCGTGGTGCTCGCGGGAGGGGGGACGGCCGGGCACATCAGTCCCTTGCTTGCGATCGCGCGCGCTATTGTCCGGCGCGACCCCACGTCGCGGATCCTCGCGGTCGGCACCGCTTCGGGCATGGAGACCCGCCTCGTCCCCGAGGCGGGCTTCGAGCTCGCTGCCATCGACCGCGTACCGCTTCCGCGCCGCGCGAGCCTTGACCTCCTCCGGCTGCCCAAGCGGCTCGCCGGCGCGGTGCGCCAGGCTGAGCGGGTCCTCGACCAAGCGGGGGCGGACGTCGTCGTCGGTGTGGGCGGCTATGTGTGCACTCCTATGTACCTCGCCGCCCGTCGTCGGGGAACGCCGATCGTGATCCACGAGGCCAACACACGCGCGGGGCTCGCAAACCGGGTGGGAGCCCTGTTCACCACGAGAGTGGGGACAGCGTTCCCCGAGACCAGGCTGCGCCACGCCCGCGTGGTCGGGATGCCCATGCGGCGCGAGGTCTCCACTCTGGACAGGGCGGAGATGCGGGACGAATCCCGGCGCTTCCTGGGGCTGGATCCAGAGCTCCCCACCCTCGTGGTGACGGGCGGGTCCTCGGGTGCGTTGAGCATCAACCGCACCCTCGCGGAGTCCTTGCCCGCACTCGCCTCGGCGGGGATCCAGACCCTGCACATCACCGGGCGCGGCAAGGAAGTCACCCGGGACGATGGAACGCCGCTCGCCGCTCCCGGCTACCATCAGGTCGCGTACGTCGACGGGATGGAGCAGGCGTACGCCGCCGCGGACCTCATCGTGTGCCGGGCGGGCGCGGGAACCGTGTGCGAGGTGGCCGCAGTGGGGCTCCCGGCCGTCTTCGTCCCTCTGCCGATCGGCAACGGAGAACAGGCCCTCAACGCGCATGCACTCGTCGAGACGGGCGCGGCGAAGCTTGTGCGGGATGCGGAGTTCACGCCCGGGTGGCTCGAACGTGAGGCCCTGCCGCTGCTCAAGGACCCCCGGAAGCTCGAGGAGATGGGGGAGAAGGCCCGAGCGCACGGTGTGCGCGACGCGGATGAGGCGATGGCGACGATGGTGATGGAGGCGGCGACGGAGTGAGCGGTCAGGGACAGACGGTCGGCACGGCTCTGGCTGAGCTCGGAAGCGTCCACTTCGTGGGAGTGGGCGGCGTCGGGATGTCGGCGGTAGCGCGGGTCATGGTCGCGCGCGGGGTGCCGGTGAGCGGCTCGGACGCAAAGGACCTTCCGGTCATGCGGGACCTGGCCGCGCTCGGTGCGCGAATCGCCGTCGGCTACCACGCCGATCACGTGGGAGACGCGGACACGCTCGTCGTGGGTTCCGCGATCCGGCCCGACAATCCCGAGGTCGGCGAGGCCCGCGCTCGTGGCCTGCGGATCCTCCACCGGTCGGAGGGGCTGGCCGCTGCCATGGCCGGGAACAGAGTCCTCGCCGTCGCCGGAACCCATGGCAAGACGACGACGACGACGATGGCCACCTGGATGCTGCGCGGTGCCGGGCTGGACCCGAGCTTCGCGATCGGGGCCAACGTGCCGGCACTGGGAGTCAACGCCGCCCACGGGACCACGGACGTGTTCGTTGCCGAAGCCGATGAGTCCGATGGCTCATTCCTCAACTACCGCCCGCTCGTCGAGGTGATCACGAACGTCGAGGCGGACCACCTGGACCATTACGGGACGGCGGCCGCGGTCCACGCCGCCTTCGATGACTTCGCGGGGCTCCTTCCCGACGAGGGGCTGCTGGTCGCGTGTGCTGATGACGACGGCGCTCGGGGAGTTGCCGAGCGGAGGCGTTCGACGGCGGGCGGCGCCGGCCCGCGCGTCGTCGTCTACGGCACGGCGGACGACGCGGACGTGCGTCTCGAATCCGGCTCCGATGGAACCTTCCTCGTCTGGGACGGCCGACGTTTCCGGCTTCCTCTCGCGGTGCCGGGGCTGCACAACGCCCGCAACGCAGCGGGCGCGTTCGCCGCCGTCGTCCTGGGTCTCGGCGCTGACCCGGAGCGCGCTGCGGCCGCCCTCGCGACGTTCAGCGGCGCCGCCCGCCGCTTCGAATTCAAGGGCGAGGCGAGTGGGGTCCGTGTGTATGACGACTACGCACATCACCCGACCGAGGTTCGGGCCGCCCTCGCTGCGGCGCGGAGCGTCGCGGGGTCAGGCCGCGTGCACGTGCTCTTCCAGCCGCACCTCTTCTCGCGCACCCGCGAGTTCTCTGCCGAATTCGCTGCGGCGCTTTCTGCAGCGGACAGCGTGCGCGTCCTGGACATCTATCCCGCTCGGGAGGATCCCATCCCTGGGGTGACAAGCGAGCTCATCACGGCGGCCCTTCGTCCCGGTGCCTACGCGCCATCGCCGGGAGACGCCGTCCGCATGATTGCCTCGGATGCGGCCGCCGGGGACATCGTGATCACGGTCGGGGCTGGGGACGTGACAGCTCAGGGGCCAGCAATTCTCGAGGCGCTGCGCGGACGCGAGGTGGGCGGGGAGGGACGCCATGTCACCTAGCCCGCGAAAGCCCAGGGTCCCGCGCGTCCCTTCGCCTCCGTCTTCCGAGTCTCAGTCCTCTCAGCCTCAGTCTCGGCCGTCGTCCCGCGTCGACCTCGACGAGGTCCTCGGCGATCGGGAAGAACGCCGCCACCTGGGGCACTCGGCGAAGGTCACCGTCCTTCATCCGCTGACCGAAGCCGAGAATGAGCGTGCACCGGCGAGTCGGAAGCCGAAGCCCGAGAGGAAGATCTTCCCGAGCAGGAGAAGCGTCGCGGCGAGGAGGGGCGACTCGCGTGATCCGGGAAGCGCGGCCGAGATCGTGGCCTTCCCGGTTCCGCAGGCGAAGCGGGTCCGTCGGCGAGCCGTCCTCGTGGCGGGGGCCGTCGTCGCCCTCGTCGCGGGACTCCTGGCGGTTCTCGTGTTCACCCCGGTGCTCGCCGTTCGGACCATCGTTGTGGACGGTACCAAGATGCTCGCGCCCGCCCAGGTGCAGGGGGCGCTTGCTCCGCTCGTGGGGCGACCGCTGCCGCAGGTCGGGCCGGACGACGTCAGCCGTCTCGTGCTGCCGATCGTCCAGGTGAAGTCCGTCCGCACTCAGGCGGTTCCTCCCAACACCCTCCATGTCACGGTGGTTGAGCGCGTGCCTGTGGCGCTCGTGAAGCAGGGGGACGCGTTCTCCGTGGTGGACGGCGATGGCGTGGAAATCACGACTGCCAAGGACCAATCGGCCTTCCCCGTCCCGGTCATCGATCCCCAAGGCGCGCACATGTCGCATGAGACGTTCCTCGCCGTGACGGGTGTGCTCTCGGCCCTCCCGGCGGAGGTCCTCGGACAGATGGCCACGGCCTCCGCGGACTCGGTCGATTCGGTCCAGCTGAAGCTCTCGAACGGGAAGACCGTGGTGTGGGGCAACTCGCAGGACCGTGACCTCAAGGCGAAGGTCCTCCAAGCGCTCATGAAGAACGCCGAGAACCCGGTGAAGGGGCAGGCGCCCGTGAATGTCTTCGACGTCAGCGTCCCGCGGCATCCGGTGACACGGTGAGGCAGTGAGGCGACAGCTTCTGTCTGCGCGATGGCAGCGCAATGCGCGCGACACGCCAGCGGGGTCGTTGCACGCGCGAATCACGACAAATACCGTCTTCACAAGAGCTAGTTGACATAACTATAACCTTCCACCTGAGGGTTAAGGTTGTGGGCTTCAAGCCTCTTGCAGACCCAGCAGGCTTTCGAACAAGGGACACTCAACGTGGCAGCACCGCAGAACTACTTGGCCGTCATCAAGGTCGTCGGCATTGGCGGCGGTGGCGTGAACGCAGTCAACCGCATGATCGAAGTCGGTCTGCGAGGTGTGGAGTTCATCGCCATCAATACCGACGCCCAGGCGCTGCTCATGAGCGACGCAGACGTCAAGCTCGACGTGGGGCGCGAGCTCACTCGCGGTCTCGGCGCAGGTGCGAATCCGGAGGTCGGCCGCCAGGCCGCCGAGGACCACTCGGACGAGATCGAAGAAGTGCTGCGCGGGGCCGACATGGTCTTCGTGACCGCCGGCGAGGGCGGTGGAACGGGCACTGGCGGTGCGCCCGTCGTCGCACGCATCGCCCGCTCCCTCGGTGCGCTGACCATCGGCGTCGTGACCCGTCCCTTCACGTTCGAGGGCCGGCGCCGTGCAACCTCGGCGGAGAACGGGATCGAGGCCCTCCGCGACGAGGTCGACACGCTCATCGTCATCCCGAATGACCGCCTGCTCTCGATCAGCGATCGCAACGTCTCCGTCCTCGACGCCTTCCGCTCCGCTGACCAGGTCCTGCTCTCCGGTGTCCAGGGCATCACGGACCTCATCACGACCCCGGGTCTCATCAACCTCGACTTCGCCGACGTCAAGTCCGTGATGCAGGGCGCTGGTTCCGCCCTCATGGGCATCGGCTCGGCGCGCGGCGAGGACCGCGCGGTCAAGGCCGCCGAGCTGGCCATCGCGTCTCCGCTCCTCGAAGCATCGATCGACGGGGCGCACGGTGTGCTCCTCTCGATCCAGGGCGGCAGCGACCTCGGCCTGTTCGAGATCAACGAGGCGGCCCGCCTCGTCCAGGAGGTCGCCCACCCTGAGGCGAACATCATCTTCGGCGCCGTGATCGACGACGCCCTCGGCGACGAGGCGCGCGTGACGGTCATCGCCGCTGGGTTCGATGACGTCAAGGCCACGTCGCCGTCCCTTGAAGACACGCGGGCGAAGCAGGCCGCTCCGCCTGCGCCCGCCGCGCCCCCCGCATCGGCCGCGCGTCCGGTTGCCCAGCCTGCCGCCGGTCACAGCGGGCTGAGCCAGTGGAACCAGCCGCACCCGGCGACGGCCGACTCGAGCTTCGACGTCGAGCTTCCGGCCGTCGTCGAACACGATCTCACCGGCTCGCGCGACGATCTTGACGTGCCCGACTTCCTGAAGTGACGTCCGGCATCCACACGCCGTCTTCTGACAGCAGGCTTACGGCGGACCTCTTCTGGTGGCGCCGGGACATCGGTCCCGGCGTCACTGCCGCGTTCACGCAGGTCTCCGCCGGAAACCTTGCCTACCACGTGGGCTCGGACGACGACGGCGTGCGCCGGCATCGCGCCGCTCTCGCCGACGCGGTGGGCATCGAAAGGGTCCAGTACATGGACCAGGTTCATGGTTCGACGGCGGTGTGGGCCGAAGACGCAGGCACTGCTCCGGTCGCAGATGCCCTGCTGTCCCGCGGCGTGCCCGTCGCCGTGATGGTGGCGGACTGCGTCCCCATCCTTCTGGCGGGGCGATTCGATGACGGTCGCCCGGCCCTTGCAGCTGTCCACGCGGGCCGCGTGGGGCTCGCCGCCGGCGTGGTGGCGACCGCGGTTGCTGCGCTTCGCGAGGCCGGCGCACGGGAACTCGAAGCCTGGATCGGGCCGAGCATCTGCGGGCGTTGCTATGAGGTTCCCGCCGAGCTGAGGGCTCAGGTCGAGGAGCTCGTTCCAGGAACGGCGGCGACGACGTCTTGGGGCACTCCGGCGCTCGACCTCCCGGCGGGCGCTTCCCGTCAGCTGGGGGAAGCGGGGGTTTCCGTGCACACCGAGGCGGCGGCCTGCACGTTCGAGGACACGCGCTTCTTCTCCCATCGACGCGCTCCAGGCGAGGGCCGCCTTGTCGGTCTGGTGTGGGCGCATGCCTGAGTCTGACGCCTTCCTGACCGAGCGCCGCGACCAGTTGTCGGCCAATCTCGAGCGGGTGAGGACGCGGATTGCCGCCGCTGCGCAGGCTGCGGGACGCGCTGACCGCCCCGAGCTCATCGTGGTGACGAAGTTCCACCCCGCCGGCGATGTTCGCCTGCTCGCCGAGCTCGGCGTGACGGACGTCGGTGAAAATCGCGATCAGGAGGCCTCTGCGAAGGCCGCCGAGCTCGCAGACCTGAGCCTCTCGTGGCATTTCATCGGCCAGCTCCAGACCAACAAGGCGAAGAGCGTCGTCCGGTACGCCGATGCGGTCCATTCGGTCGATCGCACGTCGCTCGTTTCGGCCTTGGCCAAGGCTGTCGAGGCCGACCCCAGGCGGGACGGCCGCCCGCTCGACTGCCTCATCCAGGTGAATCTCGCTGTCCACGCGACGACCGGTCGCGGGGGAGCCCTTCCGGGAGAGGTCGACCCGCTCGCCGAGCTCGTAGAGTCTTCGCCGGGTCTGCGTCTCGCGGGCCTCATGGCGGTGGCGCCGCTCGGCGAGGATCCGGCGGCGGCCTTCGCCCGGCTCGCCGAATGCGCGCAGGAACTGCGGAATAGCCATCCACGTGCGACGATGGTGTCGGCGGGCATGAGCCAAGATCTTGAACAGGCGGTTGCAGCCGGTGCGACACACGTACGGATCGGTACCGATGTGCTCGGTCCGAGGCCACGTGTGCTGTAGCTTCTGAAGAGTCGGGACCATCAGGGCCGGGACCCGGTGCACGAGGACCGCGCGGCCCGAGTACAGGAGTCGAGCATGGCCGGAGTTATGCGCAAGACCATGGTTTACCTCGGCCTCGCGGACAGCGATGAGCAGTTCGAGGCCGAAGCCGAGCACGCCCGCCCGGAACACGTACGTACGGAAGAGGACAAGCCGGTGCACACCGAGCGCGAAGAACGCCGTCAGGCACTGGTGACCCGTGAGCCTGCAGCCGCTGAGGTAGAGGAGTACCGCGCCCCTGTGACGCCCATCAAGCGAGCGGCCGCCGTGCGCGATGACGCCGGCCTGCGCCAGATCACCACCGTTCACCCTCGTTCCTACAACGATGCAAAGATCATCGGCGAGAGCTTCCGCGACGGCATCCCGGTCATCATGAACGTCACTGACATGGGCGAGGCCGACGCGAAGCGACTCGTGGACTTTTCCGCAGGCCTCGTGTTCGGACTGCACGGCAGCATCGAGCGTGTCACCAACAAGGTGTTCCTCTTGACCCCTTCGAGCATTGAGGTGCTCGGCGAGGACAAGAAGGTCAGCGACGGGCAGACCGCCTTCTTCAACCAGAGCTGAGCAACGTGAGCATTCTGTGGGTCGCCGTCTACTTGCTTCTCGAGCTCTTCTTCGTTGCGCTCCTGGGGCGGCTCGTCTATGACTGGGTCCAGTCGTTCGCGCGCTCGTGGCGACCGCGCGGAGTGTCTCTGATCGCAGCGAGTGCGATCTATTCGGTGACCGACCCGCCGATGCGGCTTTCCAGAAGGCTCTTCCGTCCGGTCCGGCTCGGCGGACTGAGTCTCGATCTGGGCTTTATCGTCTTGGCCATCGCCGTCAGCATTGCTATGGCAATCGTCAGGAATCTCGCGTAGGTTCTAGAAAAGGTCCCGGTGCTCCCCAAACCAGTGTGAATGCTGTGCAAGTGGAGCAACCGGGCGCACGTCAGTTACGGTAGTCAAGGTGGCGATAGGCCCCTGACTGACTAGATCAAAGAGGTGAGCAGATGGCTCTGACGCCAGAAGATGTCGTCAACAAGCGGTTTCAGCCGACGAAGTTCCGAGAGGGCTACGACCAGGACGAGGTTGATGACTTCCTTGACGAGATCGTCATTGAGCTTCGCCGCCTGAACCAGGAGAACGACGAGCTTCGGAAGAAGGTCGCCGAGCTCACCTCCAAGGGCCCTGGCGCCCCCGCTGAGAAGCCGGCCGCCGCGCCGGAGCCGAAGCCAGCCGAGGTCGTCAAGCCGGAGCCTTCGCAGCCCGCACCCGCCGCGGTGCCCGCCCAGGGCTCGGTCACGCAGACCGCGGAGTCGGCAGCTGGCCTGCTGGCGATGGCGCAGCAAATGCACGACAAGCACGTGCAGGACGGCATCGAGCAGCGCGACAAGATCATCGCGGAGGCCCAGATCGAGGCCAGCAGTCTGGTGAACGAGGCGCAGGAGAAGTCTCGCAAGACGCTCGGTGCCCTCGAGCAGCAGCGTTCGGTGCTCGAGCGCAAGGTCGAGCAGCTCCGCGGCTTCGAGCGGGACTACCGTGCCCGCCTCAAGGCCTACATCGAGGGCCAGCTTCGCGACCTCGACGCCCGCGGCTCCGTGGTCTCGAGCGAGATCCCCGACAACGCCGAGGTCTGACAACGCAGTTTCTGAGCCGGGGGGGGGGGGGGGGGGGGACCCCCGCGGGGGCGGGGCAACCCCAAGCACCAAGGACCAAAAAAAACCCCGGGCGACGCCCCCAGGGCGGGGCGGGCCGGCGGGC
>NZ_JBQCGQ010000039.1:0-8127 GCF_051955515.1 Sinomonas sp.
TCTCCATTGGCACCCTTGACCTCGACGATTTCTCCGTGCCGATCCGTCGATTCGACGGTTCGGCCCCGGATGACAATCCGATCACCTTGCACTGCGTTCATCGTGGATCACCTCCTTAGACCCACGAGCCTACGTAGGGTCACCGTCGCGCGGAAGGGTCGGCGAAGCCCTTGCGGGACGCTCCCGGCGAAGCCGCAGGTTCCCTTGCGCTGCGGGCGTTCCACCGATAGGAGTGGTGCATGGACACCGCCGACACGCCGCGCCCTTCTGAGTTCTGGGACCAGTTCTACAGCGAGCGCCACCGGGTGTGGAGCGGGAAGCCCAACGCGTCGCTCGTCCGGGAGATCAGCATGGTCGCCCCCGGACGGGCCCTTGACCTCGGGTGCGGGGAGGGGGCGGACGCCCTCTGGCTCGCCGCGCGCGGCTGGACGGTCACGGCGGTGGACATCTCCGCCGTCGCCCTCGATCGCGCCGCGCAGCACGCTGAGGAGGCCGGCGTCGCGCAGCGGATCACCTGGCTGCGCCGGGATCTCACCGAGTGGACGCCGGAAGGCGAATTCGATCTCATTTCGGCCGAATTCCTCCACTCCCCCATCGAGCTGCCGCGCGAGCTGATCCTGCGCCGCGCGTCCGAGGCGGTGGCTCCGGGCGGGCTGCTGTTCGTCGTGGGGCACGTCGCGTTCCCGCCGTGGTCCCGGCACGGGCACGACGAGGCCGAGCAGGCACAGCTTCCGACGGCGGAGGAGCTCGCGGTCTCGCTTGGCCTCCGCGCCGACGCATGGGAGGTCGAGACGAGCACCTCCGACGGCCGCGAGGTGACGGGCCCCGAGGGGCAGATCGCCATCATGACGGATGCGGTGCTCAAAGCCCGGCGCCGCTGATCCAACCGGCAGAACGGGACCAAAGAAGGGGAGCTTTTCGGACTACCCTCAAAAGGGCAGCTCCCCCGATTTCTTCAGAGGTGAACAGGCATGGCAATGGCGGTGGTCGCCGCGGTGGTCTTCGTGTGGCTCGGGATGGTGCTCGCGATCTCGTTCCTTGAGGCGCCCCTCAAGTTTCGGGCGCCGGGCGTCACGATCGAGCTCGGCGTGGGGATCGGGCGCCTGGTCTTCCGGACGCTGAATCTTGCCGAGTGCGCGCTGGCGGTCGTCGTCATCGTGTGCCTCGCGGTCCTCGGTGGCCGCACGCCAGGGCTCGCGGTGGCACTCACGGCGCTGCTCGCCGTCGTCCTCGTGCTCGACGTCGCCGTCCTCCGCCCACGCATGGACCGCCGCTACACGAGGGGGAACGTGAGCGACAGCATGCCCCGGCACAGCCTGCACCTCTGGT
This sequence comes from Sinomonas sp., assembly GCF_051955515.1. Classification (GTDB taxonomy): domain Bacteria; phylum Actinomycetota; class Actinomycetes; order Actinomycetales; family Micrococcaceae; genus Sinomonas. The sequence goes on from NZ_JBQCGQ010000039.1 coordinate 1,330, forward strand.
ACGTGGGCCTCGAGCTTGTGAAGGTCGCGGCGCTGGTAGTGCTGGGGCTGACGGCGCTTTCGCGGCTGGCAGGCTGAGAGGCACCACGGTGAGAAGTACGACGACGGCGAGCGCCGCCGAGCTGGTGGACCTCGCCGCCGCGCTCGCTGCTCCGGGCGAGCGGGCGATTCTGGGCATCACCGGCGCGCCCGGCGCCGGCAAGTCGACGCTCGGGGAGCGGATCGTCTCGGCGCTCGGCCCTGATCGGGCCGTCCTCGTGCCGATGGACGGCTTCCATCTAGCCAACTCCGTCCTCGCCTCCCGCGGGCTCCGCAACGTCAAGGGCGCGATCCAGACGTTCGACGACGCGGGCTACGCTGTGCTCCTCGAGCGCCTCCGGGGCCAGCTGCCCGGCGAGACCGTGTACGCGCCGAGCTTCGATCGGGCGCTCGAGGAGGCCATTGCGGGCAGCATTCCCGTGCCGGCCGAGGTGCCCCTCGTGGTCACTGAGGGGAACTATCTCCTCGCCGATTCGGGCGCGTGGCCGCGGGTCCGCGCGTCTCTCACCGAGTGCTGGTTCCTCGACGCGGACCCCGAGCTGCGCAGGGAGCGCCTCGTGGCCCGGCACGTCGCTTTCGGAAAGGCTCCCGACGACGCCCGGGCCTGGGCGCTCGGCTCCGACGAGGAGAACGCCGTGCTCATCGAGGCGCTCGCGTCCCGGGCGGATCGGATCGTCCGGATCGCCTGAGCTCAGCGGGGCGCGATGACTGCCTGCCGCTGGGTGCCGAGGTGGTCGATGCCGAGTTCCACGACGTCGCCGGGTTTGAGCCAGATCGGGGGCTTGTGGCCCATGCCGACCCCGGGCGGGGTTCCGGTGTTGATGAGGTCGCCGGGTTCGAGGACCATGAACTGGCTCAGGTGGTGGACGATGAAGTACGGGTCGAAGATCATCGTGGCGGTCGTGCCCTTCTGCCGGGGCACGCCGTTGACCTCGAGCCACATCTGGAGGCTGTTCACGTCCGGAATCTCGTCGGTGGTCGCGAGCCAGGGGCCGCACGGGTTGAACGTCTCCGCGGACTTGCCCTTGGACCACTGGCCTCCGCGTTCCATCTGGAATGTCCGCTCGCTGACGTCGTTGACGAGGACGAAGCCGGCGATGGCGTCCTTGGCGTCCTCGACGGAATCGAGGTAGCTGGTCCTCCTGCCGATCACGACGCCGAGTTCGACTTCCCAGTCGGTCTTGGTCGAGCCGCGGGGGATGCGGACGTCGTCGTTCGGGCCCACGAGCGTGTTGGGTGATTTCGTGAAGAGGATCGGCTCCTCCGGCACGGGATTCCCGGTCTCGGCGGCGTGGTCGCTGTAGTTCAGGCCGATGCACAGGATCTGGTGGGGACGCGCGATCGGTGCACCGATCCGCTCGCCGCCGAACGCCGTCGTCCGCCCTGCGGCGACCCGGTCCTCGACAACGCTGGCAAGCGACGACAGCCCGTCACCGCCGAAGAATGCCTCGTCGAAGTCTTGGACGACGTCGGAGACGTCGACGTAGTGGGTCTCGTTGATCCGCACGGCCGGTTTTTCGGCGCCGGGCGCGCCGATGCGCATGAGCTGCATGGGTCTTCTCCTGCTGTCAGAGGTCGATGCCGATGTATTTCTCTTCGAGGAATTCCAGGATTCCCTCTGAGCTGCCCTCGCGGCCGAGGCCGCTCTGCTTCATCCCGCCGAACGGCGCGGCGGGATCGCTGAGGACGGCGCGGTTCACGGCGACCATGCCCGCGTCGAGCCGCTGAGCCACCGCCAACGCCTGCGCGGTCTCGCCGTACACGTAGGCGATGAGGCCGTAGATCGTGTCGTTGGCCATGCGGACGGCGTCGTCGACGTCGTCGTACTCGATCACCGAGGTGACGGGGCCGAAGATCTCGGTGCGCGCGATCGGGCTCTCGTGTGACACACCGGAGAGCACGGTGGGGGCGTAGAAGGCGCCTTCCTCGAAGGCGCTGGCGCCGGTGACCACCGAGGCCCCGGCCGCGACAGCCGCGTCCACGAGCTCGGCGACTTTGTCCCGCTCGTGGATCGAGACGAGCGCGCCGAGCTGGTTCTCGCGGTCGATCCCCGGCCCCACGCTCCAGCCCTCGAGCTCGGAGGCCATGCGGGCGGCGAAGTCCTCGGCGAGGGACGAGTGGACGTAGAAGCGGTTGGCGGCCGTGCAGGCGGAACCGCCGTTGCGCATCTTCGCCACGAGGGCGCCCTCGACAGCGCGGTCGAGGTTGGCTCCGGGGAGGATGACGAAGGGGGCGTTGCCGCCGAGCTCCATCGATGAGCTCACCACGTTGTCCGCGGCCTCGTGCAGGAGGATGCGGCCCACCTCGGTGGAGCCGGTGAAGCTGAGCTTGCGGACGTCGGGGTGGTGGAGCATGCGGGCGATCGCCGGGCCGGTGGGCACCGGGGTGACGAGGTTGACGACGCCGTCCGGGACCCCGGCGCGCTGGAGCGCGTGCACCACGCGGGTCGCCGTGAGCGGGGTTTCGCGGGCGGGCTTGAGGATCACGGTGCAGCCCGCGGCGAGGGCCGGGGCGATCTTGCGGGTGGCCATGGCCGCAGGGAAGTTCCAGGGCGTGACGAGGAGCGAGACGCCGATGGGCTGGTGGGTGACCACGATGTGCTTGTCGCCGCTGGGCGAGAGCCGGAAGTCCCCGCGGACGCGGACGGCCTCCTCGGCGAACCAGCGGAAGAACTCGATCGCGTAGTTCGCCTCGCCGAGGGCATCCGCGTAGGACTTGCCGTTCTCGAGGACGATCGTCTCGGCCAGCTCCTCCTTCTCCTCGGTGAGGATCTCGAAGGCGCGCCGAAGGATTTCGCCGCGTTCCCGGGGCGGCGTCGTCGACCATGAGGGCAGTGCGGCGGCGGCGGCCTCGACGGCGGCGTCGCAGTCGATCTCGTCCGCCGCGGCGAAGGACGCGAGCAGGCTGCCGTCGGCGGGGTTGATGACGGGGAACCGGCTGCCTGTGGCGCCCGGGGTCCAGCGTCCGTTGATGAAGAGGTCGGAGATGAAGGTCATGCTCGGGTTTCGCTTTCGTGTGCGGTGGCGGCAGAGGCTGCGAGTTCTTGGTGTTCGCCGCGGTACGCGGCGCGCACGATCCTCTGCAGGTTCTCCTCGGTGGGCTCGAGGTTGGAGTTCGCGACGAGGCGTCGGACAGTGAGGGAGAGCTCCACGACGTGCTCGAGGTCCGACTCGGCGACGCCCATCGAGGCGAGACCGCGCGGGAGCCCGATGCTGTGCATGAGGTCGGTGATCTCGCGGACGGCGGCCTCGGCCGCCTCCTCGGCGCTGCCTCCGCCGACGCCGAGCGCCTGCCCGATCTCGGCGAGCCGGGCCGCGTCGGTCGGGAGGATCGCGCGGAGCACGTAGGGCAGCATCATGCCGGTGCCCACCCCGTGGGGAGTGTGTGTCAGGGCGCCGACCGGGTACTGGATGGCGTGCGAGAGGTGGGTCCCGGCGGTGCCGAACGCCATCCCGGCAAGCAGGCTCGCGTAGGACATCTCGGCGCGGGCCTCGAAGTCGTCGCCGTGCTCGACGGCGCGGCGGAGCGAGCGGCCGATGAGGCCTATCGCCTCGAGCGCCAACGACGAACTCAGCAGGTTCCGGCCCACGAACACCGGCAGCTGCGAGCCCCATTCCGGCGTCCGCGGCTGGGCGGTGTAGGCCTCGATCGCGTGGACCAGGGCGTCGGCGCCGGAACTCGCCGTGACCGAGGGCGGCGCGCCGACGGTCAGGCGGGGGTCGACGACGGCCGCCCGCGGAATCAGGTGCGGGCTCGAGATGCCGACCTTGAGCTCGCGCTCGGGGTCGGCGAGCACCGCCACCGGGGTGACCTCGCTGCCGGTTCCGGAGGTCGTCGGCACGGCGACGAGCGGCAGCACCGGCCCCGGCACGAGGTTCTCGCCGTAGAACCGGTTCATCGGCGTCCCGTGCGCGAGGCCCAGGGCCACGAGCTTCGCCAGGTCCAGCGCGCTCCCTCCCCCGAAGCCGACGACGACGTCCGGCGCCGCCGCGCGGGCCCGCTCGACGGCGGCCTCGACCTCTGCGACCGGCAGCTCCGGCACGACGTGCGAGTCCACGGTGGCGGTGACCCCCAGCGCTTCCAGCCCTTCGAGCAGCTCCGAGAAATACGCGGTCGAGGCCAGGAACGGGTCACAGACCACGAGGGCGCGCTGGCCCAGGCGGGCGACGGCGGTCGGGATGCTCGCGCGCGCTCCGTCGCCGAAGGCGATGGAGTCGGGGAGGCGGAGCAGTCCGAAGGAGTGGGAGACTGCAGCTTCAGTGTGGGCGGTGTCAGTCATGAGCGAGTGTTCCTTCCGCGTAGGCCAGGGCTCGCAGCCAGACCTCGCGGTCGATGCGGATGCCGTTGGCGAGGTGGGCGTCCCGGGCACGTCGGGCCCGGTCGCCGGGGATGTCGACGGGGGCGGCGACGCCGGTCTGCCGCACTTCGTCGAAGTACTGTTCCAGAAGCGGGAGCATGCCGAGGAGTCCCAGCCGTTCGAGGCTCACGCAGATCAGCAGGTCACCCTTGGTGGCAGGCAGCTCAGTGTCGAGCGTCCCCACCACCTCAGTGCCGAACGCCGTCGCCGTGAGCACGCCGACCATCGCCTCGAGCGCGATGCCGAGCGCGTAGCCCTTCGGGCCCCCGAAAGGCGAGATCGCGCCGCCGTCGACCGCTGCCCGTCCGTCGCTGGTCGGGCGCCCGAAGGAGTCGACCGCCCAGCCCTCCGGAAGCGGCCGCCCCGTCGCCGCGTAGTCGATGACCTTGCCCATGGACACCGAGGCGGTCGACATGTCCAGGACGAGCGGCTCCCCCTGCGAGGGCACGCCCAGGCCGATCGGGTTCGTCCCGACGGTGGCCTTGCGCCCTCCCCAGGCGTGCACCAGGGCCTCGCTCGTGGTGAGGAGCAGGGCCACCAGCCCGCGCTGGGCGATCGCCTCGACGTAGGGGGCGAGCATCCCGATGTGGCTCGAATTCGAGATGGCGGCCAGGGCAATCCCGGTCTCCTCGGCCCGCGCAACAGCCTCGTCGATGGCCCGCTGGGCCACCACGGGGCCGAATCCCCGCTTTCCATCGATGCGCAGAACCGCGGGGGCAATCCATGTCAGCTCGGGCGCGGCATTCGGGTCGATGAGGCCATTCCGCATTCGCTCAATGAGAACTCTCAGACGGCGAATGCCGTGCGATGCATGGCCGCGCAATTCACCCTCGACGAGATTCGCCGCCTGAATATGGGCATTCTCCGGCGAAGCCCCATGAGCGGTGAGTGCGGATTGGATAACGTCATGCAGTTCATCGGGACTTATCACGCTGCTATTCGCAGCGGTTTGATTTTCCGTTGTTTTCACGGGCCCTCCCTCGGTACGCTTGCTCGATCATGTCTTCAGGCAAGGAGTCCGCGCATGCCCCGTCCCGCAGAGCAGGACGCTGGTTCTGCATCATCGCTCTCGAGGGGCCTGGCGCTGCTCGATCTCTACACGTCCCCTGACCAGGTGCTGAGCATCAGCGAGATGGCACGGCGCTCGGGCATCCCGAAGTCGACGGCCCATCGGCTGGTCCTCGACCTCATCGAGTGGGGAGCGCTCGAACGGCGCACCGGCGGGATGGCGCTCGGCGTCCGGCTCTTCGAGCTCGGTTCGCTCGTCCCCTCCTCCAACACGTTCCGCGAACTCGCGCTGCCTTTTGCGCACAACCTCAACGAGGTCACCAAGCTCACGAGCAACCTCGCCATCCGCGAGGGCAACGAGATCCTCTACATCGAGAAGATCACCACCCGAACCCTCAAGGTCCCGCACTCCCGGGTCGGCGGCCGGGCCCGGATGCACGCGACGGCGCTCGGCAAGGCCATCCTCGCGTTCAGCGACCCCGAGTTCGTCGATTCCGTCCTGTCAGGCGAGCTCAGCCAGCAGACGCCCAGGACGATCACTGATCCCGATGCCCTCCGGCGGGAGCTCGAGATCGTCCGCGCGGAGCGGGTCGCCTACGACGTCGAGGAATCCCGCCTCGGCCTCTTCTGCGTCAGTGCCCCCGTGTTCGCCGGCCCGGGGGGCGCCATTGCGGGCGCCATCTCGGTCACCGGCGCCACCGAGCTGGCCATCGCCAAGCGATATGCGCCGGCCGTCCTGGCCACCGCGATGGCCCTGACCAGCGCGCTCGGATCCCCGAAGCGTCCCCTGCGCGTCCGGACTGCCTGACTGCCGTCCCGCTCCCCGGGACGGGACCTGCCAGCGAGTCGCGGACCGGCGTATTCATGAGTTCGGAGCCACTTAGATGTGGCGGCGAACACACAAAGGAGTGACCCGCGTGACTGAGATGCAAAACGCGACGGCCGGAATGGCATCGGCGCTGCAAGACCTCACCAGCGAAGAGAAGAAGCGGCTCATTCGGAAGGTCATCCTCCGACTCGTGCCGATTCTCGCTTTCGCCTATTTCTTCAATTCCCTCGAGAAGACCAATATCAGCCTTGCGGCCCTGCAGATGAACAAGTCGCTGGGCCTCACCACGGCCGCATTCGGGCTAGCGGCCGGCCTGCTCTTCGTGGGCTATGCGGTCTTCGAAGTCCCGAGCAATCTGCTGCAGTATCGGGTCGGCGCCCGGAAATGGATCGCCCGCATCATGATCACGTGGGGCATCGTGGCCGCGGCCACGGGCTTCGTGAACGGCGAGGCGAGCCTCTACGTCATGCGCTTCCTGCTCGGCATTGCCGCGGCCGGCTTCTATCCCGTGGTAATCCTCTACTTCCCGCTGTGGGTGCCGCGGCAGTATCGCGGCACGATGCTCT
>NZ_JBQCGQ010000040.1:0-4854 GCF_051955515.1 Sinomonas sp.
CCCGGGGGGCGCGTTCTGTTTGGGGGGGGTAAACCCCCGCCACCGTGGAGGGCGCAACGGGAAAGGGGTCAGACGCTCGCCGCCTCCGGCGCGTCGACCGCGCGAGGCGAGGTCCCGGCGTCGTCCGCCGCGTCGCCGTGCTCGTGATCTGAGAGCATCGTCGACTCGTCGAAGGGACGGCGTCCGGAGAGGACCTCGCCCACTTGCTGGCGGTCGATCTCGCTTGTCCACACGCCCATCAGCACGGTGGCCACGGCGTTGCCGGTGAAGTTCGTCAGTGCGCGGGCCTCGGACATGAAGCGGTCGATGCCGACGATGAAGGAGACGCCTCCGACGAGCTGCGGCGCGTGGGCCTGCAGTCCGCCCGCGAGGGTGGCGAGACCGGCCCCGCTCACGCCAGCGGCACCCTTCGACGCGATGATCATGAAGACGAGGAGCGCGATCTGCTCGCCGAGGCTGAGGGGCTGACCCATGGCGGTCGCAATGAACAGCGAGGCCATGGTCAGGTAGATCGCGGTGCCGTCGAGGTTGAAGGAGTAGCCCGTCGGCACTGTCACGCCGACGACCGGCTTGGACACGCCGAGGTGCTCCATCTTCGCGATGAGGCGCGGGAGCGCGGCCTCGGACGAGGACGTCGAGACGATGATGAGGTACTCGCGGGCCAGGTACTTCATGAGCTTGAAGATGTTCACGCCGGCTACGGCGCGCAGCACGCTGCCCAGGATCACCACGATGAACAGGATGCAGGTGATGTAGAACGCGAGCATGAGCGTCAGCAGGCTCAGGACGGCCTTCCAGCCGGTCGCGCCGACGACGGCGGCAATCGCACCAAAGGCTCCGATGGGGGCAACCCACATGATCATCACGAGGATGCGGAAGACGAGCACCTGCGCCTGGCGGATGAACTCGAGGATCATGCCGCCGGCCTTGCCCATGCGCTGCAGGGCGAAGCCGACCAGAAGGGCCACGAAGAGCGTCTGGAGGATCTGGCCGGAGGTGAGGGACGAGACGAGAGTGTTCGGAATGATCCCGAGCAGGAAGTTCGTCGTGTCGGTGGCCTCAGGCGCCTTGTAGGTGGCGTCCTTGAGGTTGAGGCCCTCGCCGGGGTGGATGAAGTTGCCGACCACGAGCCCGATGCCGAGGGCGAACGTGCTCATGATCAGGAAGTACACGAGCGCGAGGCCGCCCACCTTGCCGACCGTGGTGGCCTTCGCAATGGAGCCGATCCCGAGCACGATCGTGCAGAAGATCACGGGCGCGATCATCATCTTGATGAGGTTCACGAATGCGTCGCCGAGCGGCTTGAGGTTGGCCGCGAGGCCATCCTTGCCCGGGAACACGAGGCCGACGACCACGCCGAGCACCACCGCCACGATCACGGCGATGTAGAGCCAGTGCGTCCGATCGACCTTCTTCTTGGCCGGCTGACCCGCCGACGTGTGTGGCACCGTTGCCATTGGTCCTCTCCCTCACTTCGTGCCGCTTCCGAACCGCGGCCCTTCCACCTTCCAATACCCTGTGAGGAAGGCCACTATTGCGGTCATATTGGTCACGAGGAACGGGAACTCAATGCGGCAACTCAGCCTCGCGCGACGGCTGTTCCTCCTCCTGGTGCTGGCCGTCGTGCTGTTCACCGCGTTCATCGGCACGGCATTCTTCCTCGATGCACGCGACCAGCTGCGCCAGGCCGCGGGCGAGCGTACGCTCTCGGTCGCCGAGGCCATCGCCGACAGTCCCGCCGTGGTCCAGGCCGCACGCGGGGCAGCGACGGCCAGCCCCACGCCGACGCTCCAGCCGTATGCGTCGAAGGTCAGCGCAGACGCGGGCCTGGACTTCATCACCATCATGTCGCCGCAGGCCGTCCGCTGGACTCATCCCAATCCGGCCGAGATCGGCGGAACCTACATCGGATCGACGGCCCAGGCCCTGGCCGGCCAGCCGTTCACCGAGACGTACACGGGCACCCTCGGGCCCTCCGTCCGCACCATCGTGCCGATCAAGGATCCCGGCGACGGCAAGGTGCTCGGCATGGTCGCCGCCGGCGTCACCGTGACGACCCTCGACGTCGCCCTCGCCTCGCGCCTGCCCGCGGTCGTCGTCGTCGGCCTCCTCGTGCTGCTCCTCGGGTCGCTCGGAGCGGCGATCCTCGAACGCCGCCTCGCGGCGGCGACCCACGGATACGGCCTCGAGCAGCTGAGCCAGCTGTTCGCCTACTACGAGTCGGTGCTCCATTCAGTCCGGGAAGGCGTGGTGATGGTCGACCCGCGGGGACGCCTCGTCATCCGGAACGATCAGGCCTCCGAGCTGCTCGGGCTCCCGCCGGAGAAGGCGGCATCTCCCGCGCCACTCCTCGACGACGTCGACCTCCCCACAAGCCTCCGCGACCTGCTGGCCAGCGGACGCACGGCCCACGACGAAATCCACCTGACGCGGGATCGGGTGCTCGTGGTCAACCAGGAGCCGGCATCGACTCCTGCCGGGCGGCGGACGCGCCGCCTCGGTTCGGTGGCAACGCTGCGCGACCGGACCGAGATCGAGGCCATGGGCACCGAGCTCGAGACCATGCGGACGCTCTCGGACGCGCTCAGGAGCCAGACGCACGAGCACGCGAACCGACTCCACACGATCGTGTCGCTCCTCGAACTGGGCCGGACCGAGGAGGCCAGGGAGTTCGCGACCGAGGACCTAGCGCTGAGCCAGTCGATCGCGAACGAGCTCGTGGTATCTGTGGAGGAGCCCGTTCTCGCGGCGCTCGTCATGGGGAAGGCAGCGCAGGCCCACGAACGCGGGGTCCGGCTGGACGCGGAGGCCGCAGGAGACCTCGCCGCGGCGGGGCTCGAGGCGAAGCACGTGGTCACCATCGTCGGGAACCTGCTCGACAATGCCATCGATGCGGCGGCTGCGGCTCCCCCGCCCCGCTGGGCATCACTGGAGATCCAGGAGGAAGGCGAGAACGTGCTGATCGAGGTATCCGATTCGGGCCCGGGCGTTCCCGTGGCCGAACGCGACCGCATCCTGCACTTCGGATACTCGACCAAGCCCCAGAGCGCCACCGGTCGAGGCCTCGGACTGGCCCTGGTCCGCCGGTCGGTGGAGGCGCTCGGCGGCACGCTCACCGTGTCCGGCACCCGTGGCGCCGTGTTCACGGTGGCGATTCCGTCGCGGAACACGCGAGAGAACTCGGGGGGCAGGGTGTGAGCGTTCTGCGCGTGCTGGTGGTCGAGGACGAGCCGATCGCGGCCGACGCCCACGCCGCCTACCTCGGCCGGCTCGAGGGATTCGCCCACGCCGGCACGGCGCACGACGGGGCCACGGCCCTCCGGCTCGTCAATCAGCTCGCTGCGGCCGGCACACCGGTTGATCTCGTGCTGCTGGACATGAATCTTCCCGATCTGCACGGTCTCGACGTCGCGCGCCGCCTGGGGGCAGCGGGCCACCACCCGGACATCCTTGCGATCACGGCGGTGCGGGAGCTTCCCGTGGTCCGCAGGGCGATTTCCGCTGGGGTGGTGCAGTACCTCATCAAACCGTTCACCTTCGCGGCCTTCGCGGAGCGGCTCGAGCACTACCGCCAATTCAGGGAATCCCTCGCAGGAACAGGCGGAACGGCCTCGCAGGACGCGGTCGACGAGGCGCTCGCAGCGCTCAGGACGCCCGTGGGAACTCCGCTTCCCAAGGGCCTCTCGCTGGACACCCTGGAAGCCATCCGCGCGTTCGTCCGGGACAAGGGCGCAGCTGTGTCCGCGACTGAAGTCACCGAGGCCGTCGGCGTCTCGCGCGTGACGGCCCGCCGCTACCTCGAGCACCTTGCCGACGCCGGAGTCCTCACCCGATCCGCCCGCTACGGCACCCCTGGGCGCCCCGAAAAGGAGTACCGCTGGGCGGGATGAAAAAGCGCGTGGTCTGGGCTAGTGCCGTCGGAACCGCCCAGGAATACCGTTGTGGTGAGGGGTTGTCCCCCTCGCCAGACGACGGCAGGAGGAGCTATGAGCGAGTCGAGCGAGCCCGCACCCGCTGAGGACGAGACCCTCAGCGCGCCGGCGCGGAAGACGGTGGACGTCTCCGCACTCCCCGATGGATCGGGCAATGACCGTGACGACGACGAGCAGGACGACGAGCGCTTCGACGCCGGCTGATCCTGACTCTGCGTGGAAGAGAGGAGCACGTCATGACGCAGGGGATTGACGGAAGCCGCATCCAAGACCCCGCCGAGGCCGACGACGGACGAGAGCGCGAAGCGTCTGCCGATGACTCGCAGGACCTGGAGGACGAGGAGCCGAACCCGGACATCGACCTCGGCTACGACTGACGGCGCACAAGGCTGCGGACTGGGCAGAACCGCCCTCGGACCACTAGTCTAGATGTTGTAGTTCGAGTGTTTCGTTTTGTCTTTGCAATGATGGCCTCCGCCGGAAGCCCTAGTTGACTCTGATAGGCGGTTACGACACCGCTGCACTGCGTTCCCGAGAGGCGGGGACGCACGTCCGAGGAGGGCAACATGGCAACCGGAACGGTCAAGTGGTTCAACGGCGAAAAGGGCTTCGGCTTCATCGCCCCCGATGACAACAGCGACGACATCTTCGTCCACTTCTCCGCCATCGAGGCGAAGGGCTTCCGTGAGCTTCACGAGGGCCAGAAGGTCGAGTTCGAGTCGCAGCAGGGCCCCAAGGGCCTCCAGGCGGCAAAGGTCCGCCCTCTCTGATCCCTGCGGATCACCACTGAAGGGCGGCCGCGGGCACCCGGCCCGCCGGTTGTTTGTGCGGGGGCGTCGACATGAGGGCATGCGCCCGCCCCCCCCCCCCCCCGGGCCCCGCGGGCCCCCCCCGGCCCCCCCCCGGCCCCGCGGGGGCGGGC
>NZ_JBQCGQ010000041.1:0-7580 GCF_051955515.1 Sinomonas sp.
GGGGTCTCCCCTGCCACCATCGTTGAGATGCTCGACCGGAACTTCCTGCCAACCGACGACGTAGTCCTCGAGCAGAATGTGCCGCTGGTCGAGATCAACGGGCGCACCATTCTCTTCGACACCGGAATGGGAGATTCGAAGGTCTTCGGGCCCACGACTGGAAGGCTGATCAACAGTCTGAGCGAAGCAGGGCGCAAGCCCGAGGAAGTCGACACCATCGTCCTCTCCCACGCGCACATCGACCATATCGGCGGCATCGCCAACGCGGACGGCGACCTGTTGTTCCCGAATGCCGAGATCTGGATCAGCGAACGCGACTTCCACGACTGGACAACGGGCGAGAACATCAGGCCCGGCTTCGAGGTGCAGATCCAGATGGCGCAGCGCAACCTCGCCCCACACGGCGACCGCGTCTTCTTCTACTCTGACGAGCAGGAGTTCCTTCCTGGAGTGCACGCCATGCATACCCCCGGGCACACCATGGGACACCATTGCTTCGTGATCGAGTCGGGGGACGATCGGTTCTGCTTCCTCGGAGACCTAACGCACCACCACGTCCTGCTGATGGAGCGCCCGCTGATGGAATTCAAGTACGACGCGGACCCGGCCCTTTCGGCCCGATCCCGCCAGCGCATGCTCGGGATGCTCGCCCACGACCGCATTCAGGTGATGTCCTACCACTATGCGTGGCCCGGCCTCGGTCATGTGGCCAGGGAAGGTGAGGGCTTCCGCTACTACCCCCAGCCAATGGAGATGCTTGCCTGAAGCGCATCTGTTCCGATTCCGCCTCCCTAGAAGGAACTGTCGGAGGAATCCTGGACGCTCGGCTAGGACCGAGAGGTGGCCGGAGCGTCAAAGCGTCCCAGGAGACCTCTGGCTAGGGCCCCCTCGATTCTGGGCGCTGCCACCCCCCGCGCAGCGCCCAGAATCGAGGGCCGACCTATTGGAACCGGAGGAGCCGTTCTCCTCCGGCTACACACCATGCAATCTGCCTCGGACAGAGACGAACGGCGTGAATTCGGCCTCGAGGAGAGGGAAATAAGCGCGCGCGCTTCACCTCTGACGTATCGCACTCCGACCGGAGACCAGGCCTCGGATCCGACCTCGACAGTGCTGGGTCCCGGTGGAAAGCGACGACCTTCCGAGCCAGAGTCAACAGCCTAGGGCAAAGCCAGTTCCCCGGTGGCTACACGCTCGCCCTCCCGCTTGCATGGCAGGTGCACGTGCGAAGCGTTTTAGGAAGGTCGAACGTAGTACTGGTCTCTCCACCCCTGCTCGGAGGCCGGCTCTGCGAGGAGGGCTTCGCGGGCGGACGCGTAGACGTGGTTTCTCATGACGGATTCGGCGCCGAAGGGGTCCTTGTGCTCGATCATCTCGAGGACCGCACGGTGCTCCCGGATGGAGTCCAGAATTCTGCCGGGCTGCCCGACGGTACGGATCACGAGCCGATGGTAGGCCAACTGGTTCATGAGCCGCTCGTAGTGCTCGACGAGCTTGCGGTTGTCCGCGCCCCGCACCATGATCCAGTGGAACTCGTGCACGAGCCGGGCGTAGGCCTCGGGGTCCTCAGAGCGGACGGCTTCCTCGGAATCCTCGAGATTGCGGCGCAGCACTCCGAGCTCCGCGGCATCGCCCCGGCGGGCTAGGAGGGAGGCCGCGAGTCCCTCGAGGGACTCCTTGAGCTCGAAAAGCTCGATGACCTCCCGGCGCGTGGGCTCCCGCACGAAGGTGCCAACCTTCGGCCGGATCTCCACCAGTCCCTCGTGCTGGAGCTGCTTGAGCGCCTCTCGGACGGGGGTGCGGCTGACGTCGAATTCCTGGGCGAGGTAGGCCTCAGGGAGCAGTGTGCCCGGAGGGAAGTCGCCTCCGAGGACGAGGCGCCGCAGCCGGCCGAGGAGACTGCCCTGCTCGCCCGTGTCCGCCTCGTCCTTGCCGGCGGCTGCGACCGGTTGGAGGACGACTACTGCGCCTGGGCGAGGATGAGTCTGACGTCCTCTGCCGTGACCGGACGCGGCGCTTGACGAATGACTGCCTCGGCCTCGCTCATCGTGGCCTCCACGACCGTCTCCAGAGCTTCGCTGCTCAGGTTGAATTCCCTGATGCGACGGGGCACGTCGAGCCGCTCGAACAGGAGCTCGATCTCGTCCGCGGCAGATCGCGCTTCTAGGGCACCGCGTGCTTCCGCCAGGATCCCAGCCATCACCTCCTGCTGCCCCCGAGTGGCCGGTTCGAAGAATCGCATAACGTGCGGCAGCGTCACACAGGAGGTGACCCCGTGAGGCACTCCCGCGGCACCGAGCTGGTGCCCGATCGCGTGAGAGAGGCCCACCGGGACATTGTGCACTCCGACGAGGGACATCCAGGCGGCCTGGTGGCACCGCAGTCCAGCTTCCAAGTCCTCTGGGTCCCTGGCAGTCCAGGGCAGGTCCCTGGCGAGGATCTTCAGGGCGCCCATGCAGAGGGCCGTCGTGAACGGGTGGGCATTCTTCGCATAGGCGATCTCGACAGCGTGGTCGATTGCGCGAACTCCGGTCGTGGTCCAGAGCCTCCGAGGAGTGAGCGCGGAGAGCGCAGGGTCCAGGATGACCGTTGCCGGTGTGAGCTCGAGGTACCTACACAGTTCCTTCCGCGTTGTGGCCGAATCGACGAAGGCGGCAACGCCGTTCCATTCGGCCGCGGACAGAGTGGTCGGGACTGCGATTGTGGGCAGAGGAGCGCGGGCCAGCGGAAGCAGTCCATGGGAGAGGCTGTAGCGGAGGAAATCGCGGGGATCATCGACTTTCTCGCTGACGCCCAACGAGGTGAGCTTGGCGGCATCGATTGCCGACCCGCCGCCGATTCCGATGACGACATCAGCCCCGGTGTCCCTCGCCAGGGCCACGAGTTCCATGATTCCCTCGAGAGGGTTGTGGGCCTGGATCTCGGTGTGGACGCCCACGACTCTCTCGCCCAGGTCCTCCACCAGCCTCCCGAACGGTTCGCTGGCGCCCAGAGTCCTTCCGCTCAGGATAAGGGCTCTGCCCAAGCCCCGCCGGTCGAGTTCGGCAGGAAGACCTGCAAGAGCCCCGGGCCCTTCGATGACGCGTTCCGTGCGGGGCATCTCGAAGATCGTCATGTTGCTCACTCTATTTCCTCCATATGAAAGGGCACGTCCCCGAGGGGATGACCCGGGGACGCGCCGTTCTGCTGCTAACCGCGGGAGTGCGGAAGCACCTTCAGGGCCCTTCTGCCGCCGCCTCAGCTGCCCTTGACGAGGCCTCCGAGGGAGGGATGACCCGAGCGGCGGTGTCTGCTGATTCCGCAGCCCGGGTAGCCGGAGGAATGGTCGAGCCCGGGGGGACGGCGCTTCCTTCGGCTCCCTTTTCCTCCAGGTACTTGACGACATTCGCACCGGCCACCCGCCCGAACGTCATCGAGCGCAGCGACGAGGTGGCCGGGGGGTACTCGTGGTAGTAGAGACCGGTGATCTCGCCTGCCGCATAGAGCCCCGGAATCGGCACTCCGCCGCGGGAGACGACGCGCGCATCCGTGTCCACCTTCAACCCTCCATAGGTGAAGGTGATCCTCGCCTCCAAGGGATAGCCGTAGAAGGGGCTCTCCTGGATCCGGTTCGCCCAGTTCGACTTGGGCGGGGTGATGCCCTCTGTGCTGAGTCCGTCGAGGACCTCGGGCCGGAAGGGGCCGCCCGGAGTGGCGGCGTTGTACTCTCGCACCGTCGCCTCGAGCGTATCCGGGTCCAGGCCCAGCTTCAGGGCAAGCTCTGCCAGGGTGGCGCCCTCCTCGGGCTCCAGGTCAGTGGTCTCGTACACCCAGCCTGGCCGCATGCGGTCCATGACAGGCTTGTCGGTGATGAGATAGGCCTTCTGGCTCTGGTTCTTCCAGACCTCATAGGCCAGGAGCTCGAAGTGGGCGAAGAGGTAGTCCTCACCTTCATCGAAGAAGCGCTTGCCCTCCTGGTTGACGCAGATCCCGTAGTTGTGGCCCCAGATCACGGCGTCGGGTCGGCTGGTCCTCGAGTCGACCACCTCTGAGTGGAACATGTCGAACTGGCCGGCGGTGTCGGCCCCGACCTCCATCGCCATGCGGATTCCGGCTCCCTTGTTGCGGTGGAGGCCGGGGACGATCGGCTTGATGTCAACGGCATTTTGGCCGATGTAGGCGGTGAGCATCTCGGGATTGCCCTCGAAGCCTCCGGAGGCGATGACAACCGCCTTGGATTTCAGGGTGCGCAGCAGGCCGTCCGCTCCGCGCACGAGGACGCCGTCGACCCTTCCCTCCTCTGAGACGCTGAGCTTGACCGCCTCCGTCTGGTAGAGGATTTCGGCGTTCTCGTACTTCTTGAAGTGGGCCAGCAGATTGTTCACAATCTGGAGGCCTCCGCCGACGGGCCACTTGATGCTCTTGTCCGTCTCGTATTCCAAGGCGACGTCGTTCTCCCAGTGCTGGTAGATCTCTACGCCGTGATCCTCGAGATACTTCATCGTCCCGGGAACCTCCCTTTCCAGGGCCAGGCAGTAGTCGAGATCGGCCAGGCCCTTGGAGGTCTCCATCACCTTGTCCTTCCACGCGGCGTCGAGGCGGTTGTCCTCGTACACACGCAGCCAGGCCATGGTCCAGCGGGAGCCGCCGGAGCGTTCGCCCTCGGCACCCACCTCCACGATCGCCACCCGGCCCTGGCGGCCTTCTTCGGCGGCCTTCTCGCAGTAGCTCAGACCGGCGGAGGCACCAGCGAAGCCGCTGCCGATCACAATCAAGTCGTACTCGGACATTTTTCCACCTCATGATCCTTGAAGATGCAGCACGGCAAGTGAGATCGATTGGCTGAATTTGGGAGCGACGGATTGGAGCAGGGGCTTACTGTTGCTTCCAGGTAAGGGGATCGTTCGGGTGCTGGAAGAAGGCGTCAAGCTGCTTCCCAGTCAGCCATCCGCCGGTGGGTTCAAGCCAGCCGTCTGCGTTCGGATCGCAATCAGTGCCCAGAGCCTTCTTCGCCTCGTCATAGGTGATGGGCGATACGCTCAGCACGATGGACTGGATCTTCGGCCCCTGCTGCTCCAAGATGCGCACTGCGGTTTCGACCCCCAGATCACTTTCGCCCTTCGGCGGCCAGATGTTGTAGCCCGTCGTCGCAAAGTCCGGATGATTTACCCAGTAGCATGCTGCCCCGGTTTCCCCACCGATGTTGACCGGAACCACGGGGCGGCCAGACTGCTGGAGCGCTTGGAGGACTCCGGTTGCGGAGGCGGGCTGAGCGACGATCCCGTCCAACTTCTCAGGGTGGGTGGCGAGGAATTTCTGGACCTCTGTCTTCGTGACGGAGGCAGACCACATGCCGGTCACCGAACCTACGAGCCTGATGCCCGGATATTGCTTCAGGGCATCTTGGACTCCAGTTTCGAAGTCGATCGCGTTCGTTGCGCCCGGCACTCCTTGGACGTCGAGGACGTTGCCCTTGCCGCCAATCTTGTCTAACACCTCCTAGGCGAAGACGCTCCCGGCTTCCCGATAGTTGGTCACGGCGCTGACTGCGTAGGGGGAGTCGACGTGGCCGCTCCAAGCCACGAAGGGAACGCCCTTGTTGTACGCGTACTGGATGGACTGGTTCAGCGCGGTCTTGGCTGAGCAGCAGGCGATGATGATATCGACGCCCTGGTCGGCGAGCTGGCGGATCTGCTGATTCTGCACGGTGTCGTCACCGCCGGATTGCGCGACGACAATGTTCTTGATCAACCCTGCCTTCTGGTACCGCGGAAGTACCTGCTTCATCAAGTAGTCCATCGCGGTGGTCTGCCAAGAATTGCCGGCATAGGGGCTGCTGTATCCGATCGTCCATGGAGGCGGCCCCTTCGGCTTCCAGCCCTCAAGGTACGGAGGCTGGCCGGTCAGCGCATCGGAGTTGATGTAGGCCTTCTGGGCCTGGGCCGGCAGGCTGGATATCGCGCTGCCCGAGGTGCCGCCAGTCTGGGAACTCCCGGCAAAGTCATTTCCGCCGCAGCCGGTGAGCGCAAGCACGGCAGCCAAAGCGGCGCTGAGCGCAAGCAGCCATCGAAACCTTGGCCGCCTCGTCTTACAGCCCTTGGGACGCCAAGGACCGCGTTGGTCTTCTTTGACCATCTTCTTCTCCCTAGTGGACGTGGTTCGCTCGGCAGAGGTGCCGGCGCCTGCCTTTCCAAAGGCCGCAGGAGACGCCTAAGCAAAGTTCTCTCCAAGACAGTATGGCGATCATACGGTCCTATTGAATCGGTGACAAGATCCTTTTCCTTGGGTAGCCCGTGTGCATCCCTACCCCTCCCGCCCCCGCTGTCGGGGGGAAGTACTGCCGAAGGCGGGTATCCGTCGTGGGAGACCCGCAACACTGGTGGAAATAGTGGCTCTCTGCATCGCACCTTGACGTACGGGAATACCGTATGACAACCTTTGAGCAGGTGAACTGGATCACGCTGACGTCATCGCCAGTGTGGGGTGACCGGTTCCGCTGAGCTCCAGGAACGGGAACGGTTTTCCGGCAGCGACCCTGCCCGGCAGCGCAGCCCAGGACCGCGAATCCGGCGAGCGCCTGTCCGCTCCCACAACTTTGTGAGGGCTTTCCACGCTGTGAGCACTAGGAGAACTTGAATGGCGGAGGCCACGACGAACTCCCCCTCTCGGTCAGAGCAGACCGCGTCGGCGGGTCAGAAGGCAGCAGTAGAAATCAGCAGGGTCGCGAAATCCTTCGGAGAGACACGCGCCCTGCGAGATGCGACGTTTTCGGCCGCTCCCGGAGAAATCCATGCCATTGTCGGCGAGAACGGCAGCGGCAAGAGCACCCTGGCCAAGATGATGTCGGGCATCGTCCTTCCCGACAAGGGTTCCCTGAGCATCAACGGGGGGACCATCACGAGTCCCGCTGCCGCCTTGCGCTCCGGGGTGGCCACTGTCTTCCAGGAGGTTCTCGTCGCAGAGGGGGCGAGCGTCGCCGACAACGTGTTCATCGGAGCCCAGGCCATTTGGCGCAGGGGAATGTCCCGAAAAGAACAGGCGAGGCGCGCCGCGGAGCTGCTCGAACCGCTCATGGACCATCCCGTAGATCCTTCAGCCCCGGTCGAAACGCTGAGCCTGGCGGATCGGCAGTGGGTGACGATAGGCCGCGCGCTCGCGCGTTCCCCCAGAGTCCTAATATTCGACGAGTCAACCGCCGCACTGGATCTTCCGGGCGCATCACGGCTCTACAGCGAAATGGAGAGGCTCCGTTCCAAGGGCGTCTGCGTCATCATCGTCACACACCGCATTGCGGAACTCACGACGTTCGCTGATCGCGCCACGGTCCTCCGCGACGGCGCCGACGTGGGAGTCCTCAGCGGAGACGAGATCACCGAGAGCCGGCTCATGGAACTCATGACCGGGGTCTCCGACGGTGAGGGGCTCGCCGCAGCTGGCCATCGTCGCACCAAGGCTGCCCGAGCACAGGACAGCGCGGTTCTCCGCGCTTCACAGCTGGTGCTCTCGGCAGGGGCCCGCCCCTCCGACTTCGAACTTCGAGAAGGCGAGATCGTCGGTTTTGCGGGGTTGGACGGCCAGGGTCAGACTGAGTTCCTGCAGGC
>NZ_JBQCGQ010000042.1:0-10568 GCF_051955515.1 Sinomonas sp.
CGACCGCGCCGGGCAGCTGGCCCGTGCCGCTGAACTGCTCGACGAGGTGAAGCGCGGTCTCCGTGGCCCCACTCTGCGCCTGTACCGGCCCGGGCCGACCATGGCGTTCGGCCAGCGGGACACTCGTCTCCCCGGATTTGACGCGGCGCGCGAGGCGTCCCGCGCCCTCGGCTTCGAACCGGTCGTGCGAAAAGCCGGCGGTCGCGCTGCCGCGTACCACGAGGGCACGCTGATCGTGGACCACATCGAGCCCGCCGCCGAGGCGATGGTGGGGCACCGTCACCGTTTCGAGGTCTTCGGCGAGCTCTACGCGGAGGTGCTCCGAGGCCTCGGCGTGGAGGCCCGGGTCGGCGAGATCCCCGGAGAGTACTGCCCAGGCGAGTACAGCGTGCACGGCGTTCCGCGGGACGCCCCTCCCGTCAAGCTCGTCGGCACCGCGCAGCGTGTCGTGGCTGGTGCGTGGCTGTTCTCGTCGGTGATCGTCGTCAGCGACGCCGCTCCTGTGAGGAAGGTCCTCACCGAGGTGTATCGCGCCCTCGAGCTGCCGTTCGAGCCCTCGACCGCCGGGGCCGCCGACGATCTGGTCCCCGAGCTGACAGTCGCCACGGTCGAGCAAGCGCTCCTCGCGATGTACCGGGAGCGGGGCGCTCTGGCCTCGGGCGCGTAGGCCTCCCGAGGTCGGGCCGCCCACCGCCGAGGTCAGGCCGTGTGGCGCCGAGGTCGGGCCTGGTGCCGCCGAGGTCGGGCCGTGCGGGTTAAGGACGACGACGGGTGGCGGCTTGCTTGACAAAGCTGTCACCCGTCGTCGCCCCCTCAGGAGACCTGATTTCGGTTGCGGGGGACCCGATGTCGGGGGCACACGACCCGACTTCGGCGGTGGGGGACCCGACTTCGGGGGTGGGGGACCCGACTTCGGCGGTGGGGGACCCGACCTCGGCGGGACGGAGCGGCGGGAGGGAGCGGGGGTGGTCAGTGGCCCCGGTCGATCCACTCCTGCAGGTGCGGCGCCTCGGCCCCAATGGTCGTCGAATCGCCGTGACCCGTGTTCACCACGGTCGCTGCCGGGAGGGTGAGGAGGCGCTCCCGGATCGACTCGATGATGGTCGGGAAGTCGCTGTACGAGCGACCCGTCGCCCCGGGACCACCCTGGAACAGGGTGTCCCCGGTGAAGACCGTCTCCAGCTCCGGCACGTGGAAGCTGACGGAACCAGGGGAGTGGCCCGGCGTGTGCAGTGCCACGAGCTCGGTGCCCCCCACTGCGAACCGTTGGCCGTCGGCGATCTCGGCGTCGGGCCGAGTGCCCGGGTAGACGGCCTCCCAGAGCATCTGGTCGGCCGGGTGCAGGTGCACAGGGGCACCGACCTTATCGGCGAATTCGCGGGCGTGGCGAATGTGGTCGTCGTGCCCGTGCGTGAGCAGGACGGCGGTCACGGTCCGGCCGGCCACGGCGTCGGCGACCTGCACAGCATCATGTGCGGGGTCGATCACGATGACCTCGGAGTCATCGCCAACGATCCACACGTTGTTGTCGACGTCCCAGGTGCCCCCGTCGAGGGAGAACGTCCCCGACGTGACGAGCCGCTCGATCTGCGCCGCCATCAGAGCTCCACCACCGAGCGCAGGACCTCGCCGCGGTGCATCTTCTCGAACGCAACCTCGACGTCGCCGAGGCCGATCCGCTCGGTGACGAACGCGTCGAGCGGGAGGCGGCCGAGCTTGTACTGGTCCACGAGCATGGGGAAGTCGCGGCTGGGCAGGCAGTCGCCGTACCACGAGGACTTGAGGGACCCACCGCGCCCGAAGACGACGAGGAGCGGCAGCTCGAGCGTCATCTCGGGCGTCGGCACGCCGACGAGGACCACACGGCCCGCGAGGTCGCGCGCGTAGAACGCCTGCTTGTACGTCTCCGGGCGTCCGACGGCGTCGATCACCACGTCCGCGCCGAAGCCGTTCGTGAGGTCGCGGATGGCCTCGATCGGGTCCTGCTCGCGGGAGACGACCCCGTGAGTCGCCCCGAGGCTCTTGGCGAGTTCGACCTTGGCGGGGTCGAGGTCGACGGCGATGATCGTCGTCGCGCCGGCGAGCTTGGCGCCCGCGATGGCCGCGATCCCCACGCCGCCGCAGCCGATGACGGCCACTGACTCGCCGCGCTGGACGGCACCGGTGTTGATAGCGGCGCCGATACCGGCCATGATCCCGCAGCCGAGGAGGCCGACGGCGGCCGGGTCGACGTCGTCGTCGATCTTGGTGCACTGGCCAGCGGCAACCAGGGTCTTCTCAGCGAAGGAACCGATGCCGAGGGCGGGGGACAGTGGCGTGCCGTCCTGGAGCGTCATCTTCTGCGTCGCGTTGTGCGTGGCGAAGCAGTACTGCGGCTGCCCCTTCTTGCACGCGCGGCACTGGCCGCAGACGGCCCGCCAGTTGAGGATGACGCGGTCACCCGGCTTGACGTCGGTGACGTCGGGGCCGACCGCGCTCACGACGGCGGTGGATTCGTGGCCCAGCAGGTACGGGTAATCGTTGCCGATGCCGCCGAGCTTGTAATGGAGATCCGTGTGGCAGACCCCGCAGGTGAGGACGTCGACGAGAGCCTCGCCGGGTCCGGGATCGGGAACAAGGATCGTCTCGATGGTCGCAGGTGCGCCCTTCTCTCGGACGACGACTGCCTTGACCTCGTGGACGGTCTGGGACATGAAAAACCTCCGGTGTCTCCCCGACGAATGACTGAGCCATGATGCCCATGCCATCCTAGGGGAGGGCCACCGGAGGTGATGCAAATCACATCCGACGAGGGTCTCGGGTCAGACCCCGAGCTTCTCCTGCACCTGCGCCGCAGAAGGATTCGTTGCAGCAGTGCCGTCCGGGAAGATGACCGTCGGGACGGTGCGGTTGCCACCATTGAGCTTCTCGACGAGCTCCGCCGTGCCTTCGACCTCTTCGATGTTGACCTCGGTGTAGCCGATGCCCTTCGCGTCCAGCTGCTTCTTCAGCCGGTTGCAGTAGCCGCACCAAGTCGTTGAGAACATCGTGACAGTGCCATCGGCAGGGGTGAAGTCGTCCATAGGTGTACTCCTCGGTCTTGGGTATTTTCATCAGAACCAACGGGTCCCCACATCCAAGTATTCCTGACGGCCCGCAGGGTCAGCTGCGGTCTGCCGGTTCGAAGCCGATGAGCCAGTGGAGCCCAAAACGGTCAATGACCTGCCCGTCCGAAGCGCCCCAGGGCCGTTCCTGCAGCTCATCGACAACTCGGCCGCCCGCGGCAAGACGCTCGAACCAGCTCCGCAGCGTGGTTTCGTCCGAGGCGCCCAGGAGCGAGAGCATGAGGCCCTCCGTGCGAACCCCGCTGGAGCCGTTGTCCGCGTCGGCGCCGAAGAGGTCGACTGCTCCGGTCAGGATCCCGTGGGCGACGGCATCGCCAGGCTCGTCGTCACGCCCAAATTGGGCACGGGTGTAAAGCATGAGCTCACCGCCGAACACGTCCCGATAGAAGGTCAGCGCTTCGCGGGCGTTCCCCTCGAACAGGAGATACGGCGTGGGTGGGGTGGACATGCGGTTCACCCTACTGGAAGAGGCGCTCCCGCCCCTCAGGCTCGGCGGATTCGATGAGCTCGGGCTCGTTGTCCTGCACGCTGTTCACGAGGCTGCTCACCACCCGTGGCATCCCACTATCAGGGCACGTTCTTCGTGATGCATACCCCGGCGCCAGCGTAGGCCGATGCAGTCCTGCCATCTGGGAGTGTGATGCGGGTCGAGACGGGTCCAGCCATGAAGTGGACTTCGGCGGTATGCGGGATGCCGCAGGGGGGATGATCTCGTCCGACCCGCTGCCGGTCCCTTGCTGGGACAGGGTCAGCAGCGCTTGCGGCGTGCCGTCGCACGCAGCCGTCACGACGTAATCTCCAGTGTCCAGAGCACGATGGCTGACTCGACGGCTCCGGAGGCGCAAAGGCGGCCCAAGCCTTCCACCCCATCCTCGGTGCGACCTCTACTACGGCAAGGTGTCCCGGGTATTCGCCTCGTCGTTCTCAGGAGCGATTGAAGATCCAAGTGCGACGCGGTGGCGAAGCCAGGCCGCGCAGCAGTCCGAACATCGGGCTTGTTGCTAGGCTCGGGCCATGGATGAGGCTTTGGGGAGGTTCATCGACGATTTCGGCGAGCTCGTGCGGATCTCCGCCGACGGTGCGCGGGGCGGCCCGGGGAGTACTGTGCGGGAGATGGTGCGCGAGCACCTCGGGACGGATCCGGGCGAAGCGGCCGTGGTCATCGAGCCCATTCAGCTGCTCCGCCTGGTCGACACGGACCTGGTTCTCGACGGGATCGCCAGCCGCGATCCGTCCGCTCGGGTGATCGGCGTCGGGGGCGGCCAGATGCGCATGCACGCAGACCTGCGGGGCATGCTGGATCCCGGTCCCCTCGGCCGCTCCTTCCCGGCCGTGTCGCAGCCGGACTATTCGAACGCCCCGGTGGGGCCGAGCCAGCAGCGCCGCACGCTGCAGTTCGGGCTCCGCCTGTTCCGGTACTACGAGGTCCCGGTCGCGATCCTGCAGCGCGGGGCATCCCCCAACGACCAGCGGTTCATCCCCTCGCTGGAGGTCATCGCCGCCGACGAGGACGCCGTCTCCCGCCTCTTCTCCGAACTCCGTGAGCGCCTTGAGCGGGAGAGCATCTTCAAGGGCCAGGCGGTCGTCCTCTCCGCCGCCGGGTTCGGACCCGGCCGCGCACCCGCTTCCGGAGGCATCACGTTCGTCGAACGCCCCCAGATCCCCGCCGAAGACATCATCCTCCCGCCCGGGGTCCTTTCGCGGATCCGACACCACACCCTCGCCGTAGGCCGGCAGGCCGCCGCCCTCACGGCACATGGACAGCACCTCAAGCGCGGGCTCCTGCTCTATGGGCCGCCGGGCACCGGCAAGACGCATACGGTGCGGCACCTCCTCGGGGCCTCCGAGGGCACGACCGTGCTGATGATGGCCGGGCGTTCGCTCTCCCGGGTGAGCGAGGCAGCGCAGATGGCCCGGGCGCTGACCCCGTCGATCGTCGTGCTCGAAGACGTCGACCTCGTAGCCGAGGACCGCAGCCTCGGGGCAGGACCGCAGCCCCTACTGTTCGAGATCCTCGACGCCCTCGACGGGCTGGACGGAGACGCCGACATCGCGTTCGTCCTCACGACAAACCGGGTCGACATGCTCGAACGGGCACTCGCGCAGCGCCCGGGCCGCGTGGACCTCGCGGTCGAACTCCCGCTCCCCGGACTCACCGAGCGCCGCGCCCTGCTGGCCTTGTACGGGCGCGGCCTGGGCTTCTCGGACGCCGCGCTGGACCGGGCGGCCGCACTCACCGGGGGCACGACAGCGTCGCTGGCCAAGGAACTCATCCGACGGGCTGTGCTGGGCGCCGCAGAAGAGGACGCAGAGCCACGAGACCGTCATTTGGACGATGCGACAGCCCGGCTCATGGCCGAATCCGAAACACTCACCCGCACGGTCTTGGGCAGCCAGCCCGCCGGACCAAGGGCGAACGAGAGGACGGTCCGCAGCGGCGAGTTCGTACCAGAACCCGGCCCGCAGCGAGCATCTCGCGGACACTAGTCCTCCAACTCCGGCCCCAATCCGGCCATCCTCAACTATCGACGAGCCACAGACCCCCGACTGGCGCCTGTAGAGGATCCCTCAACGGGACGGGACGCGCCTGTCGAGAAGAGGAACCGAGGCCTCTCGCCTGCCCCGGTTCCGGGCTTAATATGGTCGCGCTGGGTCATTGGCGCTCACTGCATGCGCCTTCCAGGGCGTTCCGCCCGGCTGTTCTCGTCTCTTTCGAATACGGGACGGTGTTCACGATGGCCCCCAGGCCCCGCGCAGCAGGACTCCTGCTCCTGGCGCTCCTGCTGACCGCCTGCCAAGATTCGGGCACCGGCGGCTCCACGTCCTCCACCGCCACCAGCCCATCGGCTGTCGGTCCCCTCGACGAACAGGCGCGGTTGTTCATCGACAGCGGCGCGGTCTCCGCCGTGGTGGAGGTGAAGTGGCCCGGCGGGACATGGTCGCATGCCTACGGGGTGCGGACCCTCGACACGCATGACCCGGCGCAGGCCGGAGACCGAGTCTCGGTGGGCACCATCACCGAGACCCTCACCGCGGTCACGGTCCTCAAGCTCGTCGACGACCGCCTCATCGGCCTCGACGACCCGGTGAACAACGTCGTCCCCGGCTTCGAGTCCGAACTGCACCCGCCCGGCCCCATCACCGTCCGGGAGCTGCTTTCCCAGACCTCCGGCATCCCCAGCTACGTCCCGGCGTCGATCGGCGGGGTGGACTTCCGTCCCGCACTGTCCCAGCCCCTGCCCCTCGAACAGGCCCTCAGGGACGCGGGCGGCCAGCCGTGGCCCGCCAGCAGCGTCGGCGCGTACCAGTGGTCCGAGACCAACTACATAGCCCTCGGCCTGCTTGTCCAGGCGCTCCGGAAGAAGCCCTTCCCCGACGTGCTCAACGAGGAGGTTATCGCCCCGCTCGGGCTGGCTCACACGTCCATGGCCCAGCTCGACCTGACCCAGAAGGACATCCTCCACGGATACATGACCCTGCACGGGCAGAGGATCGACACCACGGACAACATCCACTCCGTCGGCTCCTCCAGCGAGGGGCTGACCTCGACGACGGCCGATGTGAACACCTTCCTCGCCGCCCTGTTCGGGGGCAGGCTCACTTCGCCTTCTTCGCTTGCGCAGATGGAGAAGGGAGTGGGCCCCGCACCTTACGCCCTCGGGATCGCGAAGGGCCCACCGGGCTGCACGGCCAGCGGATCGTTCCACACCGTGGGCAATCAGGGGGACGCAATCACCGCCGCGGTCTCCAGCAGCGACGGGAGGTACACGGCGACCATGACCGTTATGCCGCAGCCCCTGCCGGGCACAGCCGAGGATCCCAGCGGGGACCGGCAGCGCGCCACGATCATCGAGCAGATGTTTTCCGCGCTCGGAGAGGCCCTCAACTCCCTCTGCGGTTCCCCATGAGCGCCCCTGGCCCCGAGCCCCTAAAGAAAGGTCGCGATGTCAATGGCCAAGAACCCATCCGAGCACACGGAGCATGCATCCGGGGAGCGCCCAAGGCGCCACGGGCTGCACCTGGGCGAGTGGCTCAAGCGAGAGGAAGCAGGCGTGGCCGGCGGGTCTAGCGGGATCTTCTTCACCTCCCACGAGCAGCCCCTCCCGCCCGAGCGGACCTGCATCCAAGGACACGAGATCCCCCCAGGTCAGGACCACTGCTCCCACGGCCACCCAGTAGGCTGATTCCGCCAAAGGCCAACCACCGCACCCACCCGCGGCGTCCGTTAGCCTCCCGGGCAACGTGCCCTACGGCACTATCAGGCCATGTCCGAGGACTCGCGTCAGCCGAAGGTGCGGACACCCCGTGCGATGGAATGCCCAGTGAAGGTAGGTCAACTGCAACGCCCAATATCCGTGCTCGATTGTCAGGCATCCGGCGCTCGGGGAAGGGAGATCAGACGGGCTCGATGAGTTCGGGCCCGTTGTTCTGCACGCTGTTCACGAGGCTGCTCACCACCCGTGGCATCAGGTGAGGCTCGGGCATGGTGTCGATGAGGCTGCGGACATCGGATTCGGACGTGATCTCGGGGTTGAGCCAGTCCGCCCACAGATCCTTCGGCACGATGACAGGGGTGCGATCGTGGATGTACCCCAAGGCGTCTGACGCCGGGCCCGTGATGATGGTGCACGTCCTGAGCCACCGATCGGGGTGCCCTTGGGGAAGGGTGGGATCCGGCCAGTTCTCGAACAGTGCCGCGAACGCCAGGACGCCCTCGCCGGGAGCGTGGAGATACGTGGGGATCTTCGTGACCTTGCCGTCCACCTCTTCCTTCTGCCATTCAAAGTAGCCGTCCGCCGGGACGAGGGCGCGCCGCTGGGTGGCAGCCTTCCGGAAGGAGGGCTTCTCGGTCACCGTCTCGCGCCGGGCGTTGATGAGCCGGGCGGCACCTTTCGTGTCCTTCGACCAGGCCGGGACGAGGCCCCATCGGGCGGTCACGAGCTTGCGGGAGAGCTCCTTGGTCTCCTTGTCGCGCCGGTCCAGAACGATCGGCACTGGATCGGTCGGGGCTACGTTGTAGGACGGTTCGATAGCTTCGACGAGGGATTCGTCGACGTCGAACTCGGCCACGAGGTCACCGACGGCGCGCGCCATGACATACCTGCCACACATGGAGCCCATTATTGCCCGTGGCCTCGCTACACTGAACTTCGAAGATATATTCGATTCAGGAGCGTTTTCGAACGTGGCGGAAGCTTTTACCCACCTGCACGTCTCGAGCGCCTTCAGCGCTCATTACGGCGTCTCGTGGCCCGAGGATCTCGTTGAGGCAGCCGTCGCCGACGGGGCCTCTGCGCTCGCCTGCGCGGACCGCGACGGCCTGTACGGGAGCGTCAAGCACGTCGCGGCATGCGAGCGGGCGGCGATCGATCCCATCGTGGGCGTCGACCTCGCGGTGCTGGCGCAACCCGACGATGAAGGCGGCGAGCACGACGGCGGCAGTCGCCCAGGTGCGCGCAGGAACCGGCGCGGGTCGGCCGGCGTGGCGGGACGTGTCGTCGTCCTCGCGCAGGGACGCAACGGCGGCGCGGGGTGGAAGGCGCTGTGCCGCCTCGTCTCGGACGCGCACGCTGCCACCACGGGCAAGGCGAACAGCCCCGTCCCGGTCGGCGTCCTGCGTTCGGAGCTCGCCGCCCGATGCCTCGATCCGGACACGGGGCGGCCCGTCCTGACGGTCCTGATCGGCCCCGACTCGGACGTGGGGCGGGCAATGTCCGGTCGACGGTTCCTGCGTCCGCGCACGCTCTTCCGGGAGTGGCTCGAGGCGATGCCGGCGGGCGTGCTCGCCGTCGAACTCGTGACCCATCTGAGCGCACCGGGCGAGCCGCTGAGCACCAGCCACGCGGTGCGGATGCTGCGCCTCGCGAGCGAGCACGGCGTCCCCGCGGTCCTCACCAACGCCGTCCGCTACCTCGATGCCGACGGCGCCGCGACCGCGGACGTGCTGGACGCTGCCCGGACGCTGACCCCGCTGGACCGCCTGCACGACGGGGAGGGTGCGCCAGGAGCCGAAGGACTCCATCCGACGGGGCAGGCGTGGCTCAAGCCGACTGCGCTCATGCACACGCTGGGCCGGGAAATCATCAGGGCAGCGGGGCTCGGCGGGCAGGACCTGGCGAACCTGCTGGGCAATACCGAGCGGATTGCGGACCGGTGCCGACTCGATCCGGTGGGGGACTTGGGCTGGAAGCGGCCCGTTGTCCCGGAGGCCGCAGTCATCGGCATCTCGGGGGAGCCGTTCCAGGAGCTGTCGGAACGCGCCCGCGCAGGGATCTCGCAGCGTTTCCCGGGGCTCAAGGGCGACGAGGAGGAACGGGTCCTGCGGCGACTGGATCATGAGCTGCAGATCATCGGCAATCTCGGTTTCGCCGCCTACTTCCTCACGGTGGCCGAGGTCGCGGAGATGATCCGCGGCATGGGCGTCCGCTCGGCGGCACGGGGCTCGGGCGCCTCGAGCCTGGTCAACTACTCCCTCGGGATCAGCCACGTGGACCCTCTGCGGCATGACTTGGTGTTCGAGCGGTTCCTCTCGCGCGATCGCTCGACCCTGCCGGACATCGATCTCGACGTGGAGAGCGCCGAGCGGCACACCGTGTACAGGAAGATCTTCGAGCGCTTCGGCGCCGAGAGGGTCACTCTCATGAGCATGCAGAACGGCTACCGGGCCCGCGGCGCCGTCCGGGACGCAGGCCTCGCGCTCGGGCTGGACGGCGACGAAGTCGGCGACATCGCCAAGCAGCTGTGGCGGTTCTCCGCGAGCCAATTCCGCGAGGCGCTCG
Organism: Sinomonas sp.; assembly: GCF_051955515.1. GTDB lineage: Bacteria > Actinomycetota > Actinomycetes > Actinomycetales > Micrococcaceae > Sinomonas. The sequence continues at coordinate 9,884 of NZ_JBQCGQ010000042.1, forward strand.
CGGAGAAGCCGGAACTGCGCGACGTGGCCGGGCAGGTGGGGAGGGACCAGCAGCTTGAACTCCTGGTCGACCTGACGGAACGCCTCGACCGGCTCCCGCGGCACATCTCGATGCACCCGTGTGGTGTGATCCTTGGGGACGCGCGCCTGCTCGACCGCACGCCGGTGCAGCCGAGCGGCAGGGGCCTGCCGATGAGCCAGTTCGACAAGCACGACATGGACGCGATGGGCATGCTCAAGCTCGACGTGCTCGGGGTGCGGATGCAGAGTTCGATGGCGTTCGCCGTCCGGGAGATCGAGCGGATCGAGGGCGCCCACGTCGACCTTGACGCCGTTCCGCTCGACGACGAGCCCACGTTCGAGCTCATCCGTTCGACCCACACCCTCGGTTGCTTCCAGATCGAGTCACCCGGGCAGCGGGAGCTCGTGGGCAAGCTGGCTCCGCGGACGTTCAATGACCTCCTCATCGACATCTCGCTCTTCCGGCCGGGACCGATGAAGTCGGACATGGTTCGCCCGTTCCTCGAGTACCGGCACGGCTTCGCGCCGGAGCGCTACCCGCACCCGGACATGAAGCCCTTCCTCGCCGAAACCCATGGCGTCACCGTGTTCCACGAGCAGGTGCTCCGCACCTTCGACCTCTTCACAGGGTGCGGGCTCTCCACGGCAGACGAGCTCCGTCGTCA
>NZ_JBQCGQ010000043.1:0-5848 GCF_051955515.1 Sinomonas sp.
AGTGCCGCGCGCGGTGACGACGCGAGCCGAGAAGGGGGCAACGCCGTCGTCCGCGCTCTCGGGCCGGTCTCCGAGAAGCAGGTCCCCGAGGCGTGCGTCGTCGGGAAGGAGGCACCGCGACCACACGCGCCGCAGCTGGTCGCCGACCTCGTCGGTGATGCCAGCGTCGAAGAGGACTGCCACGCGCGCGCCGAGCACCCGAAGGTCCAGCCTCACTCGACTGCCTCCGCGAGGTCCTGCTCGTCGAGCTGGGAGAGGAACGCACGCGCCTGGGCTGCGATGGCGGGATCCTCTCCGTAGATCCGCTGAAGCTCGCCGAGGATCTCGGCTTCGGAACGGGTGCCGTCGACGAGGGACCAGATCACGGCCGCGGAGTCGACGAGAACCACAGGGCGGCGGCGCTCGAGGCTCAAGAGCGCGACTCGCTGGCCGTCGTCGGCGGCGACTTCGGCCAAAAGTGCACTTCTGCGCCAGATTCGCATCATTCCTCCCCCCACCATGTGCCCCGAACAAAGTCTGGCCAACCGTCAGGGCACACTGATACTATCCGCCGCACCCGAGAGGACGAGCCCACCCATGAGAACGAACAGATGAGCATCCCGTGACTGTCGACGAGACCGCCTCGACCCGGAAGACGGCCCGCAGGAAGAGGCCCGTGGGGGCCTTCGTGCTGCTGGGCGCCCTGCTCCTCGTCCTCCTCGCCGGCATCACCGCCGTCGGGTACCTCGCAACCCTCTCCCACAACTTCGACACCAACACGAAGAAGATCACCAACGCGTTTCCGCAGGAGTCCTCGCGTCCCGCCGAGCCGAAGCCCTCAGCCGACGGCAAGACGCCCGTGAACATCCTCCTCGTCGGCTCGGACAGCCGAGGCGCGACCGCGCTCGAGGCGGAGGCGGGTTCCGCCTCGAACCAGCGCTCGGACACCATGATGCTCGTCCACATCCCGGCGGACCGGCAGCACGTCTACGTCATCTCGATCATGCGCGACCTCTGGGTCCCGATTCCGAACCACGGCTCCGCGAAGGTCAACGCGGCCCTCGCGTTCGGCGGTGTCCCGCTCATGGTGCAGACCGTCGAGTCGCTGCTCGGCCAGCGACTGGACCACGTGGTGTTCATGGACTTCGAGGGCTTCAAGGGACTCACCGACGCGGTCGGCGGCGTCACGATCGACGTCAAGGTGCCGTTCACCGCGGGCCAGACCTCGGACATCCACTTCAACGCCGGGCCGCAGACCATGAACGGCGACCAGGCACTGGCGTGCGGCCGCCCGCGCGCCGCGTTAGCGGGCGGCGGCTACCAGCGCGTCCGGGACCAGCAGGCCTACCTCAAGGCGCTCGTCGGCAAGATCGCGACGCCCCAAACCCTGACCAATCCCGTGACCCTCGCCAATGCGGTGAACGGATTCTCGCCGTACCTCACCGTGGACTCCTCGTTCACGTCGGAGAAGGTAGCCGCTCTGGGGCTCGAGCTCACCGGCATCCGGCCGAAGGACATCGTGACGTTCACGCTGCCGACGAGCGGGACCGGCTGGTCCACGGATGGGCAGTCGATCGTGCTCCTCAACCAGGGCGCCACGAGCGCCCTCGCGGACGCCCTCGCGAAGGGGACCATGCCGCAATACGTGGCGGCCAACAACTTGGCCAACGGAAACTAGGCTCCCTCGCTAGGGTGGGTCCATGAGCGAAGCGCCCACCGCCAAGAAGGTACCGAGCCGCCGCGAGCACCATGGCGACGTCTTCGAAGACCCCTACGAGTGGCTCCGGGCCAAAGAGGACCCTGAGGTGGTCGCGCACCTCGAGGCGGAGAACGCGTACACGGAGGCAGTGACCGCGGACCAGCAGCCGCTGCGCGACGCGATCTTCGACGAGATCAAGCGCCGCACTCAGGAGACCGACCTGTCCGTGCCGAGCCGCCTCGACGACTGGTGGTACTACTCGCGCACCATCGAGGGCAAGCAGTACCCCGTGTACTGCCGGGTCGCGGCCTCGGAGGGCGGGGGCTTCGCGGGGGTCGACAGCTGGACCCCGCCAGACGTCGTTCCCGGGGTGCCCGTTCCGGGCGAGCAGGTGCTTCTCGACGGGAACGCCGAGGCGGAGGGAAAGCCCTTCTTCGCGCTCGGCGGTGCGGCCGTGAGCAAGGACGGGAACCTCTACGCCTACTCGGTGGACAACGCGGGCGACGAGACGTTCACCCTTCGCGTGAAGGACCTGCGCACCGGAGAGCATCTCCCCGAGGTCATCGAGAACGTGTTCTACGGCCTCGAGTTCTCCCCTGATGCGCGCCGGCTGTTCTACGTGATGGCGGACGAGTCCTGGCGCCCGTATCAGGTCCGTGTCCACACGCTCGGCACTCCCGTCGAGGAGGATTCGGTGCTCTACGAAGAGCCCGATGTCTCTCAGTGGACGTCGATCGAGCTCTCGTCCGATCGCCGCTGGCTGCTGCTCAGCGTGGGCAACTCGGAGTACAGCGAGACCCGCTGCCTGGATCTTGAAGACGCCAGCGGCCTCGAGGACCCGGCCGCGGGGCTTCAGCTCCTCCTGAGCCGCGACGAGCGGATCCTCCACGCCGCGGAAATCTTCGAGCACGACGGCGAGACCCAGGTCCTGCTCGTCCACAACGACGGCCCGCAGGGCAAGGCGATCAACAGCATGATCTCGACCGCCCCGCTCGCCGAGTTCCGCAAGCCCCTCGGCGAGCAGCGCTGGCGGACGGTGGTGGCGCACGACGACGCCGTCAAGATCGAGGGGGCCGAGGTCACCGCGACCCATCTCATCGTCTCCCTGCGACGGGAGACGATCGAGACGGTGCGCTTCGCACCCCTCTCCGAGGCGCTCGCGGCCAGCCCCGCGCCGTCGTTCGCGGAGCCCGCGTTCGGTGAGGAGCTCTACACGGCTGGTGCCAGCGTGTCCGACTTCCGTGCGCCCGTCGCCCGCCTGCGCTATACCTCGTACTTCACGCCGCCGCGCGTCTACGACTACGTGCTCGCCACGGGCGAGCTGCTGCTGCGCAAGGAGACGCCGGTGCTGGGCGGCTACGACCCGTCCGAGTACGTCGCCGAGCGTGCTTGGGCGACGGCCGACGACGGCACTCGGATTCCGCTGTCCGTGCTGCGGCGGGCGTCGCTCCGGGCAGACGGGACGAATCCCGCGCTCGTCTACGGCTACGGCTCCTACGAGCTCAGCATGGACCCCGGTTTCGCGATCGCGAGGCTGAGCCTCCTGGACCGAGGCATCGTGTTCGTCATCGCGCACATCCGCGGCGGCGGCGAACTCGGCCGGAGGTGGTACGAGGATGGCAAGAAGCTGCACAAGAAGAACACGTTCACCGACTTCATCGCGGCGACGGACTGGGTCGTGGAATCGGGGTGGGCCGACGCCTCGCGCATCGCGTGCATGGGCGGGTCCGCGGGCGGGCTCCTCATCGGCGCCGTGCTCAATCTCGCCCCCGAGAAGTACGCGGCCGCCGTCGCCCAGGTCCCGTTCGTGGACGCGCTCACCACGATCCTCGATCCGGAACTCCCCCTCTCCGCCCTCGAATGGGAGGAATGGGGCAATCCGATGGAGGACGCCGAGGTGTACGCCTACATGAAGTCCTACACCCCGTACGAGAACGTGCGCCCGGCCTCCTACCCCACAGTCGCCGCGATGACGTCGTTCAACGACACGCGAGTGCTGTACGTGGAGCCGGCGAAGTGGGTTCAGAGGCTGCGGGAGGAGTCGACGAGCGGCCGGCCGATCGTACTCAAGATCGAGATGGATGCCGGGCACGGAGGCGCATCGGGGCGCTATGAGGAGTGGAAGGACCGCGCCTGGGCGTACGCGTTCATCGCCGACGCGCTCAAGGCCCGAGAGCCGATCTCCTAGCCCCGAGAACCCCTGTGTGCCTTGACACACGCTCGCGATTGGGATTACCTAATGAACATTCGGTAAAAAATTGCGAGGTAATCCATGAGCGATGTTGCTCCCGCCCACACTCCCGCCCACCCGATCCTCACCGACGACTACGCCACGGAATGGATGGGCCTCGAGGTCCTCTCCCTCGGCGACGGCACGGCGACGGTCGCGACTACGCTCCGGCGGGAGATGCTCAACGGCTTCGGGATCGCCCATGGCGGGATGATCTTCGCGATCGCCGACTCCGCGTTCGCCCTCGCGTGCAACCCGCACACGCCTGACGAGGACCAGGCCGGCACGATCACCGTCGCTGCCGGCGTGGACGTCAACTTCCTCGCCCCCGCGCACGTCGGCGAGCGGATCACCGCCGTCGCCGCCGAGCGCGCCCATTCCGGCCGCAGCGGCCTCTACGACGTCCAGGTGTTCGCCTCGGCCCCGGACAGGGTCGGCGAGGACTCGCCCGGACGCCTGATCGCCGAATTCCGCGGCCGCTCCCGCACCATTCCCAAGCGCTGACATCACAGGCGCCAGCCGTCGTCGTCCTCCCCCAGCCCGCCACCTCCGAAAGCCACGTCATGACCCAGACTGCCCCCGCCCCGCAGACGCCTCAGGCTTCCTTCGGCCCCGCCCTCCTCGACGCCGAGGAGACGATGACCCGGGACCAGATCGAGGCCCTGCAGCTCACCCGCCTCCAAGAGACCCTGGCGTACGCGTACAGCCGTGTTCCGCTCTACCAGCGCAAGTTCGACGACGCCGGCGTGCACCCTAGCGACCTCAAGGAGCTCGCGGACCTCGCGAAGTTCCCGTTCACCACCAAGGAAGACCTCCGCCAGGAGTACCCGTTCGGCATGTTCGCGGTCCCGATGGATCAGGTGGCGCGCATCCACGCGAGCTCAGGCACCACCGGGCGGCCCACCGTCGTCGGCTACACGAAGCAGGACCTCGACACGTGGGCCACCCTCGTGGCCCGCTGCCTCCGCGCCTCGGGCGTGCGCCCGGGGATGAAGGTGCACAACGCGTACGGGTATGGCCTGTTCACGGGCGGCCTCGGCGCCCATGCAGGTGCGGAGAAGCTCGGGGCCACGGTCATTCCGATGTCCGGCGGGCAGACCGAGAAGCAGATCCAGCTCATCGGCGACTTCGAGCCGGACGCCATCCTGTGCACCCCGACGTACCTGCTCACCATCGGCGACGCGATGATCCACAAGGGCCTCGACCCGCGCTCGACGTCCCTCAAGTACGCCGTGCTCGGGGCCGAGCCGTGGACGCAGGAAATGCGGCACGAGCTCGAGGAGATGTTCGGCATCAAGGCGTGCGATATCTACGGCCTCTCCGAGGTCATGGGGCCGGGCGTCGCGGGCGAGTCGGTCGAGACGCAGGACGGGAGCCACATCTGGGAGGATCATTTCCGCCCCGAGATCGTCGATCCGTTCGACCTGACGAAGACGATGGCCGATGGCCAGACCGGTGAGCTCGTGTTCACATCGCTCACCAAGCAGGCCCTGCCGATCATCCGCTACCGCACGAAGGACCTCACGACGCTCCAGGCCGGGACGTCGCGCCCGGGGCACCGCCGCATGGGCCGCATCTCCGGGCGCAGCGACGACATGATCATCCTGCGCGGCGTGAACCTCTTCCCGTCCCAGATCGAGGAGATCGCGCTGCGGATTCCCGAGCTGAGTCCGCACTTCCAGCTGGAGATCACCCGCCCCAACAGGATGGACGAGCTCACCGTGAAGATCGAGCCACGGGAGGGCACGACGGCGGAGCAGCGCGCCGCTGCCGGCGCGATCCTGCGGCAGCAGATCAAGATCCATATCGGGTCGTCGTGCCGGATCGACGTGGTGGAGCCGGGCTCGCTCGAGCGCTCGAACGGCAAGCTCCGCCGCATCTACGACCTCCGCACCAAGAGCTGACGCCCGATTTAGACTGGATCCCATGCCTTCCGCCGC
>NZ_JBQCGQ010000044.1:0-5685 GCF_051955515.1 Sinomonas sp.
CTTCGAATCTCCCATTCCGGTGTCGAAGAGAATGGTGCGCCCGTTGATCTCGACCAGCGGCACATTCTGCTCGAGGACTACGTCGTCGGTTGGCAGGAAGTTCCGGTCGAGCATCTCAACGATGGTGGCAGGGGAGACCCCCTGGAAGTTGTCCCGCGGGTCGCCGAGAGCGAGCGGGCCGTCCGAGAGGACGGTGACTTTGCCCTCGCCGAAGGAGAACGGGTAGAAGTACGGGAGTTTCGATGGGTGGTCGGTCATTTTCAAGCTTCCTTCCTTCGTCAGGCGGCCATCTGCCGCACGCTTCCTCTTCGGGACCTGCGGCGAGCGGCCGCTAGGGCCACCCGTGGCCATGGTTGATGGTCGTGCGAACCTTCGTGCCGCAGGTCTGCCTCGTCGGCGGTTGTGCTTAGATGCTGGTCAAGGGCAGGATGTCGATCCGCTGGCTGGCGTCGAATGCCCGGCGCCCCCCGTCGAGGTCGGAAACGACCCAGATTACGGCTCCGTCCTCGGTGCGCGCGTCGACTCTCGCGGGGTATGGGCGTGCATCTGCACTGTGCACCATGACCCGGTCGCCCGGTTCTGCCCAAGCCCAGCAACCCGGGGGGCGGAGCGGTTCGTTCCGGTCTGCTGGAGCGGACCCTAGGTCGGGCCGACGGGCTTTTGGACGGCTCATGCGGAACCGGCCGGGGATTCGTAGGTCGTCACCTTCCTGGATTCGAGTTGGGGGATGATCGTCCCCGCGCCGAGTTCGAGGAAATGCCGGGTCTGGAGGTGTGCGTCAAAGTCCTCCCGGCCGTTGTATGCCTCGAGGATCACGATCTGCCTTTCGTCTTCGACCCCTCGGAAGAACTCGTATGAGATGTTGCCGGGCTCGGAGCGGCTTGCCGCCGCCATCTCGGAGAGCGTCCCGAGGATCTCCTCGGTGGTCCCTGCCTTGGTCTGATAGCGGGCGATGACGTGGAATGTGCTGCTCATTGAGGCTCCTCTAGCTGGAGGCGGACGGGGTGATGACGGCGCAGCATCCAGCGGGAAGCTGGGAACAGGCCGGGAAACGGACCAGTACGTCGGGGTCGTGGCCGGGGACCACGATCTGCTCGCCATTCCCGGAACGGCTCCGGATCGATGCGAACGCCGCGTACATTGCGGGCAGATCGCTCACTGCGGTGAAAGGCATATCCCGCTCGAGCTCCTCATAGAAGTGGACCGCGTCGGAGGCCAGCAGGACGTCTCGGTCGCCGCCCGCGATACGCACGACTGCCTGCCCTGGGGTGTGGCCGCCCACCTCTTCTGCCTGGATGCCGGGTGCGATACTCGTGCCTCCGGTGAAGAGGTGGAGCCTTCCCTCACTGGCGCAGGCGCGCAGGTAGTCGATCTCCCGCTCTTCCGAGTAGTAGGAGAACTGAGTGTGACGGGCGGCCGGGGAAGTCCAGAACGAATACTCGGATTCGGCCATGTGGACCCTCGCATGGGGGAACAGGCCGAGATTTCCGATGTGGTCGTAGTGGCCGTGGGTGACGACCACGTCCCGGACCTGATCCGGGTCTATGCCCAGACGGGCGAGGGCATCGGACGGATGCATCAGGAGGGTGCGGCCGCGCTTGCGGCCGGCCTCTTCGCTGAAGCCCGTGTCGACGACGACGGTCGATTCATTGTTCTGGATGATCCAGAAGAAGTAGTCGACTGTCGCAGGTCCATCCGGCTCCCCGTAGAGCCCGTAGTTCAGGTAGACGTCGCTGCGCTCGGTCGACCGGGTTCCGATGCGGATGGCGAGGACGCGCCAGCGCGGGGCCGGTTCAGGAGGCTCCATTACCGCCCTCGTGGACTGCGACGGTGGGCTCGATGCCCTCGGCGCCGATCACTTCCCGCCAGGCTTCGAAGCCCGTCTGGAAAGCCACCACGCCGGCCTCGGGCAGGGAGATCTCGATGGCCTCGAGAATCTCCGTCGGTGTAAGGCCGAGGTCGAGGGCGACCCGGATGTGGCTCTGGATGTGTCCCTTCGAGGCGCGCATGACAGTCAGGCTCACAATGAAGATGAGCTCCTTGGTCTTGCGGTCGAGGGTGCGCTGGTCGAGGTATGCGGCGGAGACGACGTGGTTGGCGGCCTGCAGGACGGGGAAGTCGTGCTTGGCCATGACCTTGTGGTAGTCGAGGACATAGCCGCGATCGCGGGCCATGTCGTCGATGTACTCCTGGGGGCTGACAGGGTGGTCGTCGAGCGATTCGAGGGTCATGCGTGGGTCCTTTCGGAGGTCCGGTCCCCGCGCAACGGCCTTCCGCTGCGCTCTTCGTAGTAGCGGACAAGCTCTGTGTGGTCGGGGTGGGGGGTGTCGAGCATTTCCCTCGCCCGCTGCGCTGTCTCCCGCGCCGCAAGGAGGACAGGGGCCTCGGACGAGGTGGAATCGATGAGGCCGCGGGCGATGTTGAGGTCCTTGAGCATCAGGTCCATGGCGAATCCCGAGTCGAAGGTGCCGGTGAGGATGTGCTTGGGGTATTTGACTTCACTGGCCTGGCTGCGTCCGGTGGAGCCGTTGATGACTTCGAGCATCTTGGCCGGGGCGATCCCCATCGATGTCGCTACGGTGAGGGTCTCTGCCGCGGCGGCCAGGTTGGTCGCCGAGAGGAGGTTGTTCAGTGCCTTCGCCGCGTGGCCGCTCCCGGGCGGGCCCACCTGGACGACCGAGGCACCGAGCGGGACGAGATGAGGGAGGGCGCGGTCCACGGCCGAGTCCTCGCCCCCGACCATGATCGCCAGTTCGGCGGTGATGGCCTTGGCGACCCCGCCGGAGACGGGGGCGTCGACGTAGTCGATTCCCATCGCCGCGGCTTCCCTGGCCAGCTCGGTCGTGCTCGCCGGCTCGGAGGAGCCCATGTCGATCACGAGGGAGCCGAGGGCAAGCTGGTTCAGGACGCCGGGCTCCTTCCAGAGCACGTGCTCGACGATGCGGCTGTTCGGAAGCATGAGGATCACGGTGCGGACGTGGGACGGGATGCTCGCCAGATCGGCCAGGGCGGTCGCCCCTGTCTCGGCGGCGACGGCTGCGGCGACCTCCGGGTCGGCGTCGAAGACGAACAGTTCATGGCCGGGCGCGTAGTTCAGCGCCATGGGCCGGCCCATGTTCCCGAGCCCGATGAACAAGGATGCACCCGGCTGCGGTGTCACCATGCCGAGGTGCCTCCATCGATCGTGAGGACGGAACCGGTCGTGAAGCTGGATTCGCGTGCGGCGAGCCAGACGATCGCCTCCGCGATCTCCTCGGGCCGTCCCATCCTGTGCATTGGTGCGCGGCCGTTGAGTTCGTCGAGCAGCGCCTGTGGATCGGGAGCCTCGCTGATCATCTTGTCGAAGTACGGGGAGTTGATCGTTCCCGGTGCGACGGCGTTGACACGGATCCCCTGGTCGACATGATCGAGCGCCATCGCCCGGGTGAGCGCCGAGACCGCGCCTTTCGAGGCGACGTAGGCGGCGCGGTTGGCGATGCCAACGGCGGCCGTGTACGAGGAAGTGTTGACAATCCGGCCGTCGCCGGTCTGGGCCAGGTGCGGGATGCAGTGCTTCGAGCAGAGGAATACGCCCTTGACGTTGACCGCCATGAGGCTGTCCCAGTCCTCTTCGCCGATTTCGGTGACGTTCCCGGGGAGGCCGTAGCCGGCGTTGTTGCAGAGGACGTCGATGCGGCCGAATGCATCGATGACTGCGGCGACCATAGCCTGCACGTCGTCCGAGCTGCTGACGTCGGCACTGACGGCCAAAGCTCCGCTGCCCGCCTGGGCGGCGACCTCCGTGGCTGCGGCCGTGTTGCGGTCCACGACGGCGAGGTGCGCGCCGAGTTCGGCGAATCGCAGGGCGGCGGCTCGCCCGATCCCGCTGCCGGCGCCGGTGACGATGACGGTCTGGTCGGTGAAGTTCATGCTGTCCTCCTTGTGAAGTCGACGATCTGACGGATGACATGGCCCACTCGGAGCTCGTCCATCGCGTGGTTGATCTCCTCGAGTGCCACGGTTCCCGAGATGAGCTTCTCGATCGGAAGGCGCCCCTCGAGGTACATCGTGGCGTAGGCGGCTATGTCCTCTGAGGGAATGCCTGAGCCCATGTACGAGCCGATGATCTGGCGCGCTTCGACCACGAGTTCAAGTGGCGAGATCTCCAAGCGCGCGTTCGGGCTGGGCAGGCCCACGGTCACAGTGCGGCCCCCCGGCCTGGTCAGGGCGATAGCGGTCGTCAGGGCTGCAGGATGGCCCACGCATTCGATGACGGCGTCGAACTTCAGCCCTGCTGCGATGGCATCATCGGGCGTATGGGCCGCGGTGGCGCCGATCTCCAGGGACGTCTCGAGCTTCGAGGGCAGCGTATCGATGGCGACGATCTCGGTTGCGCCGAGCGCCTGGGCGACAAGGGCCGCGGCAAGTCCAACGCCGCCCATACCGATGACGGCGAGCGTCTCTCCCTGCTGCAGCTTGGCGGCGTTCATCACCGCACCGCCCCCAGTCAGCACGGCGCACCCCAGGAGGGCCGCGACGCCGGCGGGCACGCCGGCGGGCACGGGGACTACGGAATGCTTGTCGACGACGGCGTACTCGGCGAACGCCGACACGCCGCCATGGTGGTCGATCGGCTGACCGTGGAAGCGGATACGGCGTCCTCCACGCAGGAGGGTCCCGGCAGCGTTGGCCTTGGTCCCCTCGGTGCACAGTCCCCACCGTGGCGAGGTGCAGGCGCTGCATTTCCCACACCGGGGCATGAACGTCATTGTCACCCGCTGCCCGAGGCTGAACTCGTCACACCCCTCCCCCAGCTGCTCGATGATTCCTGCGCCCTCATGTCCGAGGACCATCGGGACCGCGCACTCGCGAACGCCACTGACACGGGACAAGTCGGAATGGCATACCCCCGCCGCCTCCATGCGCACGAGCAGCTCGTCTGGCCCCGGCGCCTCCAAGGCAAGCTCTGCGACCTTGATAGGCGCCGACTCCTCCCACGGCACAGGCGCTCCGATCTGCTCCAGCACCGCTCCTTTGAACTCCATCGTCCTGCTCCAGTCTCTCCCTCGCGGGAGGTTCGATCTTTAGAAGCTTGAACAAGTATTACTGTATTACCTTTGAAAGGTCCAGTATGCTGAGGGGGCTTCTCTCGTGTATGATCGCCGTACGATGAGAGGAGCCAAAGTGACTTCGGAAGGTATCCGGCGCACTGCTGCGCCACTCCGACAGGAGGTGGTAGCAGCGCTCAGGCGCGCCATCGTGACCTCCGAGTTCAAGCCCGGGGACCGCCTCGTGGAGACCGTCCTGTGCGAGAAGTACGCCGTCAGCAGGACTGTGGTGCGCGAGGCCCTGCGTCAGCTCGAGTCCGAAGGGATGGTAGCCATGGTCCCCAACCGTGGCCCAGAAGTGGCGACCCTGACGCTCCATGACGCCGAGAACCTCTACGAGGTCCGACGGGCCCTCGAATCCTTGGCTGGGACTCTGTTCGCAGAACGGGCAACAGACGCCCAGTGCACCGAGCTCGTGGCCCGTCTGGCAGGCATCAAGGCCGCGGTCGCATCCGATGATCCGGGCGAGAAGCTCGCGGCCAAGGACCGCTACTACGATGTGCTCCTGGAAGGCGCGGGCAACGAGGAGATCGCCCGCATGCTGCGGACGGTGAATGCGCGGACCCAGATCCTCAGAACCCTCTCCTTCGCCGCTCCC
>NZ_JBQCGQ010000045.1:0-9118 GCF_051955515.1 Sinomonas sp.
ACCACGGACGTCGCGACGACGATGCGCAGCAGCCCGCCCACCTCGCCGAGGCGCCCGGCGTTGTTCATGGCCTCGCGGGCAATGAGCTTCCCCCGCACTCCGAGTCCGCGGCTCATGGCGAGCGAGAGGACCGAGGCGAGGGTGAGGATGCCCAAGCCGCCGATCTGGATGGCGAGCAGGATCACGACGTGCCCGAACGTGGACCAGTGGGCGGCGGTCGAGACAACAGTCAGCCCTGTCACGCACACCGCGGACGTGGCCGTGAAGAGCGACTGGTGCAACGGCGTGACATTTCCGTCAGCGGACGCGATCGGGAGGGACAGCAGGAGCGTGAAGATCACAATCACGCCGAAGAACGACAGGAGCGCGAGGCGTGCGGGGGAGGAGGCGGCGAGCCGGTCGACGACGTCGCGCAGCCCGGTCAGGGGGCCGAGGCTCTCGCGAGGCGGAGTCGGCCGCCAGGACGACTGGGTCTGTGCCACGGGGACCAGTAAACCACGGGCCGTTCCGGTAGCCTGAACCTTATGTCCGATGCCGCACCGACGCAGCCCTCAGCCGCGGCTTCGGGCGGGATCAGGCGCAGGGAGCACCCCACCCGCATCGCGTGGGGAGAGTCCCTGCTCGCCTACGACTTCGGCCCCCACCACCCCATGCATCCGAGCCGGCTGGACCTCACCGCCCGTCTCTGCGAAGAACTCGGGCTCTTCGCGCTCCCGGGGGTCGCCGTCGTCGAGCCTCACGTGGCGAGCGACGACGAACTCGCCGCCGTCCACACCCGCGACTACATCGCCGCGGTCCGCAGCGTGAGCGAGGACCCGTCCTCGCCCCTCCCGGAGCGCGGACTCGGCACCGACGACGACCCGGTATTCGCCGGCATGCACGAGGCGAGCGCGCGTATCGCGGGGGGCTCCCTCGAGGCCGCCGATGCCATTCTCGACGGCCAGGCGCAGCACGCGGTCAACTTCGCCGGCGGCATGCACCACGCCGCCGCCGACCACGCGAGCGGCTTCTGCATCTACAACGACGCCGCGCTCGCCATCCAGCGGCTGCTCGACGGGGGCTTCGCCCGGGTCGCCTATATCGACGTGGACGTGCACCACGGCGACGGAACGCAGGCGGCCTTCTGGAACGACCCCCGCGTCCTCACCATCTCGCTCCACGAGAGCGGCCTGACGCTCTTCCCGGGGACCGGGTTCCCGGACGAGATCGGGGGACCCGACGCCCTCGGATCGGCGGTCAACGTGGCCCTCCCCGCGCGCACCGGAGACGCGGGCTGGCTGCGCGCGTTCCACGCCATCGTCCCGCCGCTCATCGAAGCGTTCCGACCCGACGCGATCGTGAGCCAGCACGGCTGCGACTCCCACTCCCTCGACCCGCTCGCAGACCTGCGGACCAGCGTGGATGCGCAGCGGGAAGTCGCGCTCGCCATCTCCGGGCTCGCGGCGCGCTTCTGTTCGGACCGTTGGCTGGCCACGGGGGGCGGCGGCTACAGCGTGCTCCACGTCGTGCCGCGCGTATGGGCCCATCTGGTGGGTATCGTGACGGGGCATCCGATCCCGCTCCAGACTGAGATTCCGGCCGCGTGGCAGGACTTCGCCGCCAGGAAGTACCCGGCGCTCGTCGAGGGTCAGGCGATCCCGGCCCGGATGGGTGAGGACGCCGACACCTGGTGGCGCTCGTGGGACGTCGGCTTCAACCCCCACGACCCGGTGGACCGCGCCATCATGGCCACCCGCAAGGAGGTCTTCCCGGTGCATGGCCTGGACCCGTGGTTCGACTGAATCCGGGATCTCACCTCGGTAGGCTGGAGGCATGGTGACAGACATCTTTGCCGTCATCGCCGACCACACTCGCAGGGACATCCTCCGTGAGCTGCGTGGCGGCGACAAGGCGGTGGGCGAACTCGTCGAGGCGCTCGACGCGAGCCAGCCCACGGTGTCCAAACACCTCAAGGTCCTCCGTGATGCCGGCCTGGTCACCACGCGCGCGCAGGGACAGAAGCGCTACTACGCCCTGCGCCTCGAGCCTCTCGCCGAGGTCGGCGGATGGCTTACCTCGCTGCGGGCCGCCCCGGCCCTCAGCGAGCAGACGACGACGGCGACCGAACCCGCCGCTGTAGCATCCGCCGTCGTGCCGTCGCTCGGGGAGCCCCTCGAGGGCGAGCCCCTGGCGCCCAGCCTGCCGATCGTTCCCGGGTCGGAACCCTACGCGCCATCGCCTGCCGGGGTCGCTGCCGCGGCGGGCACCCGGCCCCAGCAGATCCAGCGCACGGTCGAACGGACGGTCGAGCGAGCCGCCAAGGGCGCCGCCGAGATCATCGCGAATCTGCCGAAGTTCGGCCGCCGCAAGGAACCCGGGCGGCAGCAGGGCTGACTCACGGCCTCGCGGTCCGCGTCCCGTTTGAGCGAGGCTCCCACAGCCGTCGGGGCGCCGGACATATCGTCAGATCCATGAGCAGCACGGAGCAGCTGGAAGTCCTCGAAGGGCAGACCTCGATCGAGGACCTGCTCGACGAGCCCGTGCTGGGCGCCCCCCAGGATCGCCGCCCGCTGCAGCGCTGCCTGCCGGGGCTGGAGGGACTCGGGTGAGGCGTCCCTAGTTGCTCGGGTTGCGTGGGGAATTGCCCAGCTCGACGAGCAGTTCCCAGGAATTCCTCGCGGCGCCGGCCAGGAGGGAAAGCTCGACCGCGATCAGCCATGAGGCCCCGCGAAGGTCACCGACAAGGAAGTCGATGGCGATGGCGAGCGCGGCCGCTTGGAGGAAGAGCCCGAGTCCGAAGCGCAGGACTTGTGCGCGCCGGGTGAGGTGGCTGCGCTCGCGGCGGAAGGAGCGCAGGAACCGGGGCGCACCCTGGACGATGAGGACCAGGGACGTCGCGGCCATCTCGATGCCGAGCTGCCAGAGTGGCTGCGGCAGCAGGGCGTATAGCGCGTAGAGCAGCACCGAGACGAAACTGACGAACGTCTGGCGGGCCAGCTCTTTGGTGTCCTCATGCTCGACGATCCGGCGGACGTTGATCGAGACCGAGACGAACAGCAGACCCAGGAGGGTGGCCGCTCCCCCTCCGAGTGTCGTGAGGAAGGGATGGAGCGGTTCAAGGACGCTGGTCATCGGGAGGAGCCGCCTGAACTCTGCATGGGCGGAGGTGCCGTCGCACGGCCCAGACCGGAGGCCATGGCGTGGAGGCCGAACTCGAACTGCTCGCCCCCCGCCACTTCCGGAAGCCGGTCCAGCACGCGGGCGGTCAGGGGGAAGGCCGCGGGGGGCAGCGCCGCGAACCCGCGGCGCCACGCCGAGGCGTAGTCCTCGCGGGACTGTCGGTGAGTTCGGGGTACTTCCCAGGCGACAAATCCGGCGGTGTAGACGAGCACTGCGTAGACGGCGTGGACCCCGACGGCGGGAGGCATGCCAGCATGCTCCAATCGTTCGAGCAGGGCTTCAAGGCCTCGAAAGATGCCGGGCCCGATGACTGCCCGCGAGAGGAAGACGACGGGCAGGCTGGGGTGCGCGGTCAGCGTCTCGCGCAGGGCTCTGCCCCAGGCCAAGAGGATGTCCTCGGCCGTGTTCCGGGCAGGCTCGTGCAGCCGGAGATCCCGTAGACCGCGCTGGGCTAGGGCGTCGAGGAGGTCCTCCTTGTCGCGAATGTGGCCGTAGATGGTCATCACGCCGCAGCCGAGGCGCCGGGCCAGGTTCGGCATGCTCAACGCCTCGAGTCCCTCGGCGTCGGCAAGGGCGAGGGCCGCCTCGACCACTACCTCCCGCGAGAGGGAGCCGCGGGGACGTCGGTCCCTCGAGGGCTTGACAGCAGCTGCCATAGGCGTATGGTATCGAATACCGTAAGGCTTACGGAACTGAGCTTGCCGAGGCCGGGTTCACGGGATACAGCCACAACCACGCCGAAGGGCGGGATGGATGATGTCGGCGCAGACTCTTTCGGCCTTGGCCACGATCGCGATCTACGCGGGCCTGATTGGCTTCGTGCTCTACCGCCAGATGAGAGCCCAGCCGCTCCGGGGCCGACGACTTGTGCTCTTGCCGGCCGTGCTCGGGCTCTTCGCCTTCCAACAGCTTGCCCGCCAGCCACTCGACGGGCTCGGGACGGCCGCTCTCCTCGTCCTCAGCCTGGCGGTCGGGGCGGCGGCCGGGCTCTGGCGTGGCACCACCTTCCGACTGTGGGATCAGCAGGGCGCGGTCTACGTCAAGGGGTCCCGGATGACCTTGGTCGCCTGGGCGGCCCTTATCGCGGCGCGGCTCCCCTTCGCGGTCGTCTCGTACGAGGCGAAGCTGCCCCAGGGCCTGGTGATCGGCGAACTCCTGCTCGCGCTGGCCGTGACCTTCGCCGCGCAGAACGCTGTGGTGTGGATGCGCGCGGGCCGTGTGGCTCATCCGCGCTGAGAATCGCGCTCGTCCACCCGGCCGTGCTCCCGGCGCAGCTCGCGCGCGTGCCGGATGTCCTCTTCCTCCTGCTGTTGCTTCTTCTCGATCTTCCGGGTGTCCTTCGGCGGGAGCTGGATCGTCTCCTCGGCTCGGATCCCGGCCTGGAGTTCCCGACCGCGCTCGACCTCGGCGTCGACCTCGGCGCCGAACAGCAGGGACATGTTCAGGATCCACAGCCACAGGAGCAGGATGATGACGCCGCCCAGAGCGCCGTACGTCTTGTTGTAGTGGCCGAAGTTCCCCACGTAGAAGCCGAACGCCAGCGTCGCGAGGGCGAACACCAGGAGTGCGATGAGGGATCCCGTGCTCATCCAGCGGAACTTCGGCTGGCGCACATTCGGCGTGAAGTAGTACAGGATCGCGATGAGGATGATGGCGAGGACGACGGCGACCGGCCACTTTGCGATCTCCCACACCGCCACGGCGGGGCCGCCGAGCCCGATGGCCCCGCCCACGGCCTCCGCCACGGGGCCGCTCAGCACGAGCATTCCGGCGACCACGGCGGCGACGATCACTGCAACCACGGTCACGCCCAGCATGGTTCCGCGGACCTTGACGAAGCCTCGGCCCTCGTCCACCTCGTAGATTCGGTTCATCGCGCGGCCGAAGGCGCCGACATAGCCGGACGCCGACCACAGCGCGCCCGCGATGCCGCCGATCAGCGCGAGTCCCGCAGCGGGATTGTGCACGAGGTCCTCGATCGGCTGTCGGATCGTGTCCGCCGTCGAGCCCGGCGCCACGCTCTGGATGATGTTCATCATCCCCTCGGTAGTCTTCTCCGCCTGGCCGAAGAGCCCGAGGAGGGAGACGAGGGCAAGCAGCGCAGGGAACAGGGAGAGGACCGAGTAGTAGGTGAGGCTCGCCGCCAGGTCTGGGCACTGGTCGTTGGTGAACTCGCGGAACGTCTTCTTCGCGACGTATTTCCACGACGGCTTCGTGACCTCCCGCAGTCGGTCAGGCTTGCGGGGGTCGTCAGGGTCGGGGGCGGCCGCAGCCTTGCGCGTGGTGGTGCTTCCGGAATTCACTTCGCTCACAGGGTTGCTCCTCGTCGGGACAAGAGTCAGATGGACGACTCATGCCCTCCGCGCGCACCGGTGAAACCAAGCGCATTGCCGCCTCGGCGTCATCCTTCCCGTCGCCCGGCCGTCGAGGCCCGCACGATGAGCTCCGGCTTGAAGACCACATTCCGGGGCTCGAGCGTCGGGTCCTCCGCCTCCTCGCGGAGGATGGTGACCGCCGTCTTCCCGATGAGCTCGCGCGGCTGGCGCACCGAGGAGAGAGGGACGACGGCAGCGCTTGCGAAATCGATGTCGTCGTACCCCACGATGGCGATGTCCTCGGGGACGCTGAGGCGGCCCTCGCCCATCAGCACCTGCAGGGCTCCGATCGCAACGAGGTCGTTGGCGGCCACGAGCGCGTCGGGACGGTCGGCCGCGTGCCGCGCGAGGAGTGCGCGGGCGGCGCGCCGGCCGTCGTCGAAGGTGAGGCCGATCGTCTCGATCGCCTCGACGCTAGCGCCATCGAACGCCTCGGCGGCGTTCCGGACGCCGGCGAGGCGGTCCTGGATCTGTGCCAGGCCGGCGGGGCCGCCCACGAAGGCGAGCCGGCGCCTGCCGAGTTCGAGCAGGTGGCGGGCCGCAATCCTGCCTCCCTCGACGTCGTCGACCGCCACCGAGCTCAGGCTGCGCGTCCCGGAAATGCGATCCACGAGCACCGCGGGAGTCCCAGCGGAGCGAAGCCGCTCGAGGCGCTCCCCGAGATCCCCGATGGGGGAGATGAGGAGGCCGAGGACGCGCTGCGTCTCGAAGTAGTCCACGTGCGCGGCCTCGCGCTCGGGGGACTCGTCGCTGTTCGCCATGACCACCGAAAGGCCCCCGCGGGCTGCCTCGTCCTCGGCGCCGCGCGCGACGTCGGTGAAGAAGGGGTTCCGGACGTCGAGCACCACGAGGCCGATCGTCGTCGACCGCCCCGCCCGTAGCTGCCGCGCCGCGTCGTTGCGGACGAATCCCAGCTCCTTGATCGCAGCGTGCACCTTTTCGACCGTCCCCGCGCGGACGATGTCCGGCCGGTTGAGCACGTTCGAGACTGTGCCGACGGAGACGCCCGCGAGTTCCGCAACGTCGCGGATGCTCGCGTTCCCAGGTGCAGGCGCAGAGGAGTGGGGGGCGCGGTTCATGGAGGGAGACTATCGCGTGAGCGCGACCCCCGGCGGAACGTCGCACTCGAGGTCGACCCCCTCAGCCGTGCGCCGCCAGGCCAGCCGGAGCGTCCCCTGCTCGAGGGGGAGCTCGGCGCGGACCCAGTCGAGACGGCAGACCGGCGGCTCGAGCCCGAGCTGTCCGGGCGCGACGCGGCGCAGGCCGAGGATCCCGTCCACGAGCACGGGCCACGCGGCGGCGGACCACGCGTGCGACTGGCTGTGATCGGATCCGGGCGCGAGCTTCCAGGACTCCCACGTGAAGGTGGCGTCCTGGTCGAGCCAGGAAAGCGGGCCCCGCGACGGGTCGTCGAGGACCACGCCGAGCGCGTCGTCAATCCGGCCCGCGTCCACGAGGGCCTCGAGCAGCCGATGCCACGTCATCGGCCCCATGCGGAGCCCCAAGGCGGTAGCGCGGGCGGCGTCGTCTGCGCGCCGTTCCGGGGAGGTGACGCCGACGGCCAGCGGGAACACCGTCGCATGCTGAGACGCATGCGCGCTCGGCGTGCCGTCGCTGAGCAGCCCGTCCACGAGCACGCCGTCGACGCGCAGCCGGCCCTCCATCGCGGCGGCGAGCCGGCTGGCCCGGTCGTGGAGTTCGGCGGCGCGGCGGCTTTGCCCGAGCCACGCGCACAGCCGGGCGGTTGAGGCCAGCGCCGAGTACGCCTGGGCATTCACGGTCGTCCGGGCGACAGTTTCCATGTCGTAGCCGAAGCGATTCGGCGCGGGCCAGTCCACGATGCCGTGCAGATACGGCCCGGAGCCGCCCTCGAGCCTGGTCACGAGGCCCTTGAATGGCCCGCTCGCGGGGATGGACCGCTGGACGTAGCCGCACGTGGCCTCGAGCGAGGGGAGGAGCTCGGCGATGAAGGCGTCATCGCCGGTGTGACGCCCATAGGCCTCGGCCCACTCGGGCAGCATGAGACTGAAGTCCGGGATGTCCCGTTTGCCGTCGCCATTCGGGTATACCGCGTTGACGCGGCCGCGTTCCTCGGGCGAATCCCAGTAGCGTCGGCCCGACCACGCGAACTCGCGCAGCGCCTGCCGCGTGAACTCGCGCTCGCCGAACGCCGCCATCGTCGCGTAGGAGATGTTCGCCGCGTCAGCGAGGAACTGCCCCTTCTCGCGGGTGGGCGTGTCGACGAACCGCTCCTGGACGCCGTGGAGCGCAGAATCCTGGAGCAGGCGCAGGACCGCGTTGAGCTGCGCGTCGGACGTCTCGACGACCGCCTCCGCCGGATGGGCGGCGTGGACGACGGCGGCGTCCAGCCGGGCAGGTTGGTTCCCCTCGATCTCGAGGTAGCGGAAGCCGAGGTGCACACGCGCGTCGAAGGTCTCCGAGTCATGCCGCGGCCCGGCGAGGAAGGACATATCCGTGTTCTGGCTCGCGGTCTTGCCGGCGTCGACCCGCCCGTCCGGCCTCAGGACGTAGCCCCCTCGGAGGCGGCTGGCGCTTCCCGCGCCGAGCTCCGCTCGGGGACGGCGCGCCCGAACGGTCCCGAAATCGGCGACGGCCGTCCCGTCGTCGGCCATCAGCCAGCGGACGGGCTCGTCCCGGTGCTCAGTCGTGTGGGCGCGGCGCGGGTGCAGCGCGGGGAATTCGGGGTGGGGGTGCAGGCCGAGGACGCGTGCTGGCGTCCAGTCTGCCGCGCCGTCCCCGAGCGACTGCTCGATCGGGTCGCCCTCGTCGTTGCGGTATCCGGCCTGCCCGTACGGCGCCTCGGCGACCCTCCACTCAGGGCCGGTCGCGAGCATGGCCGTGCTCCCGTCGTCGTACTCGACGCGAAGATCGGCGAGGACACCCGGTTCGGTCGAGGCGCGCCCCTGCCCAGGGCCGAACCAGTGGGCGAGGATCTCGACGGCGGGACTTTCGCCCCCGGCACGCAGTGCACTTGTGACGTCGACGGCGTCGTAGTAGTCCTCGCCCGGGTACCCGAACGAGGAAAGGGCCAGGACTTCGCATCCTGCGATCGACACCCAGGCCTGATGCCGCGCGGCCCCATACAGGACCGCGCGCCGCACCGTCCCCGTGAGGGGGAGCTCAGCGCGGAGCAGCGTCCACTCGTCGGGCTGCCGGAACGGGGTCGTCTCCGGCCAGCCGTCCAGCCCCTCGGCGGCGTCGTAGCGGTAGGTGCTGGCGCCGTCCGTCAGGGCGAGCGAGCGCAGGGCACCTTCCGCTCGGGGCGCGGCGTGAAGTGCGACGGCGGTCCCGGCCGGCGCGGGGAGGGGCGCCCCGAGCGCGTGGTGACCGTCGACGGCGACGGAGAGCCAGCCGCGGTTCGCTTCGATGCGCACGTGCCGCCACCCCGCGTCGGCCGACCCGCTTCCTTGGGGCCCGACGAAAGCTTCGGCGAGCGGCGCCGTCGTCCATTCGAACGGCTCGGCGGGCTGATCCCACGCTGGAAGCGGGCGCAGGAGCAGATGACCGCCCCGCCCGAATTCGAGTAGGAGACCCGTGCCCGGGCCAGCGCTGTGGAACGCGAT
>NZ_JBQCGQ010000046.1:0-19054 GCF_051955515.1 Sinomonas sp.
GCGGCGTTCCGGTCGGGGCCGTCGTTGACCACGAGGGCCATGTCGGGCTTGCCCGAAGCCTTGATTCCGGCGGTCACGCCCGCGGCACGGAAGCCCTTGGGTGCGGTCACGGTCACGGGGCGACTCCCAGCTGTGCGAGGCCGGCGCCCTCAGGGAGCCCCAGCGCGATGTTCATGGACTGCACCGCTCCACCGGCGGTGCCCTTGGTGAGGTTGTCGATGACCGAGCTCACGATCACCCGCCCGGCGTGCGGATCGAAGGCAAGCTGGATCGCCACGTTGTTCGAGCCGATGACCATCTGCGTCGCCGGCCACTGGCCCTCGGGCAGGAGATGGATGAAGGTCTCGTCGCGGTAGGCCGTGTCCCAGGCGGAGCGCAGCGCGGAGGCATCGACGCCCTCCTTCACGCGCGCCGTCGCCGTCGTCAGGATTCCGCGGCTCATCGGAGCAAGCGTGGGGGTGAAGGAGACCCGGACCGCTTCGCCGGCCGCATTCGTCAGGCCCTGCTCGATCTCGGGAGTGTGGCGATGCCCGCCGCCGACTCCATACGGGCTCATGGACCCCATGACCTCAGACCCGAGCAGATGGGGCTTGACGGACTTGCCGGCGCCCGAGGTGCCGGACGCGGACACGATCACCACGTCGTCGGCCTCAAGAAGCCCCGCGGCGAACCCCGGCACGAGCGCGAGCAACGCCGACGTCGGGTAGCAGCCGGGAACGGCGATGCGGCGCGCTCCCTCGAGCTTCTCGCGCTGGCGGTGGCCGCCGTCGAGCAGCAGCTCAGGAAGCCCATAGGGCCAGGTGCCGGCGTGCTCAGACCGGTAGAACTTGAACCACGCCTCCGGATCCTCGAGGCGGTGATCCGCCCCAGCGTCGATCACGAGCGTCGACTCGGGAAGCTGCGACGCGACCTCGGCCGAGGCTCCGTGCGGCAGCGCGAGGAAGACCACGTCGTGGCCTGCGAGGTTCTCGGGGGTCGTCTCGACGATGACGCGATCGGCGAGCGACAGGAGATGCGGCTGGAGCTCGCCGAGCCGGCTGCCCGCGCTACTGTGCGCGGTAATGGCGCCGATCTCGATCTCAGGGTGATTGGCGAGCAGGCGGAGGACCTCTCCCCCGGCGTAGCCACTGGCCCCGGATACTGCTGCGGTAATAGTCACCCGCCCACTATAGGCAAACTTATGCAGCGTTATCAATATTTATGCATTCGGGAATCTAGGGTGCGCCCCTAGGATGGGACGCGGACGAGAACTCAGGAAAGCTATGCCCGAAAGAGGAAACTCCATGATCAACGCCATCGTTGCCCGAGAGGCCGGGGGCCCCGAAGTCCTCTCCCTCACGGAGGTCGAGAAGCCCCAGGTCGGCCCAGGCCAGCTGCTGGTCAAGGTCGCCGCGACCGGCGTCAACTTCATTGAGACCTACCAGCGCCGCGGCATCTATAACGTGCCCTTCCCCTTCACTCCCGGCGAAGAGGCGTCCGGGACCGTGGAGGAGGTCGGCGGCGGCGTCGAGGGGTTCGCGGTCGGGGACCGCGTCGCGACCGCTGAGGGGCGCCGGGCGTACTCCGAGTACATGGTGGTCGACGCCGAGAAGGCGCTCCCGGTCCCGGAGGGCCTGGACCTGGAGACGGCCGCCGCGCTTCCCCTCCAGGGCATGACGGCGCATTACCTCATCAACTCGAGCTTCCGGGTGGAGCCGGGCCAGACGGTGCTCCTGCACGCGGGCGCCGGCGGCGTGGGCCTCCTGCTGATCCAGCTGCTCAAGGCCAAGGGCGCGCGCGTCATCACCACCGTGTCGACGGACGAGAAGGCCGCGCTCGCCGAGGGCGCTGGCGCGGACCACGTGATCCGCTACTCGGGCTTCTCCGAGCAGGTCCGCGATCTCACCAACGGCGCCGGCGTCGACGTGGCGTACGACGGCGTTGGCCGGGACACGTTCGACGGCTCGCTGGCCTGCCTGCGCGTGAGGGGCTACCTCGTGCTGTTCGGCGCCGCGTCGGGTCCCGTCCCGCCCGTGGACCCGCAGCGCCTGAACGCGGGAGGATCCCTGTTCCTGACCCGGCCGACCCTCAAGCACCACCTGCTCAATCCCCAGGAGCGCCTGTGGCGGTCCTCGGAGATCTTCTCGGCGGCGGCCGAGGGGTCGCTGGCCGTCCGGATCGGCGCGACGTTCCCGCTCGCGGACGCCGCCGACGCCCATCGCGCTCTCGAAGGCCGCGCGACCACCGGCAAAGTCCTCCTGGTCCCCTAGCCCCAGCGCGCCGTGAGCGACCCACAGCTCGCCTCCCCGGAGGCACCGGAGCAGCCGCATCGTCCCCAGCTCCCGGCGTCGGAGCGGACTCCACCCGCCCGGACGCTCCTCGACGTCCTGCTGGCGACGGCCGAGGCGTTCCCCGAATCCCCAGCCCTCGACGACGGCGAGCGCGTCCTGAGCTACGGGGAGCTCCTCACAGAGGTCCGTGCCGTGGGCCGCCGGCTCCACGCCGCGGGACTTGGAGCCGGGGACCGCGTGGGTGTCCGCATCCCGTCGGGGACGAACGAGCTGTACATCGCCATCCTTGCGATCCTCCTCATCGGCGCCGCGTACGTCCCCGTGGACGCGGATGACCCCGACGAGCGGGCAAAGCTCGTCTTCAGCGAGGCGGGCGTGGCGGGAATAGTGCGCGGTGGATCGTCGCTCGTGGTGGACCGGAAGCGGCCCACCCCGTTCCGCGATCCGCGTCCCCCCGAACCCGAGGACGACTGCTGGATCATCTTCACCTCGGGCTCCACCGGGACGCCCAAGGGTGTTGCCGTCCGGCATCGCTCGGCCGCCGCCTTCGTCGATGCCGAGTCGCGGATCTTCCTTCGCAACGAGCCGATCGGCCCCGAGGATCGCGTCCTGGCCGGACTCTCGGTGGCCTTCGATGCCTCGTGCGAGGAGATGTGGCTCGCGTGGAGGCATGGCGCCTGCCTCGTTCCCGCCCCGCGCGCCCTCGTGCGCACCGGCATGGACCTTGGCCCGTGGCTCGTGCAGCGCGGCATCACGATCGTCTCGACGGTGCCGACTCTGGCGGCGCTCTGGCCCAGTGAGGCACTCGAGAACGTCCGGCTCCTCATCTTCGGCGGCGAGGCCTGCCCGCCCGAGCTCGCCCAGCGCCTCGCAGTGGAAGGCCGCGAGGTGTGGAACACGTACGGTCCCACCGAGGCCACCGTCGTTGCCTGCGCGGCTCAGCTGGGAGGCCCCGGGCCCGTTCGCATCGGGCTTCCGCTGGACGGCTGGGACCTCGCGATCGTCGACTCCCACGGCCTGCCCGTGCCCGAAGGCAGCGTGGGCGAGCTCATCATCGGCGGCGTCGGCCTCGCGCGATACCTCGATCCGGCGAAAGACGCCGAGAAGTACGCACCCATGCCGTCCCTCGACTGGGATCGCGCCTACCGTTCGGGCGACCTCGTGACCTTCGACCCCGCGGGTCTCGTGTTCCAAGGCCGCGCCGACGAGCAGGTCAAGCTCGGCGGGCGGCGGATCGAGCTCGGCGAGGTCGACGCCGCGCTGCAGGCATTGCCTGGGGTCGCCGGGGCGGCGGCAGCAGTACGGACGACGGCGGCCGGGAACCAGGTGCTTGTCGGGTACCTCGCCTCGGCCGACGGAGGGGAGCTGGATCTCGCTGCCCTCCGCGAGCGGCTCGCGAAGGCCCTCCCCGCTGCGCTCGTACCGCTGCTCGCCGTCGTCGACCTCCTCCCCACGAAGACCAGCGGCAAAGTGGACCGCAACGCGCTCCCCTGGCCGCTTCCAGGCGCGGACGAGGGAGCGGGCGAGGCGCTCGATCTCCCGGAGGACGCGGCGTGGGTCGTCGCCCAGTGGGGTGCCGTTCTGGGGACCCCCGTCTCGAGCCTCGACGCCGACTTCTTCGCCCACGGCGGCGGCTCGCTCGCCGCGGCACAGCTCGTCTCGGCGCTGAGGGCCCGCTACCCCACCGTCACGGTCGCCGACGTCTACGCCCACCCACGGATCGGCGCGCTCGTCGAAGCCGTCACGGGCAGCGGTCCCGCTGCGGCCGCCGTCGTCGAGCGCTCGGTGGCCCCCGCGTCGGCGAGAACCCAGCTCGCCCAGACCCTCCTCGGCATCCCGCTCTTCATCCTCGTGGGAATGCGCTGGCTGACGTATCTCATGGCGGGGAACAACCTGCTCTCCCCCGCGGGCTTCCCGGGCGCGCCGACCGTCTCGTGGTGGTGGGTTGCCGCCTCCTGGCTCGTGTTCGTCAGCCCGCTCGGGCGCATGGCCATCTCCGTCGTCTCCGCGCGCCTCCTCCTCCGGGGCGTTGCCCCCGGAAGGTACCCCCGGTCAGGCTGGGTCCATCTGAGGCTGTGGCTCGCCGAGCAGATCGCCGATCTCGCGCAGGCGGTAAGCCTCGCCAGCGCGCCCTGGGTTCCCTACTACGCCCGCGCTCTCGGGGCGAAGATCGGGCGCGACGCCGTGCTGCACTCGGTGCCTCCGGTCACGGGCATGCTCGAACTCGGACGGGGTGCCTCGGTCGAGCCCGAGGTGGATCTGGCTGGGTGGTGGATCGACGGCGACTGGGTGTACATCGGGCTGGTGCGGATCGGTCCCGGGGCCACCATCGGCTCCCGCAGCACCCTCCTTCCCGGGGCTCAGGTCGGCGCGAATGCCGTGGTCGAGCCCGGTTCCGCGGTATCCGGCCGGGTCAAGGCCGGCCTGCGGGTCTCCGGCTCCCCTGCCGAACGGATCGGAAAGGCCAAGCAGGACTGGCCGGAGGCCGCCCATCACCGTGGACGCGTCCTCGAAGGCCTCTGGATCGCGGTCTTCGCTGCCGCCTCCTCGCTCCTCGCCTTCATCCCCTATCTGTCGGGCTCCGCGGCGGGGGCTGTCCTCGTCTGGGCCGCACTCGGGCACGCGAGCCTCCACGAGGCCTTTCCCGCGACCCTCGCCGCTGCTCCCCTCGCGGCGGCCGTCTGGTTTGCCGCGAACTTCCTGCTCGTCGCAGGATGCACCCGGCTGCTCGGCCTCGGCCTCCGCGAAGGCACCTATCGCGTCCGCAGCAGGATCGGCTGGCAGGTGTGGGCCACGGAGCGAGTCCTCGATCTGGCCCGCGATCTGCTCTTCCCGCTCTACGCGAGCCTCCTCACCCCCACCTGGCTCCGCCTGCTCGGAGCCACGGTCGGCAAGGACGTCGAGGCGTCGACAGTGCTCCTGGTTCCGAAGATGACGACAGTGGGCGACGGCGCTTTCCTCGCCGACGACACGATGGTCGCCTCCTACGAGCTCGGCGGCGGCTGGCTTCGCGTCGGTCCGGCCAAGATCGGCAAGCGGGCGTTCCTCGGCAACTCGGGCATGACGGCCCCGGGCCGCTCGGTGCCGAAGAACGGGCTCGTGGCCGTCCTGTCCGCGACGCCGAAGAAGGCGAAGTCCGGGTCATCCTGGCTCGGCAGCCCGCCAGTGCGCCTCCGCCGCACCTCGCTTGAGTCCGATACGTCGCGGACGTTCAGCCCCCCCGCACGACTCAAGGTGGCCCGTGCCCTCTGGGAGCTGTGCCGAGCGGTGCCGGTGGTGCTCACGGTGGCTATCGCCGTCGTCGTCCTCGCCGTGCTTGACTGGCTCGCCGCGCACTGGGGCTACCTCCTGACGGCGCTCGTGTGCGGCGCCGTCCTGCTGGCCGCCGGCGGGCTCGCCGCGGCGATGGCGACGGCGGCAAAATGGCTCCTCGTGGGCCGGATCCGTTCCGGGGAGCATCCGCTGTGGAGCTCGTTCGTGTGGCGCAATGAGGTGGTGGACGCGTTCGTGGAGATGGTCGGCGCCCCGTGGTTCGCCCGGGCCGCTTCCGGGACACCTGCACTCGTCTGGTGGCTGCGGTCTCTCGGAGCGAGGATCGGCCGCGGCGCCGGGTGCGAGAGCTACTGGCTCCCGGAGGCAGACCTCGTGGAGCTCGGCCTGGGTTCCACCGTCAATCGCGGCTGCGTGGTGCAGACCCATCTGTTCCACGACCGCATCATGAGCATTGATTCCGTGCGCCTGAATGAGGGTGCCACCATGGGGCCCCACAGCGTCGTCCTTCCCGGCGCGAGGCTCGGGCCCGGAGCCACCGTGGGGCCTGCATCCCTCGTGATGCGGGGCGAGTCGATCCCGGGCGGAACCTACTGGCGTGGCAACCCCGTGGGTCCGTGGTCAGAACCGAAAGTGCCGTCCCGATGAGCCCCGACCACCGGACCGAAGACCCGTACACGCCCGGCCATGGAAGCATGGCGTACCTCGTGAGGCGCTACGAGCTGGACCTCGACATCCGGCTCTCGAGCAACCGGCTTGACGGCCGAGCGCGGATCCTGGCCACCGCCGCAGAAGAACTCGACGCGGTGGTCCTCAGCCTTGCGGGCCTCAAGGCCTCGAAGGTGAGGATCAATGGAGCGAAGCCCGCCAAGGTGGTCCAGCGCGGCGAGACCCTGGTGGTCCGGCCCGGGGCCCCGATTCCGGCGGGCTCGGACCTCGAGCTGGACATCCGCTATGAGGGATCGCCTGGTCCGTCCCACGGCGTCTGGGGCGACATTGGGTGGGAGGAACTCGAGGACGGTGTCCTCGTGGCCGGGCAGCCAACGGGGGCGCCCACGTGGTTTCCGTGCAACGATCACCCGCAGCAGAAGGCCTCTTTCCGCATCACGGCCACCACGGATTCCGGGTACCGCGTGATCTCGAACGGACTGCTCGTGGGGCAGCACCGAAAGTCGAGCCGGGAGACGTGGGTCTACGAACAGCACGAGCCGATGGCCCCCTATCTCGCGACCCTGATCATCGGCCGGTACCGGGAGCTCGAACTGGGCCGGTCTGGGAACGAGGGCACCTCGCTGGTCACGGTGAGGGCCGCCGTCCCGCCCACGCTCCATGAGGAGGCGCTGTCGGGTCTCGCGGATCAGGTGCGCATGGTCGAGCTGTTCACGGAACTGTTCGGACCGTATCCGTTCCCGGAGTACACCGTGGTGGTCACCGAGGACGAACTCGAGATTCCCCTCGAGGCACAGACGCTCTCCATCATGGGCCGAAATCACATCACCACGGATTGGGACGATCAGCGCCTCCTCGCCCACGAGCTCGCCCACCAATGGTTCGGCAACTCGGTCACGTCGGCGGCGTGGCAGGATATCTGGCTCCACGAAGGCTTCGCCTGCTACGCAGAGTGGCTCTGGAGTGAACACGCCGGCCGCGGGACGGCTCAGGAGCGGGCGGCGACTGCTTGGCGCCGCCTCGGCAGCGAGCCACAGGACCTCGAGATCGGCCGCCCGGGGCCTGAGCTCATGTTCGACGATCGGGTCTACAAGCGAGGGGCGCTCACGCTGCATGCCGTCCGGGTTGCCGTCGGCGATCCCCTCTTCTTCCGGTCGCTGCGCACCTTCGGGTCCGAGCACCGTCATGCGAATGCCTCAACCGAGGACTTCCTCAGGGTGCTCGATCACGTCTGCGCCGGCGTGCGGGGGTTCACGGCCCACGAGGTTCTCGAACGCTGGCTCTACCAACAAGCCCTCCCGGGACTGCCGGACGCGGACGTCATCCGGACCTGAGCGCCGCCGCTGCCACGAACCCCTCCGGCAGGCCGAGTCCGGTCGCATCGACGTCCCTGACGCGAGGGTCGTCAATGACCTCGACCATGGCCGGATCTGCCCTGAGGCCGGTTCCGAGCGCCTTGAGGAGGGCCTCCTTGCGCGCCCACAGCCGCGCCGCGGCGATCGCGGGCTGGCCTGCACGGCGCAGATGACGGCGTTCGGCCGCAGAGAAGGCCGCCTCCGGAATAGTGCGGTGGAACTCCGCCACGGCCACGAGGTCCACTCCGATCGCGCGGCCAGCGTCGTCCCCGACCGGCTCGACGGCGAACAGCCCCCAACCGCCGGCGCGCGAAGCGCTCGCGGCCATCGGCACGGCGGAGACCAAGCCGCCGTCGCCGTCCTCGCGCACGGCGAAGCCGGGCGAGCCATGCTCGCCCACGCCGCAGTCGGGGCACTCGTACCTGGGCAGAACCCGATCGGGGTCGAGTCCCGCAACCTCGGCCACGAGGCCCCGCAGAGCACGGCGCCCCGCGAGGAACTCGGCTGCCCGGCGCCGATCGACCATGGCCCGCGCACGCTCGTCCTCCGCCGCCGTCGCCTCGCCGACGTGCCACGGCGGAGTGCGCCCGAGCCGGAGCGTCCGGAGGATCATGACGAAACCGCGTTTGCGCTGCGGCTCAGCGCTGGACGGCCCCAAACCGCTCCGCGGCGTGGGCGACGGCAGCGGCCCTTGCCTCCGAGGCCTCGTCTGCCGTCAGCGTGCGGTCCGGAGCGCGGAAGCGAAGGCCGAACGCGAGCGACTTCTTGCCCTCGTCAATGCCCTTGCCCGAGTAGACGTCGAAGAGGTGGACCTCCTCCAGCAGTTCCCCTGCGCCTTCACGCAGCGCCTCCTTGACCTCGTCCGCGGGGATCGTGGCGTCCACAATGAGGGCGACGTCCTGGGTGGCCACGGGGAACGTCGAAATGTGCTTGGACACAATCACATCGGGCGCCGCCTCGAACAGGGCATCGGCGTCGAGCTCCACGGCCGCGGACCGGGCTGGCATGTCATACGCAGCGAGCAGCTTCGGGTGCAGTTCACCCGCGTAGCCCACGACCTCGCCCGTGCGCAGCGCGAGCTGTGCCGTCCGTCCCGGGTGGAACGCCTGATGCACTCCCTGAGTGACGACCAGGTCGACGCCGAGGACGTCCGCGGCAAGGCGCGCAATGTCGATGGCGTCGGCCCAATCCCAGACCCGCGGCGTGTGATGGGCTCCCTCGGGCGAATCGTGGCCGGTGAGGAGGGCCCCGATATGGAGCGGCTGATGGGGAATGCCCGCCTCGAGCGCGTCCAGCACGTCCTCAGTAGGCAGTGCGCCCAGCGGCGGGATCGTGGCCGTGCCGATGGCTCCGCCGTCGGGAAGGAACACGAGGCCGGCCTCGAAAAGCGCCAGGTCGCGGAAGCCCCGCGAGTGGTTGCGCTTCGCAACCTCAACGAGGCCGGGGAGCATCGAGGTCCGGAGCCAGCCGAGCTCCTCGCTCAACGGGTTCGCAAGCTTGACCGCCGGGCGGGGCGCGGTAGCCTCGGCGACGCCGAACGTCTCGTTCGCTGCCTTGGCGACGAACGGGTACGCGAGGATCTCCGTAAGGCCGGCGTCCGCGAGCGCTTGCACGAGGCGACGGCGCTGCTGCTGCTTCCTGGTGAACCCGCGCCCCGGAGGCGCCACGGGGAGCCGCGACGGAATCTTGTCGTAGCCGACGAGACGGGCGACCTCCTCCGAGAGATCCTCCTTCGTCTCCAAATCCCCGCGCCAGCTCGGCGGCGTGACCAGGAAGTCGGACTCACTGCGGTCGACGCTCGCTCCGAGGTCGCCGAGGGTCCGCGCAATGAGCTCCTCGCTGAACTCCATGCCGATCCGCTCCGAGGCGAAGTCGGCCGGCAGAAGGATCTGCACGGGCTCGGGGGCCACGCCGATGTCCGTCCCGGCCTCGTCGGCCACTCCCCCGCCGAGTTCCACGAGGAGGTCCACCACGCGCTGAGCCGCTTCGTCCGCGACCTGCCAGTCGACGCCGCGCTCGAACCGCTTCGACGCCTCGGAGGGCAGCTTGTGACGCCGGCGCGAGCGCCCGACGGTCACGGTGTCGAAGTGCGCCGCCTCGACGAGCACGTTGACGGTGGAGTCCGAGCACTCCGTCGACGCGCCGCCCATCACGCCGGCGATGCCGATGGGCCCGGACTCGTCGGTGATGAGCAGGTCCTCGGGGTCGAGTTCGCGGACCTTGCCGTCGAGCGTCTCGAGCTTCTCCCCCTCCTCGGCACGGCGAACCGTGATGGGTCCGGAGAGCCGGTCGAGGTCGTAGCAGTGCGTGGGCTGTCCGAGTTCGAACATGACGTAGTTCGAGATGTCCACGGGCAGCGAGATCGCGCGGACCCCCGCGAGCCGGAGGCGCGACACCATCCACGGGGGCGTGGGGCGGGTCGGGTCGATGCCGCGCACGGTGCGCGCCACGAAGCGGTCGCAGCCGAGCACACCGTAGATCGGGGCGCGGTCGTCGAGCACGACTTCGTAGCCCCCCTCGAGCTTCGCCGGTGGCGTCACGCGCGTGGCTGGGTCCTCGAAAGTAGTGCCCGTCGCGTGCGCGTACTCCCTGGCGATGCCGCGGATGGAGAAGCAGTAGCTCCGGTCCGGAGTCACGTTGATCTCGGCGGCCTCGTCGTTCAGGCCGAGCAGCTCGAGGGCGTCGGTGCCGACCTCGGGATCGAGCCCGAGGCGGGAGAGGACGATGATGCCGTCGTGGTCCTCGCCGATTCCGAGCTCGCGGGCAGAGGCGATCATGCCGGCAGAGAGGTGGCCATAGGTCTTGCGGGCGGCGATGTGGAAATCACCGGGCAGCGTCGCCCCGGGGAGGGTCACCACGACCTTGTCACCCTCGACGAAGTTGTGCGCTCCGCACACGATCCCCTGCACGCCGGAGGGATCGATGCCCTTCCCGCTGAGGGTCTGCTCCTGGCCTTCGGGAACGACCCTGACCTGGCACCAGTTGATCGTCTTGCCGTTCGACTGCGGTTCCTTGACGAGGCTCAGAACCTGCCCGACGACGATCGGGCCGTTGATGGTGTCGGAGGGCCGATGGACGGCTTCCTCCTCGAGGCCCACCGAGACAAGGTCGGCCATGAGGTCTTCTGCCGTCGCGTCGGCAGGGAGCTGCGTGTACTCGCGCAGCCACGAAAGGGGGATTCGCATGATTGCCTAGATCTCCATCCCGAAATGCTCGCTGAAACGGACGTCGCCTTCGATCATGTCCCGCATGTCGAGCACGTCGTTGCGGAACATGAGCGTCCGCTCGATGCCCATGCCGAAGGCGAAACCCGAGTACACATCCGGATCGATCCCGGCCGCTCGCAGCACGTTGGGGTTCACCATGCCGCAGCCGCCCCATTCGATCCACCGGGGACCGCCCTTGGCGCCTGGGTGCCAGATGTCCAGTTCGGCGCTGGGCTCGGTGAACGGGAAGTAGTTGGGGCGAAGACGGATCTGCGCCTCCTGGCCGAACATCTGCCGGGCGAAGTGCTCGAGAGTGCCCCGGAGGTCTGCCATGCTCAGGCCCTTGTCGATGGCCAGGCCCTCGAACTGGTGGAACACCGGCGTGTGGGTCGCATCGAGCTCGTCGGTGCGGAACACCTTTCCGGGGCAGAGGACGTAGATCGGCACCTCGCGCTCGAGCATGGAGCGCACCTGGACGGGCGAGGTGTGGGTCCTCAGGAGCACGTGCCGGTCGGGGGGATCGATGAAGAAGGTGTCCTGCATCTCCCTGGCAGGATGATCCGGCTTGAAGTTGAGCGCGTCGAAGTTGAACCACTCCGACTCGAGCTCGGGCCCTTCGGCGATCTCCCAGCCCATGCCCACGAAAATGTCGCTCACGCGGTCCTGAAGCGTCGAGAGCGGGTGGCGCGCACCTGCCCCACGACGGCGCGGGGCTGCCGTGACATCGACCGTCTCCTCGACCAGGATCCGTGCGTCGTTCTCGGCCTCGAGGACCTCGGAGCGCTCGGCAATCGCCTTGTTCACGCGTCCACGCGCGGCGCCCACGATCTTGCCGGCAGCCGACTTGGACTCCTTCGGCAGCGAGCCGATCGCTCGATTCGAGAGCGCCAGAGGGGACTTCTCCCCCGTATGCGCGAGACGGACGGCCTTGAGCTCGTCGAGGCTGGACGCCTCCGAGATCTGCTCGAGGGCGCGGGTGACAGCGGCGGTGACGGCTGCTTCGTCCAGGGGATCCGGGACGTCGACGCCGGGCAATGTATCAGTCATGGACCGTTCTTACGCAGCGGGCGGGGTTTCGTCCCCAGTCTAGTGGACCTCACGCTCACCTCTGGGCCGCTTGCGGCGTCACGGCTACCGTGAGAGGCGTGGTACGCAAGCCTGACATTGTGGTGGTCACCGGCACGGGAACCGTGAGAGCGATTCCGGATCTCGCCGTCCTGAGCCTTGGCGTCGAGGTGCGTCACGCGGGACTCCAAGACTGCTATTCAGGGGCGGCGGCAGCAGCGACCCGCCTCGTCGAGGCCGTCACGTCCCTCGGAATAGCGCGCGCGGACGTCCGAACGAGCGGCCTGTCCCTGCGGAGCGAGACGGTCTGGCGCGAGCAGAGCGGCCAGCAGGTCGTCGCCTACGTGGCGACTGCCGGGCTCACCGTAGCCGTGCGGGAGCTCGCCCGGGCACCCGAGCTTCTGGACGCCGTCGTGCGTTCCGGCGGCGAGGCACTCAGGGTCCATGGCCTCGCGCTCGAGGTGAGCGACGCCAAGCAGGCCGGCGCCGCGGCTCAGGCGGCGGCTTTCGACGACGCGCGGGACGCGGCTGCCCGGCTGGCGGCCAAGGCGGGGCGGACACTCGGCGAGGTCGTGCGGATCGACGCCGCGCCGCACGTCATGCCGGGCCCTCCGATACCGATGGCGCGGGTGGCCCTTGCCAGCGCGGTCGAGGCCATGCCCGTGGAGGCCGGGGAGTCCGAGATCAGCTCCTCGGTGACTGTCACGTGGCGCCTCAGCGATTGACATGTCATAGAACATGTATTCGAATAAGAGCTATGCGATGGAACACGCAGACGACGCACGGCGAGAGCAACGAGACTCAGCCCGGTGAAGCTCCTCTGATCCCCCTCGCGGGGCTTCTGCGCGCCGTCCGGACGCCGGAGTTCCACGGCATCACGTTCCATGAGGTCGCCGCGAGATCGGCGCTCAACAAGGTGCCGCCGGCGTCCTCCATGCCCTTCCGATGGACGATCAACCCGTATCGGGGGTGCAGCCACGCGTGCGTCTACTGCTTCGCGCGCGGGACCCACCAATACCTCGATCTCGATGCGGGGCTCGACTTCGATCGTCAGCTCGTGGTCAAGGTCAACGTCGTCGAGGTGCTGCGCGCCGAGCTCGCACGAGCTTCGTGGAAGCGAGAGCACGTCGCCTTGGGGACGAACACCGATCCTTACCAGCGCGCGGAGGGGCGGTACGCCCTGATGCCCGGCATCATCCGGGCGCTCACGGACGAAGGGACGCCGTTCTCGATCCTCACTAAGGGAACCCTGCTCGCACGGGATCTTCCGCTGCTCAAGGCCGCCGCGGCCCAGGTCCCCGTCAGTGCCGGCATCTCGCTCGCCGTCCTCGACCCGGAGCTGCAGGCCCATCTTGAGCCGGGGACCCCCACCCCGTCCGCGAGGCTCTCGCTCATCTCCAAGCTCCGGGACGCCGGGCTGGCCTGCGGGGTGATGGCGATGCCGATCCTGCCGTGGCTCACGGACGGGGAAGAGCACCTCGATGCACTCTTCGGCGCCCTCTCAGCCGCCGGAGCCACGGGGGTGACCGCCGGCGCGCTCCACCTCCGGCCCGGCACCAAGGAATGGTTCATGCAGTGGCTCGGCCGCGAGCACCCGCAGCTGGTGGGACGGTATGCCCGCCTCTACGGGAAGGGGTCCTACGCGCCGAAGGAGTACCGGACGTGGCTCGCCGGGCGCGTCAACGCCGCGAAGGCACGCCACCACTTCGCGGGGCAGCCCAGCTTCGCGCACCGCGTGGGGGCCGGGGGCGCCGACACCCATGAGGCGTCGGCCGACCCGCGGTCCCACGCAGTGCAGGAGCAGCTCTTCTAGGCCTCGCCGGAAGCGCTCCCCCGGACTCCGGCGCGGACCGCCTCGACGATCGGGAAGTCAGCCGGGATCCACGGAAGCCCCATGAGCCGCTCGTCCTCGAGGGGCACCCAGCGGAGCTCGTCGTGAGCCGCGAGGGCCGCCGGCTCGCTGCCGATGATCTCGGCGACCCACACCCGCATCGCGGCCTTCTCGTTGAGCGGCCATCCCTCAGGGCCCGGGCCCGCAACCTCATAGCCCAAGCGCACCACGACGCCCAGCTCCTCGTCGAGCTCGCGGTGGAGCGCCGCCTCATGTCCCTCTCCCGGCTCCACCTTGCCGCCAGGGAACTCCCACAGGCCGGCCAGGGCGGGAGGCGCAGTCCTGCGCGCCGCAAGGAGCCTTGTGGGCTGCTCGAGGGAGTCGAGAATGGCGGCCCCCACCACCTGCACGAATTCGGGTTTCACCCGGCAAGTCTAGGCAAAGGCCCGGGTCATGGAATGCTGACGGCTCGCATAGGGTTGAAGGAGTCCGAGGGCCACAGCTGCCCCTCGTCCCACGAGATACGGCGACCTGAGGTTCCTCCCATGACGACACCCGTCCACACCACGCCCGCAGCAGCGCACCGCGCTGGTCCCCTGGCACCGAGCCCGCTCTTCTGGGCCGTGCTCGCGCTCGCGCTGGGTGGCTTCGGCATCGGCACCGTCGAGTTCACCACCATGGGCCTGCTCAAGGACATCGAGCGCGGCCTCGGCCTCTCGACCCCCCAAGCAGGCCAGCTGATCTCGGCCTACGCCCTCGGCGTCGTCGTGGGCGCCCCGGTGCTCGCCGCGGCCGGCGCCCGTCTGCCGCGGAAGCGCCTGGTCATGGCGCTCGCAGCGTTCATCGCCCTCGCCAACCTCTCTTCGGTCTTCGCCGGCGACTTCGGCTCCATGATGGTCTCGCGGTTCGCCGCGGGGCTTCCGCACGGCGCGTACTTCGGTGCCGCGGCGGTCCTCGCGGGCTCGCTCGTCGCACCGACCAAGCGTGGTTGGGCGATTGCCGCGGTGATGTCCGGCCTCACGGTGGCAAACGTCGTCGGCGTTCCGTTCGCCACGTGGCTCGGGCAGGCCTTCGGCTGGCGGCTCCTCTTCGTCGTCACCGCCGTGATCGGCCTTGCCGCCGTCATCATGATCTGGCGGTTCGTGCCGTTCGTACCGGCCCATCCGGAGGCGAGCATTCGCCGCGAATTGGCCGCGCTTCGGAGCGTCCACGTGTGGCTCGCCCTCCTGATCGGGGTCGTCGGCTTCGGCGGGTTCTTCGCAACGTATACCTACATCTCCCACACCATGACGGCGGTCGCCGGCCTCGCGGAGAACCTGATACCCGTCGTCGTCGCGCTCTACGGACTCGGGATGGTTCTAGGCAACGTGGTCGGCGGGCGGATGGCCGACCGTTCGGTGATGGGGACGGTGTACCGGGGCCTGGCCCTCGTCGCGGTCGTCATGGTGCTGTACGCTCTGGCTGCCGTGTGGTGGCCGAGCGCGCTGCTCATGGTCTTTGTGGTCGGAGCCTCCGGCTCGATGCTCATCCCGGCCCTCCAGACACGCCTGCTCGATTCGGCACCTCACGCCCCCACCCTCGCGTCGTCCCTGAACCATTCGGCGCTCAACGTCGCGAACGCCCTCGGGGCCTTCCTGGGCGGCCTGGTGATCGGATGGGGCTGGGGCTTCACGGCGCCCGCCTATGTGGGAGCGGCGCTGGCAGTTCTCGGCCTCGGCATCGCAGCGGTGAGCGGCCGGCTCGAGCGACGCGCTCGCTGAGGCGCGCTAGCCGCGCGGGATGTCTGGCTCGAGGTAGATGACACTCGCGGTGGGCACGGCTTCCCTGATGCGCGCCTCCGCGTCGTCGATCGCCTGCGCGATCTCTGCGCCGTTCGAGCCGCTCGTGACACTGAACTTCGCCGCCACCAGCAACTCCTCCGGTCCCAGGTGCAGGGTCCGCAGGTGGATGATCCGCGTGCCGTCGCTTTGGATCGCAGCCTCGATCTTGGCCACATCCGCGGCGGTAGCCGACTCCCCGAGGAGCAGCGAGCTGGTCTCGACGGCGAGCACCGCCGCGATGAGGACCAGGAGGATGCCGATCATGGCGGTGCCGATGCCGTCCCACACGCCATTGCCGGTGATGAGCGTGAGCGAGACACCGAAGAGCGCGCACACCAGTCCGATAAGGGCACCGAAGTCCTCAAGCAGGATGACCGGCAGTTCGGGCTGCTTGACGGATCGGATGAACTGGACCCATGACTGGTTTCCGCGCAGGGACGCGGCCTCACGCGCAGCCGTACGGAACGACAGGCCCTCCGCCACGATGGAGCCCAGGAGGATCACCAGGGGAACCCACCACCACGCGCCCTCGATCCCGTGCGGGTCGTGCAGCTTCTCCCACGCCTCGAATAGCGCGAAGAGCCCGCCCACGCTGAACAGGACGATCGAGACGATGAAGCCGTAGATGTACCGTGCCCGGCCGTAGCCGAAGGGGTGCTGGCGGTTCGGCTTCCGCGACGCACGCTTGCCGCCGATCAGCAGGAGTATCTGGTTCCCGGAATCTGCGACAGAATGAATGGCCTCGGCAAGCATCGACGACGACGCCGTGAGCAGGAAGGCCAGGAACTTCATCGCAGCGATCGAAAGGTTGGCGGTGAGAGCCGCGATCACGGCTTTGGTGCCCCCAGAAGCAGACATGCTTCAGAATTTACCCGACCGCGCGCGTCCTACCCGAGGCCGGTGCGACGCTGCGCCCTGGCGCTCGCATAGAGGCAGACGGTCGCCGCGGTGCCGACGTTGAGGCTCTCGGCCTGCCCGTACACGGGCACCGCGACCCGGGCGTCCGCCAGACCGAGTTCGGCATCGGAGAGTCCCTGCGCCTCGTTCCCGAACAGCCACGCTGTGGGCGCCTCCAGGGCGTACGATGACGGCTCCTCGCCGGCGCTGGCTTCTTCCCCGAGGCTCGCTGCTCCCCTCAGGCGCCGCGCGGCGCTGCTGTCCTGGAGATCGTCGAGGTTCACCGGACCGTAGCCGTCCGCGGCGAGGACCCCGACTCCCGCCCGGGCGAGCTCGTGGACGAGGTCATCGACGGGTTGACCCACCACGACCGGGACGTGGAAGAGGGAGCCGGCGGTGCTGCGCACGGCCTTGGGGTTGTAGACGTCCACGCTGCCGTCCGTGAAGACCACCGCGTCCGCCCCCGCGGCGTCCGCCGCCCGAAGGATGGTTCCCGCGTTGCCTGGGTCCTGGACGCGGCAGAGGACGGCGATCAGCCGGGGAGAGCGTGAGAGCACGTCCTCGAGCGAAACGTCGACCTTTCGGCAGACGGCCACGATCCCCTGGGGGTTGACGGTGTCCGCCATCGCGGCAAGAACCTCGTCGGTGGCCAGGCGGAGCATTCCAGCCGGCTCGGCCAGAGCCTTCAGTTCGGGGTGCCGTTCAAGGCACGCCTCGCTCGCGTAGATCTCGACGACACGGTCAGGGACCAGCCTGAGCGCCTCCCGCACCGCTTGGGGACCCTCGGCGAGGAACAGGCCCCGCCGGTCGCGGGCAGAACGCTGCGCGAGCTTTGCGACGTCGCGCACGCGGTCGGCCCGCGGATTCGTCATGGAGGAGGTCACTGACCCACTGTAATGGGCGAAGATGCAGGGCCCAGAAACCGTTGCATCTGGCCGGAAAACGCCAGAACGCCCGCGCTGCCTGGCAGCACGGGCGCTCTGTGAACGCGGAGGACCTACTTCGCGGCGGCCGGAGCGTTGACGTCCGAGGGGAGGGCCTTCTTGGCGACCTCGACCAGCGCGGAGAACGCGGCGGCATCGGAGACGGCGAGCTCGGCGAGCATGCGGCGGTCAACCTCGACCTCGGCGGCCTTCAGGCCCTGGATCAGGCGGTTGTAGGTCAGGCCGTTGGCGCGAGCGGCGGCGTTGATGCGCTGGATCCACAGACGGCGGAAGTCGCCCTTGCGCTTGTGGCGATCCTGGTAGCTGTAGACGAACGAGTGGAGCAGCTGCTCCTTCGCCTTGCGGTAGAGGCGCGACCGCTGACCCCGGTAGCCGGATGCGCGGTCAAGAACGGTGCGGCGCTTCTTGTGGGCGTTGACTGCCCGCTTCACGCGTGCCATGTGTGTACTCCTTTAGAAAATCTGGCAGGGGGAAAGTCAGATGCCCAGCATCCGCTTGATGACCTTGGCGTAGCCACCGGTCACGATCTTGTCCGCGTGCAGGCGGCGCGTGAGCGTGGTGGGCTTGTGCTCGAGGTAGTGGCGGCGGTTGGCCTGCTGGCGCTTGATCTTGCCCGAGCCGGTCAGCTTGAAGCGCTTCTTGGCGCCACTGTGGGTCTTCATCTTCGGCATGGAAACCGATCTCCTTCGCTTCCCGCGGCACGAGGCCACGGCTTCTCTGGCGGCCCGCTTCCGCGGACCGACTGGTGGTACCGGTCGTCTCGCCGACCGCGAGGGTCGGGAGGCGGCGGTGGGCTAGTTGCCTCGGCGTCCCGATGGACGGGGTGCCGGGGGCTTCGGGGTCGCCGAGCCAGGCCGCGGCGCGCCGGGCTTGGGAGCCTGGGGGCGCGGAGCCGTGGGCTTCGGCGCGGTCGGCTTGGCAGCTTCAGCGGGCTTGGGGGCCTGCGGTCGCGGAGCCGGGGTCTGAGCGGTAGGAGCCGCAGGCCGCTCGGGAGCGGGGGGGCGCTTTTCTGCTGCTGGTGCGGGCTCTGCCGGCGCGTCGGCCTGAATGGCCTCCGGCTCAGCTTCCGCCTGAACGGCCTCCGGCTCAGTTTCGGCCTCGGGTGCCGGCGCCGCCTCAACGTCGGGCGTAGCCACTGCTGTCTCCGACTCGGCCTCGGCCGACTCGACCGGCTGCTCCTCGCGTTGGGCAGCAGCCTGACGCAGTGCCTCGGGAATGGCGTCCCCGAGCGACTGCGTCAACGGAGCCTGGTCTGCCGTGACCCCCGCCGTCTTGGCGGCCTCCGCCTTGGCCTTGTCGGTGGCCCGCTGGGCGGCCCGACGAGCCTCGGCCTTGGCTTCGGCCTTGTTCTTGAGCGGTCCGATGACCATGACCATGTTGCGGCCGTCGATCCGGGGCGCCGACTCGACGGCGCCGACCTCGGCGACGTCCTCCGCGAAGCGCTGGAGAAGGCGGATGCCCATCTCCGGGCGCTGCTGCTCGCGGCCACGGAACTGGATCATGGCCTTGACCTTGTCCCCGGCGCCGAGGAAGCGGAGCGCGTGGCCCTTCTTCGTCTCGTAGTCGTGGGTGTCGATCTTGAGGCGGAAGCGAATCTCCTTCAGAACCGTGTTCGTCTGGTTCTTGCGCGCCTCGCGGGCCTTGACCGCGGCCTCGTACTTGTACTTGCCGAAGTCCATCAGCTTGCACACCGGCGGTTTCGCCTGGGGTGCTACCTCAACGAGATC
>NZ_JBQCGQ010000047.1:0-14688 GCF_051955515.1 Sinomonas sp.
GACCTACGCCCAGGTGTTCCGCGAGTTCGAGGGCACCCAGGACCCCCGGAGCGTCCAGGGCTCGGGCGACGTGAAGTACCACCTCGGCACCGAGGGCACGTTCACGGCGGAGAACGGGAAGAAGACCAAGGTCTACCTTGCCGCGAACCCGTCCCACCTCGAGGCGGTCGATCCGGTCCTCGAGGGCATCGTCCGCGCCAAGCAGGACCGCCTCGACCGGGGCGAGGCATTCCCGGTCCTGCCGATCCTCGTCCACGGAGACGCCGCGTTCGCCGGCCAGGGCGTGGTCGCGGAGACGCTCAACCTCTCGCAGCTGCGCGGCTACCGCACAGGCGGCACGATCCACATCATCGTGAACAACCAGGTCGGCTTCACCACGTCGCCCTCCGCGTCGCGCTCGTCCGTGTACTCCACGGACGTGGCGAAGATGGTCCAGGCCCCGGTCTTCCACGTGAACGGCGATGACCCCGAGGCAGTCGTGCGCGTCGCGCAGCTCGCCTACCGCTTCCGTCAGCGGTTCCACAAGGACGTCATCATCGACCTCGTCTGCTACCGCCGCCGCGGACACAACGAGGGTGACGACCCGTCGATGACCCAGCCGCTCATGTACAACCTCATCGAGGCGAAGCGCTCTGTCCGCAAGCTCTACACCGAGAGCCTGATCGGGCGTGGCGACATTACGCAGGACGAGGCTGAGCAGCTGCTCCGGGACTACCAGGAGCGCCTCGAGCGCGTCTTCGCCGAAACCCACGCGGCGCAGACCTCACCGATCCCGATCGTGACGAGCGACTTGAAGGCCGTCTCGGACCTCGAGCGCCCAATCTCGCAGCAGCAGGAGGACTCCGGCGAGCGCCACCCCGAGTCCACGGCGATCAGCCGCGAGACGCTCGCCCGCCTCGGCCATGTGCACCTTGAGATCCCGGAGCCATTTACGGTCCATCCGAAGCTCAAGCAGCTCCTCGAGCGCCGTGAGCAGATGTCCCGCGAGGGCGGGATCGACTGGGGCTTCGGCGAGCTCGCCGCGTTCGGCTCGCTCGTGATGGAGGGCGTGCCGGTCCGGCTCGCGGGCCAGGACTCGCGGCGCGGCACCTTCGTGCAGCGCCATGCCGTCTTCCACGACCGCGTCAGCGGCGCGGAGTGGACTCCGCTCGCGAACCTCACGGACGGTCAGGCCAAGCTCTCGATCTACGACTCGTCGCTGTCGGAGTACGCGGCCCTCGGCTTCGAGTACGGCTACTCGGTCGAGCGTCCTGAGGCGCTCGTCCTCTGGGAGGCCCAGTTCGGCGACTTCGTCAACGGCGCCCAGACCGTCATCGATGAGTTCATCTCCTCGGCGGAACAGAAGTGGGGCCAGCGCTCCTCGGTCGTGATGCTCCTCCCGCACGGCTACGAAGGCCAGGGCCCGGATCACTCCTCGGCCCGCATCGAGCGCTTCCTCCAGCTCTGCGCGGAGGACAACATGATCGTCGCGCACCCGAGCACGCCGGCCTCGCACTTCCACCTCCTGCGCCGTCAGGCCTACAGCCGGCCAAGGAAGCCGCTCATCGTCTTCACGCCGAAGCAGCTCCTGCGTCTCAAGGCCGCCTCGTCCCAGGTCGAGGACTTCACGACCGGCAGCTTCCTGCCCGTCATCGGCGAGCACGAGAACCTGGACCGGAACGCCGTCCAGCGCGTCCTGCTCGTGTCGGGCCGCCTGTACTACGATCTGCTCGCCGCGCGCACGAAGGCCAAGGACACCACCACGGCCATCGTGCGCATCGAGCAGCTCTACCCGCTCCCCCAGGCGGAGATCGCGGCCGAGCTCGCGAAGTACCCGAACGCCGAGATCGTGTGGACCCAGGACGAGCCGAACAACCAGGGCGCGTGGACGTATCTCGCGCTCAATCTGGCTCCGACACTCGACCGCCCGCTCAATGTGGTCTCCCGCCCGGCCTCCGCGGCCACTTCGGCCGGCTCCATGAAGCGGCATGCTGCCGAGGAATCCACTCTCATCGAGGAGGCCTTCCGCGTGGGCGTCCCCGCCCACGTGTGATCGGATCTGAGCCGAGCGCCGGAACGCGCACGACGGCGGCCCCGCACCTTCCGCTGGGAGGTGCGGGGCCGCCCTCGTCGTCCTCCCGCACCCCTCCCCCATGCCTCCCCCGGGGGTCCCCCACCGTTCGCTAGACTCGGGAGCCGAAGGAGTCGTGCGCGCACGGCGGAGGCGGCAGTTGGAGGAGCGCATGGTGCAGGAGAGGAAGATTCGCCTCGCGGCGATCGGGGACGAGCTGCTCGCAGGGAACGGGGATCCTCGCGCCCTGGGCTGGCTGGGTCGCGTCCTCGCCCGTACGCCCCGTGAGGACGTCACCCTCGAAAGCTATGTGCTCGCCGCTCCCCAGGAGGGCACCGAAACCCTCTCCGTCCGGTGGCTCGATGAGGCGCAGCGGCGCTTCGGCGATGGCTACGAGAATCGGCTCGTGATCGGGCTCTCCGGCCGGGACATCGAATTCGGCATTTCGCCGGCCAGAAGCCGGCTCAACGTCGCCAATATTCTGGACAGCGCGGCACAGAACAGTGCCGAGGTCTTCGTCGTCGGGCCCCCTCCCACGCTTGACCCGGTCCAGAACCGCCGGCTCGCCGAGCTGAACACCGCCTTCGCGGACGTCACCACAAGGCGCAAGCACTACTACGTGGACACGTTCTCCCCGCTTCTCAACCACGAGCAGTGGAGGGGCGACCTGGCGGCCAACGCCGGGGCGCCCGGACAGGCCGGGTACGGACTCATCGCCTGGCTCGTGCTGCACAGGGGCTGGTTCCCCTGGCTGCGCCTCCCCCAGCCCCAGCAGTAGGATCCTCGGGCTCACTTCGGTCTCTTGCCATACCAAGGCTCGCGATATATCGTGTCTTCAGGTTCGCGATATATCGCGACCGCCCCTTCCCGGGGCACCGCTCACCAGGAGGGGACATGGACGCCGAAAGCTGGAGCATTACCGAACCAGGGACCATCACGGTTGAGGGGGTCGCCTCGCTCCGT
The DNA here is from genome assembly GCF_051955515.1 of Sinomonas sp. GTDB lineage: Bacteria > Actinomycetota > Actinomycetes > Actinomycetales > Micrococcaceae > Sinomonas. The sequence continues at coordinate 3,014 of NZ_JBQCGQ010000047.1, forward strand.
GCCGGAATCGTGGGAGGTCGCCTCGACGTGCTCGTCCACGATGGGGACCAGACAGTGATCGAGGTCAGCGAGGTGCGAGGCGACCCGTTGGCGGTGAGCCTGGAGAACGGCCGCCTCGAGGTACGCCACCAGCTTCAGGGGCTCGAGGGGTGGTTCAAGAACCTCATGGGAACGGTATCCGGGACGAGCGACAACCACGCCGTCGTCTCGATCGCGATCCCCCGCGGAGTTCCAGTCGAGATCGGCACGGTGAGCGCCGACGGCCTTGCCTCCGGAACCTCCCCGCTCACCAAGCTCAATACCGTGTCGGGTTCAGTGCTCGGCGACGGCACGGAAGGCGAGCTCCACCTGAACACCGTGAGCGGCGACGTGATCGCGCGGGGCCACGACGGGATCCTGACCGCCAGGACCGTCTCAGGAGAGGTCACGGCCTCGGGCCGCCTGAAGGACATCAGGGCCAAGTCAGTGTCCGGGGACCTCGTCTTCGACACTGAGGGGTACTGCGAGTCGCTCGGCGCGAGCACCGTGAGCGGCGACGTCACCATCCGGCTGCCGCGCGACGTCGGAGTCGACCTTGCGGCCACTACCGTCTCGGGCCGCGTAGCGGTGGACGAGACGCGCTTCTCGTCCTTCAAGGGACGCCTCGAGACGATCCTGGGGCCAGACCTCAAGCTCATGCTGCTCCGCACCAACACCGTCTCAGGCAACGTCTCGGTGCTGCACGCGGGCGGCGAGCCGGCGGCGGACGCAAACGACGGCGGAGAGCGGGCGGCCGAGTGACGCCCCCGGTGTTCCAGCATGGAGCCCTCAGGCTGTACCTTCTGGCCCTCCTCGAGGACGGACCGCGGCACGGCTACGAGCTCATCAAGTCGCTCAGCGACCGCTTCGGAGGGACTTACGCGCCGAGCCCCGGGACCATCTACCCGCGTCTGGCGAAGCTGCTCGAGGAAGGTCTCATCGCAGCCGAATCGACCGGGCGCCGGAGCGTGTACAGGATCACCGAAGCCGGCCGGCGTGAACTCGACGCCAGGCGTGACGAGCTGGCGGGCGTCGAGCGGGATATCTCGGCCTCGGTCAAGAGGCTCGCCGACTCGCTCCGCGAGGACCTCCGCACGAGCATGCGCGGGCTCCGCGCCGATCTCGCTGCGACGGCCGAAACCGCGCGCCAGGCCGCGAGGACCGCACGTCGAGAGGCGCCGACGAAGGGGTCCCCTCCGCGCGTCCCAGCCTCGGAGCGCTTCAGCACCGAGAGCCAGGGGCGTCTCAAGGAGGCCGAGATGCTCCTGCAGGCGTTCCGCGACGACGTCCGGGTGGAACTGCGCACCCATTCCGCGAGGGAGCCGATCACCGAGGTCACGCTCGAAACGCTCAGAACGGTGCTCGACCAGGCGCGCATTGCCGTCCGGAATTCGCTCCGCAGGACCTAGCGATTTCGGTCCTCAACGTAACCTGTGGGAAGATATGAGGCGGCCTTCCGGGCCATCGCCATGTCACTGAGTCGAAGGAGGCCACTATGAGCAAGCGTGCACGCAAGCGCCGTGACCGCAAGAAGGGCGGCGCCAACCACGGTCGGCGCCCCAACAGCTGAGTCGACTCTCGCGTCGCCTCGGCGCCATGCGCCCTCGCGGCGCCCACGGTGCAGGAAGGGCCCGGAGCGGAACGCTCCGGGCCCTTCTGTCGTCTCCGGCCTCTCTGTGGTCTCCGGCCTCGGTCGTCTCCGGCCTCGGCGACGCGCGGAGGCGCGGCTCAGACCTCTGCAGCCTCGGCGGTCGATCGGAAGGAGTGGATCTTCTCCAGGATGCTCGCCTTGAGGGCGGCGGGAGCCTGCTCCGCACAGCTGCGCTTCATCGCGCTGCGGATCATGCACTCGAGATTGTGCTCTTCCCGGCACTCAGTGCAGCCCTCGAGGTGCTCGCGGATCTCGGCGACATCCGCCGCCGGAAGCGCACCGTCAAGGTATTCATAGAGCCGCTCAAGCCGCGATTCGTCGCAGTCCCCGAGTCCTTGGCAGTTGCTCATTGTTCCTTCTCCTGCTTGCTCGAATCCTGGCCAGATCCCGCGGCCGCAGCCACTCGTGCGCCCGCGAAGCCGCGCTCCGCCGCATAGTCCGCGAGGCGGTCGCGAAGCAGCTTCCGTCCGCGGTGCAGTCGGGACATCACGGTTCCGATGGGAGTGCCCATGATGTCCGAGATTTCCTTGTAGGCGAAGCCCTCGACGTCCGCGAAGTAGACCGCGAGGCGGAATTCCTCGGGGATCGACTGCAGGGCTTCCTTCACGTCCGAATCGGGCAGGTGGTCCAGCGCCTCGGCCTCGGCCGAGCGGAGGCCCGTCGACGTGTGGGATTCTGCCCGCGCCAACTGCCAGTCTTCGACGGTGTCCGTCTGGGCCTGCTGTGGCTCGCGCTGGCGCTTCCGGTACAGGTTGATGTACGTGTTGGTGAGGATCCGGTAGAGCCAGGCCTTGAGATTGGTGCCCGGCTTGTACTGGTGGAAGGCGGCGAAGGCCTTCGCGTACGCTTCCTGGACCAGGTCCTCCGCGTCCGCCGGGTTGCGCGCCATCCTCATGGCCGCCGAATACAGCTGGTCGACGTACTGCATCGCGTCGCGCTCGAAGCGCTCGCGCCGCTGCTCAGGGTTCTCCCCAGCCGGATCAGAGGCCGCGGGAACTCCTGCCGCGGGCTCGTCGGGCTCGATGGAATCGACGGTGCTCATTGCGGACCAGTCTACTGGCGGGGCGGGGCGCGGACTGTCCAGGACCAGCACGTACTCTCCTTCTCCAGTGGGGGCTCAACGAATGGGTGAACCCTCCGCGAAGGGAAAATATTCCCCGAAAGTGCAAGACTGGACCCGCTGGAACCCACCAAGGAGGCCTCACTTCGGAGGCCGTGACGAACATCAGCGCCAGATGGAACAGAAGAGCGCCAGATGGAACAGGAGCGTCATATGTCCGTAGTCCGATTCCTTGCTCGACCCCTGCTCGCCTCCTCGTTCATCATTGCCGGAGCAGACAAGCTGAAGAATGCCGATGACACGGCCGAGCAGCTCTCGCCGGTCCTGAGACGCGCCGCCGATGCCCTGCCTGTGCGTGTCGAAGAGAAGACCCTCGCCCGGGCGATCGGTGCCACGCAGCTCAGCGCGGGTGTCCTCTTCGCGTTCGGCAAGGCCCCCCGGCTCTCCGCCTCCGTCCTTGCCCTCACCAGCGCGCTCAACACTTTTGTCGAATGGCGTACGGCCGATATCGGCACGCCTGAGCTGCGCAGGGCGCGCCGCACGGCCCTGCTGAAGAACGCCTCGCTTGCCGGCGGCGTCCTCCTTGCGTCTGTGGATACCGCGGGCCGCCCGAGCATGGCCTGGCGCGCTCAGCACCTTGCCGCCGACGCGGCCAAGGCCACACGGGGAGCCCGGGTGGATGCGGCGAAGGCGGCACAGTCGGTGCGCGCGGATGCCGCCCGGAGCGCCCAGTCCGTGCGCGCCGACGCAGCAAAGGCCGCCAAACAGGCGGCCAAAAAGGCCCGCCGAGTCCGTGCCGACGCCCTGAAGGCGGCGAGGGCCGCGAAGGCAGACGCGGTCGCGGCCGCGAGGAACGCCAGGGCAGAGGCCCTCAAGGCAGCGCATTCCGCGACGCACCAGCTCTCGGCGGGCGGGGTCGCGTGACGCCTGCGGAGCCGTGGCTGGCACCCTTCGCGTCGCGACCGGTCGACGCAACGGTGACGGTCCCCGGGTCGAAGTCGCTCACGAACCGCTATCTCGTGCTCGCGGCACTCGCCGAAGGCCCCAGTGTGCTGCGTGCGCCGCTCCACTCGCGCGACTCTGCGCTCATGGTGGCGGCGCTGCGCTCCCTCGGTGCTTCCGTGGACGAGGTTCCCGGGGACGGCGACTTCGGACCGGACCTTTGCATCACGCCGATTCCCCTGCCCGAGCGCCCTGATCTGGGCCCGGTCAGCATCGACTGCGGGCTCGCGGGCACGGTCATGCGCTTCGTTCCTCCCCTAGCGGCCCTCTGCCGGGGCCAGATCGCGTTCGACGGCGACCCCCACGCCCGCCTGCGCCCCATGGGTCCGGTGATCGAAGCGCTCGCCTCGCTCGGCGTCGCCCTCAGCGCGCCCGACGGCGGCAAGCCGGCTTCGCTTCCCTTCACCCTGCACGCCAGCGGCTCGGTCCGCGGCGGCCACGTCGTGGTCGACGCGAGCGGATCGAGCCAGTTCGTCTCGGCGCTCCTCCTGGCCGGCGCGCGCTTCGACGAAGGGCTTCATCTGGAGCACGTCGGCAGGCCGGTGCCCAGCCTCGACCACATCGCCATGACCGTCGCCGTGCTCCGCGACCTCGGCGTCGACGTGGACGATTCGGTGCCGAACCACTGGATCGTCAAGCCGGGTCCCATCCGCGCCTTCGACGTCCGCATCGAACAGGACCTCTCCAACGCCGGGCCCTTCCTGGCAGCGGCTCTCGCCACGCGCGGAACCGTGCGGGTGCCGAACTGGCCCGAGCACACGACGCAGGTTGGCGACGCCTGGCGCCACATCCTCCCGCGGCTCGGGGCTCAGGTGACGCTCGACGGCGGCACCCTCACCGTCCGAGGCGGCGAGCGCATCACGGGTGCAGACCTCGCCGACACGAGCGAGCTGGCCCCCACCGTCGCAGCACTGTGCGCCCTCGCCGACTCCCCGTCGCGCCTCACGGGCATCGGCCACCTCCGAGGCCACGAGACGGACCGGCTCGCTGCGCTGGTCGCCGAGATCACCCATCTGGGCGGAGATGCGGAGGAGACCGAGGACGGCCTGATCATCCGTCCGGCCCGCCTCCATGGAGGCGTAGTGCGCAGCTATGCCGACCACCGCATGGCCACAGCCGGTGCCATCTGGGGACTCGCGGTGGAGGGCGTCGCGGTCGATGACATCGGGACGACGTCGAAGACCATGCCCGAATTCCCCCAGATGTGGGCTCGGATGCTCGCGCAGGGCTCCGATGGGCGGCGTGCGCCCCAGGTTGCGGCGGGCGGGGCACAGTAGCCCCATGGCCCCTCGGGAATGGGACGAAAGCGACGTCCGCATCCGGCCCAACAAGCGGGGAAGCCGTCCCCGGACGAAGGAACGCCCCAAGCATGACGACGCCGTCGAGGGACGGATCGTCACGGTCGACCGCGGCAGGTACACGGCGGTTGTCGCGGAGGACACGCCGCACGAGCGGATCGTGATCGCGGCCCGAGCGCGCGAGCTGCGGCGGACCGCCGTCGTCCCCGGTGACTTCGTGGGGCTTGTGGGCGATGTGAGCGGCCGACCGGATACGCTCGCCCGCCTCGTCCGCATCAATGAGCGTCGCACCGTGCTGCGGCGCAGCGCGGACGACGACGATCCGGTGGAACGCGTCGTCGTCGCCAACGCCGACCAGCTCGTGATCGTCGTCGCTGCGGCAAACCCCGAACCGCGCACCGGCTTCATCGACCGCGCGCTCGTGGCGGCATACGACGCTGGCATCGAGCCGCTCCTCCTGGTGACCAAGGCAGACCTGCGCCATCCGGCCGCCCTCCTGGCGACGTATGAGCTGCTGCCGCTCACCGTCGTCGTGAGCCGCTCTGCCGAGGTGCAGGCAGACGGAACCGAGGACCGTGACAGCGTCCGCCTCGACGATGAGGCGGTCGCGCAGCTGCGCGAGGAGCTCGACGGGAAGGTGACCGTGCTCCTCGGTCACTCGGGCGTGGGCAAGTCGACCATGGTCAACGCGCTCACGGGGGCGGACCGCGCAACCGGCGGCGTCAACGCGGTCACCGGCCGTGGGCGCCACACCTCGTCCTCAGCCCTCGCGCTGCGACTCGAAGGAGCGCCCCCGGGCAGCTGGATCATCGACACCCCGGGGATCCGCTCCTTCGGTCTCGCGCACGTCGACCCCGACCGGATCCTCCACGCCTTCCCCGATCTCGAGCCCGGGACTGAGGATTGCCCTCGCGGCTGCCGCCATGACGCGGTGGCGGTGGACTGCGGTCTCGACGAGTGGGTCGCGAACGGAGAGGCCGGGCCGCAGGGGCCCGCGCGCCTCGCATCGCTGCGGCGGCTGCTCGGGGCAAGTCCGCGCGATGAAGTCGCGGATGCCAAGGAGCTCGGCACGCTCTGACCCCAGTTCACGCCTGGTACTTCCGCGAAGCGATAGCGTGGACTCCATGACCCTCGCCGCCGAGAGCTACACCGACGACCTCCGCTTGGCCCACGTCCTCGCGGACTCGGTCGATGCTCTGACCATGGACCGGTTCAAGGCCCTCGATCTGCGCGTCGAGACCAAGCCCGATCTGACCCCCGTGACCGACGCAGACCGCGCTGCCGAGGAAGCGATCCGCGCCCAGCTCTCGCGCTCGCGGGCGCGGGACGCCGTGATCGGGGAGGAGTTCGGGACGACCGGCCACGGCGCGCGGCGATGGATCATCGATCCGATCGACGGCACGAAGAACTTCGTGCGCGGTGTCCCGGTGTGGGCGACGCTCATCGCCTTGGCCGACGGCGACGAGGTCGTGGTCGGCGTGGTGAGCGCACCCGCCCTCGGGCGCCGATGGTGGGCGGCGAAGGGAGCTGGTGCCTACACGGGGCGTTCGCTGGCCGCGGCGACGCGCCTGAAGGTCTCGAACGTCTCCCGCATCGAGGACGCCTCGCTCTCCTACTCGAGCCTGTCTGGGTGGCGGGAACGCGGGAGCCTCGGCGACTTCCTGAGCCTGACCGAAGACGTCTGGCGGACCCGGGCCTACGGCGACTTCTGGTCGTACTGCCTTGTCGCGGAGGGAGCGGTGGACATCGCCACGGAGCCTGAGCTCGCGCTGTACGACATGGCGGCGCTCGTGCCGATTGTCACCGAAGCCGGCGGCAGGTTCACCTCGCTCGACGGCGCCGACGGGCCTTGGGGCGAGAACGCGCTCGCCACGAACGGCATCCTGCATTCAGACGCCCTCAAGCGGCTCAACCCGGAGCACGACGACCTGCTCACCTCGTGAGGCGGGACTCGTGCCGCCGCCTTCACGAGGTGTAACACGACTTGTCGGGCTGGAGTGTTTCGGTCCCCTCGCCTAATCTCTTCCTCAGGTCACGAGTGCCAGCGCGAAGCCCCGGCTTGCTGGCCGGCAACCCTCCTCACGCGGCGGGGTGCCCCGGGTGACGACCAGGCCGGTCCGGAGCGGATTCGGCAAGCGCGGCCCCCGCGAGGCGGGGCCCCGACCCCGAGGTGCACTGTGAGCACACCCGTCGTCGTTCCCCCATCCCCTGCACAGACCCCCAAGGCTCCCGACGCGCCCGCGCCCGAGCTCCGCCGCCCTCTCGCTGACGTCATCGGCGGTGAGCTGGTCGCCCCGTTGGCAACCGGCGGCGAGACGCGGTACGTCAACCTCGACTACGCCGCATCCGCGCCTGCCCTTGCCGAGGTGGCCGCGTACCTCAATGAGGTCCTTCCCTACTACGCGAGCGTCCACCGCGGCGCAGGCTACGCCTCGCAAGTCAGCACATCGCTGTACGAGAACGCGCGCGGCATCGTGCGCGACTTCGTCGGGGCGAGGGCCGACGACGAGGTCATCTTCACGCGCAACACCACGGATTCGCTCAACCTCCTCGCGGGCTGCCTGCCCGCCTCGGGCGACGTCCTGTACCTCGACATCGAGCACCACGCCAACCTGCTTCCGTGGCAGTCGCGGCCGCACCGCAGCGTCGTTGCGGCGCGGACCCTCTCCGAAACGCTTGAACGCGTGCGGGCGTGGCTCAAGGCCGGGGAGATCAGCCTGCTGGCCGTCACCGGCGCGTCGAACATCACGGGCGAGATCCTGCCCATCGCCGAGCTTTCGGCCCTCGCCCATGAGCATGGCGCCCGCATCGCCGTCGACGCTGCCCAGCTCGCGCCGCACCGGCGTATCGACGTTGCCGGCACGGGCATCGACTATCTGGCGTTCTCGGGGCACAAGCTCTACGCGCCGTTCGGCGCTGGAGTGCTCGTGGGCCGGCGGGATTGGCTCGACGATGGCCGCCCGTACCTCGCCGGCGGTGGCGCCGTGCGCGAAGTCCGCCTCGATTCCGTGGCCTGGGCCGACGGACCCGCCCGGCACGAGGCTGGATCGCCCAACGTCCTGGGCGCGGCAACGCTTGCCAAGGCCGCCGAAGTGCTCGGCGGGATCGACGAATCCGCGTGGCACGCCCACGAGCAGGGGCTCCGCACAGCCTTGGTGCGCGGGCTCTCGGAGATCGACGGCGTTACTGTGCATCGCCTTTTCGAGGACTCGGACCTGGGGACGAGCAAGGCGTCCCGAGGTGCGGTCGGCATCGTCAACTTCTCGGTACCGGGGCACGACGCTGGCCTGGCGGCCGCCTACCTTTCGGCCGAACACGGCATCGGCCTCCGTGATGGTCGCTTCTGCGCCCACCCCGCACTCCGACGCCTCGGGCTGCCGTCGGGCTCCCTGCGGGCCAGCTTCGGGCTTGGTTCGCGCCTCGAGGACGTCGAGCGTCTCGTGGACGCCGTGCGGGAGCTTGTCGAGCGAGGGCTGCGCCTCGACTACGCGGTCGATGCCGGGCGGTGGGTTCCGTCGCACGACAGCCGGCCGTTTCCTGCGTGGGCGCCGAACACGCCGGGGACAGCAGGCGCTGCTCCCTGCAGCGTCGACGAGTAGGGCGGCTGTCTGGGGATAGATTCCTAGGCATGGCACGTGGCGGACCGAAATTCGACGAACGACGACGGCGGGAGCTCGCCGACGCCTTTCTCGCCGGCGGCGAGCACTACGAGAGGGTGAGACCGGGCTATCCTGCCGACGCCGTCGACTGGCTGGTCCCCTCCGAGGCGAGGACCGCCGTCGACCTCGGCGCTGGAACCGGCAAGCTCACGGCCCTGCTCGCGGACCGCGGACTGACGCTGACGGCCATCGATCCGAGCCCAGGCATGCTCGCCGAGCTGCGGCGCCTGCATCCGGGCATCGCGACCGTGGTGGCCCCCGCCGAATCCACCGGGCTGCCGTCCGCGTCGGCCGATCTCGTGGTGGCAGCCCAGGCCTGGCACTGGTTCGATCCGCACGCGGCCACTCGTGAGGCCGTGCGCCTGCTCGCGCCCGGTGGCAGGGTTGCCCTCGTCTGGAACCAGCTCGATACCTCCGTCCCGTGGGTTCACCGGCTGACCCGCATCATGCACGCGGGCGATGTTCACAAGCCCGACTTCCATCCTCCGTCTGGCCCCGAGCTGACGGGCTGGGAGGCCGCCTCCTTCCCCTGGGAGGATCCGATCACGCCGCAGGGCATCGTCGAGCTCGCCAAGTCGCGCAGCTATTATCTGCGCGCTTCCGAGAAGCACCGCGCGAAGGTCGAGGCGAATCTCGCGTGGTACCTCCACGAGCATCTCGGCCACTCGGACGAAGAGATCCTGCTGCTCCCGTATAGGACTCAGGCGTGGCGGGCGGTTCCCCGTTCCTAGCACCTTGCCCCTCCTGTCGCTCACAACTAGAATTTAGGCATACCGAAACTCGAGGATGAGGAGCGGCGAGAGGGAGAGCAGATGAGCAGGACGATCCGGTCCACCACAGTGCCGCGTCACCGCAGAGCCCTGCGCAACGTCCTCGGACTGCTCGGGCCCGCCTTCGTCGCCTGCATCGCGTACGTGGACCCGGGAAACGTCGCTGCGAACATCACCGCGGGTGCGCGTTACAGCTATCTCCTCGTCTGGGTCATCGTCCTTGCCAACGCGATGGCCATGCTCGTCCAGTACCAGTCCGCAAAACTCGGCATCGTGACGGGCCGCACCCTCCCCGAGCTCCTCGGCGAACGGCTGCGCCCGGGGGCACGGCGGCTCTACTGGCTCCAGGCCGAGACGGTCGCCCTCGCAACCGATCTGGCGGAGGTTGTCGGCGGTGCGATCGCCCTCCACCTCCTGTTCCGCATCCCGCTTCCGCTCGGCGCTTTCATCGTGGGCGTGGTCTCCATGGCGATCCTGTCCGTCCAGAACCACCGCACCCAGCAGCGGTTCGAGCTGGCCATCATCGGACTCCTCGCCGTCATCACCATCGGATTCCTCACGGGGCTCTGCGTGAGCCCGCCCTCGCCGTCCGGCCTGCTGTCGGGGATCGTCCCGCATTTCGAGGGGCCGGACACGGTCCTCCTCGCAGCCTCGATGCTTGGCGCGACCGTGATGCCTCACGCCATCTACGTCCACTCTGCGCTCTCCCGCGACCGCCATCGCTCCGACCCGCACACCAAGGTGCCTGCCTCCGCCGTCGCCCGCCTCCTGCACGGCACCCGCTTCGACGTGGTCGTCGCCCTGGGAATCGCCGGCGTGGTCAACCTGGGCATGCTGCTCCTCGCCGCCTCCACGCTCGGCGGCCGGGATGGCACCGACACGATCGAGGGGGCCCACGCCGCCATCGAGAGTGCCTTGGGACCGGTCATCGGAACCGCATTCGCCGTCGGCCTGCTCGCGAGCGGGCTCGCCTCGAGCGCCGTCGGCTCGTACGCCGGTGCGACGATCATGGAGGGGCTCCTGCACCGCCGGATCCCGCTCGTCCTGCGCCGCGGCATCACCCTGGTGCCGGCGATCGTGCTCCTGGCGCTCGGCCTCGACCCGACGATGTCCCTTGTCGTCAGCCAGGTTGTCCTCTCGTTCGGCATCCCCTTCGCGCTCATCCCCCTGATCCGGATGACGTCGGACCGAAAGGTGACCGGGGAGTTCCGGACCTCGCGGGGCGTCGCGCTTGCCGCCTGGGCCAGTGCGGGCCTCGTGATCGCCCTCAACCTCATGCTCGTCTGGCTCACGTTTGCGCCCCACGCCTGACGGTAGGCTGGAACGGTGAAGAGCCAGCCGTCATCCTCGATCGAGGACTACGTGAAGGTCATCTACTCCTTCACGGAGTGGCAGGACAAGCCCATCACCTCCTCCCAGCTCGCGGCCCGCCTCGGCGTTGCGAACTCCTCTGTCTCTGAGATGGTGCGCAAGCTCAAGGATCAGGGCCTCGTGGACCACCGGCCCTACGGAGCGGTGCGGCTTACTGCCGCCGGCGAACGCCTCGCCCTCACCATGGTCCGCCGGCACCGTCTCCTCGAAGCGTTCCTCGTTCAAGAGCTCGGCTACAGCTGGGATGAGGTCCACGACGAGGCCGAGCAGCTTGAGCACGCCGTCTCGGACACGTTCGTGGAGCGGCTCGCCGAGAAGCTCGGCCACCCCGACCGCGATCCGCACGGCGACCCGATCCCGAGTCCCACCGGTCGCGTGGAGCGCCCGTCAGCCCTGCCGCTGGGCGACCTCGACCCGGGCCACGAAGGCCGGATCACCCGCATCAGCGACGACGATCCCGAGATGCTCCGCTACCTCGCCCGGGAACGCATCGTCCTCGATACCGCCGTGCACGTGGTCCGCCGGAAGCCGTTCGGGGGCCCGCTTGTCGTGAGGATCGGGGCCGGAAACGGGGCGCACGAATTCGATGTGCCCGATCCGATCGCGTCCTCGCTGTGGGTGCACAGCGACTCTTCGCATCCGGGTTGCACGCTAGAGCGGGCGTAGTCGCCTCTAGCGTTCCCGGTCCACGCCGGAAGGCTCCCGCTCCGGGTTTCGGATCGCCGCGCCGGAGGTGAGGGCGCTCGCTGCCAGAAGCGCCGTCGAGGCGAGCAGGCCGCGGTGGAAGCCCACGTCGTCGAGCACTCCCCCCATGATGCTTCCGGCTGCCGCGACGCACAGGAGGGA
>NZ_JBQCGQ010000048.1:0-12108 GCF_051955515.1 Sinomonas sp.
AGCTCGCCACCCCGTCTGTGAGGCCCACGGGGTCGCTCGCGGAACGAACCGCGCTGAGTCCCGAGGTGGCCGCATCGGTGAGCCCCACCGAGTCCGCGCTGGACATCTGCTGGGCCTGCACGACGCTCGCGACGTCGGTGATGCCCTCGGGATCTGCCGGACTTGCCGTGTAGTTCGTCCCGCCGCCGTTGAGCTGCGCGGTGGCGCTGTCGGTGATGCCTACGGCGTCCGCTGGCGCCTGCTGCTGGGCTTGGACGAGCGACGCCGAGTCGGTCACGCCGACCGGGTCAGCGGGTGCGACCTGCTGCGACTGGACGACGCTCGCAGAGTCCGTGATCCCGACCGGGTCCGCCGGGTTCGAGGACAGGAACGCGCCCTGCGATTCGGAGTCCGTGATGCCAACTGGGTCGGATACGGTGACCTGCTGGGACTGGACCACCGTGACCGAGTCCGTGAGGCCAACAGGATCAGCCGGAGCCGCCTGCTGCTGCTGGACAAAGGAGGCAGAGTCGGTCAGGCCGAGCGGGTCGCTCTGGGTGCGCACGAGCGCCTGCGCGGCGGCCGCCGTGTCGGTTATTCCCTCGGGGTCGCTCGGCGTGAGGAACTGATTCTGGACAACCGACGCCAAGTCGGCAAGGCCCTCGGCGTCCGTAGCTGAGCGGGCCATGTCCTGCTGCTGGACGAGGGAGTCGGTGACGCCTTCGGAGTCAGCCGGGGTCAGGAATTGGTTCTGGATGAACGAGGCTGAGTCGGTGATGCCCTCAGAGTCAGCGGGGTTGGCGGTGTAGTTGGTGCCGCCGCTGCTCGCTGCCTGGATCTCGATCGCGAGCAGCGAGTACGTCTGCGAGCCGGGAGCCGTGACGCCGTAGGTTGTCGCCCCCGCGGTCGGTGCCTGCAGGTAGTCGTAGTAGGCGACGTAGTTGTTCGTGGAGCGGTTGTCGATGCCCTCGGAGGTGTTGTTCGAGGAGTTCGAGTAGGTGGCACTCGTGGGGCTGTTCGCGGCCCAGTCGGCATCCATCCACGAGATAACGGAGCCAGCGGCCGTCGTGGTCAGCGAGGACGTGGCCGTGCCGGTGCTGACCTTCTTGTTCAGCGCCGGGCTGCCTGCGAGCTGGCAGGTGGTGCCGTCCCAGCGTTCGACCATCATCGAGTGGAACTGGGCCGAGCCGCCCGCGACCGTCGAGACCGTGACGGTGGTGGCGGAGCCGCCCGCGGTGACGGCACCGGTCCACATGTACGCCGAGCAGTGGCTCGAGGTGGTGTCCGACTGCTGCAGCGTCCACGTGATCGTGTTCGCCGAGTTCGTCGGAGTGTTCAGGTGCAGGGTGGAGTCCTCGCCCGCGGCCTTGACGACGATGATGTCGCCAGTGGCCGGGGTGAACGAGGGTGAGACGAGGCTGGTGCCTTGGCTCGTGGCCGTGACCAGGAATGTGTTGGTCGGGGTCAGAGTCATGGCACCAGCCTCCCTAGGGTCACGGGCCGGCGGTGATCTGCAGCGCCAGCACGTCGTCGATGGTGCTGAGCCCGTTCGCCTTCAACGCGTTCGCGTTGATCGTCGTGGACCCCGTGGGGACCGCGTACGCGTTCGGGCTCGTGTCGGGTGTCCCGTCCGGCCCGAGCCCGATGTAGATGTGCCCGAGCGAGCAGGCCGGGTCCCGTGTGACGGTCGTGTTCTGCAGCGCCCTCGTGGAGGCGCGCCACGCGACGCTGATCGTCAGCGGGTTCCCGAGCGGGTCGTTCGCGGACCAGATGTACGGGTTCGGCGGGACGTAGGTCCCGATCACGGGTTTACCTGGTAGATGTGGATCGTCGTCTCGGCGGGGAATGAGTCGGTGAAGGTCCCGCCCGTGACGGGGATGGTGCGGTTCTCGCCGACGACGGTGACCGAGGACCACGAGCCCGCGAGGGTGAACGCCCCCGTCCGTGCCGTATGGTCGGTGTTGCCAGCGATCACCACGGGAGCGCCGCCGTTCCACTTCGCCGCAGCCTTCACGCCCGTCGAGGCGGTCACGAGGCCGACAGCGTCCGGGCCGTTGAGAGCTGGGGCGATCTGCCGGATGATCGCCGTCTCGGCCTGCACCTGGGCGCGGATCGGCGCGTAGTGCGCATCCCGCAGGACGTGCTGCGTCTGGAACGAGCCCGAGAACGAGTGGTTGAAGAACAGGATGCCGCGGGCGCCGCCGATGATGCAGTGCCAGATGGCCGCACGGACCTGCGCCGGGGTGATCTCGATCGCCGTCGTCGAGGACGGTGCACCGGCCTCAACGAAGCCCCAGACGGGCTTGGTGTACCCGGCGAAGGCGCGCATGCGCTCCACGACGATGCCGTAGTTCCGGCCGCGCCGTGCCTGCTCATCGGTGAGGCGGTTCGTGCCCTGCCCGATGGTGCGGCACATCTCGTAGGTGTCTTCGGTGTAGAAGTACTGGTCCGCGGAGATGAAGTCGTGGAGGCGGACGTACTTCTGGGCGTCGGCGTCGCCGTCGTCGCAGGAGAGGATCCCGAGGCCGACGTTGACGTAGACCGGGCGCCCGTCCTTCGGGAGTCCGGCGACGCGGTTCTGCTCGTCGGTCATCTGCTGCGCGGTCGGCGCGCCCCACCAGCCGGGGATCATGTCCGGCTCGTCCTCGGTCATGTAGGACGTCGTCTCGGTGCCGCGGTTGGGCATGGAGAGGTCGTCGGGGTGGAGGCACGCGAACATGCCGCCCGCCTTGATGAGGTCGAGGCGCGAGTCGGTGATGAGCCGCATGTAGGTGTTCAGGCCGGTGGCAGAGTCGAACGAGACCTGGTCCGCCGTGGAGGTGCCCTCGTACCAGACCCCGATCGGGAAGAACGACGGGGAGGTGGGGAACGTGGGGCCGGTGAACTTGGCCCAGTAGTTCGCTCCGCCGTCCGGGTCCTTGAGGGTCACACCGGCCGGGAGAGTGCCCGCTGGTTGTGGCGATGGCGCAGGGGCCGGGGCCGGTGCAGGCGCGGGCGTAGGATCTGGGGCAGGCGTCGGTGCCGGCGTTGGGGCCGGGGCCGGTGCAGGGCTTGGCGCTGGAGCAGGAGCGGGAGACGGGGTCAGGGCGGCTACCTGCTGCTGCAGAGCTGTGATCTGACCCGTGAGCGTCTTGAGCTGGCCGAGCACGCTCGAGATGTTCGTCTCGTCGGTGGCCTGTGCGGACTGGATCGCGGCAATCGTCTTGTTCGCGGCATCAATGTTGGCCTGCAGCGCGGCCTTCGCCGCTGCGAGGTCGCTGGGAGTGACGACGGTGACGGACATGGTGGGGTGACCTTTCGGTGTGGCGCTTTCCGTTGGGTCGCGATCCGGCCCCGCTCCGCTCGCGAGAAGGGCGGCCCGCTATGGTGCGGGCCGCCCGATGATGACTAGGCCCCGAGGAGCGTGTGAGACCACGTGATCGTCAGCGTGTCAGAGGCGCCCTTGGACCCGATGCCCGTGAGCAGCACGCGCGAGATCGTATTGGCCGCCGCCGTGGTGGCGTTGGCCAGGATGTTCTCGTTGACGATGACGGCCTCCGTGATCGCCGAGGCCGTGGTCGCCGTGCCAGCGGCGTAGGTCACCTTGTAGGTCACCTTCGAGCCGGAGCCGGCGGTGTCCACGGCAGTCGGGTAGGTGGCGTCGAACGCCTGCTGCGAGCCCGAGAGGTAGGTCACGAGCGCGGCGCCCGCGCCGGACTTGGCGACGGCGGTCGAGCCCTGCCCGAGCTTCATGCCCGAGGCCAGCGAGACGGAGAGGCCGGTCGCGGTGCCGAAAGCCGTGCCCGCGCCGAGTGCCGTGCCGACGTAGATCGAGAACGTCGTCGAGGAGCCCACGGCGGTGACTGCCCACTTGCCGTTGTAGCCCGAGGGAGTGACGCCTGCGATGGTGACCGCGTCGCCGACCGACAGGCCGTGCGCGGCCGACGTCGTCACGACGGCGGTCGTGCCCGTGGCAATCGCGGTGATCGTCAGGGCCGAGCCCTGGATCTGCGCCGCCCGCGCTGCGTAGTACTGATCGCCAGTGTCGGTCACGAGATTGTCAGTCTCGCCCTGCGCCTTGACGACGCCGTTCTCATCGGTGAGCACCCACGAGACGTGCCCGTGGATGCCGCTCTGGTCGTTGCTCATGCGTTGCCTCCGGTAGTGCTCGTGGTGGGGGTGGAAGGGATGTTGGGAACCGCCCACGTCCCGACGGCCGTGCAGACCGCGGCCACGAGCGAGAGCCACTTGAACTGGTCCGGCGGCAGGACCGCGAGGAGGTAGGTCGCCAGCGATCCGACGAGCGCGGCGATCGCCTTGGAGTAGGCGAGGATCTTCTTGAGCTGGGCGATCATGCTTTCCCCTTGATGGGCTCGTAGCGGCGGTTGGGTTCTTCGGGTGTGTCTTTCTTGAGGCAAAGGCCGCAGCGGCGCAGCTTGCGCGTCTCCCACTCGACGCAGCCCGAGCAGAGCGTGATGGGCGGACGGCCGCAGCACAGCGCGAAGGACCACCACTGCGCCTTGACGGGCGCGCCGTCATGGCGGTCGGTCGCCTCGCACTCGTACTCCGGCTCCCAGTCCTCGAGGATCTCCGTCGAGGTCTCGACGTCGAGCGCCGTGCTCACGGCTCGACCTCGGCGGTCCACGATGAGACGAAGGCGAGATCGGCGATGTCGCCGGGGGAGACGTTCTGCGGGAGGCGGTCGTCCGTGAAGGCATGGAAGCCGACGGCCTGCCATGCGCGGTCCACGAGCTGGGAGCAGAAGAGGCGATCCTTGCGCCCCAGCCGCTTCCGGAGGCCGGGGATCTTGATCCCGTACTGGGCCAGCCCGAGCGCGACGACGTCGAGGAAGCCATAGGGGATGCCGACGAGCGCGGCAGCCGTGGTGGCGATCTGCGCCCGCTCCTCGTCGGTCAGCGGGGCCGTCACGATGACGTCGCCGGGCTGGATCTTCCCGCGGTACGCGCCGGGCGGGTTGGCCTCCACGGTCGAGCCGTCCTCGGCGACGATGAGGCGGATGTGGCAGTACCGAGCCGAGGTGACGGTGGTGATGATCCGGCCGAGCCATCCTGCAGGCCGCACGAGCGCGACGTCGCCCGGCCTCACTTCGCGGCCCTCATCTGCTGGAGCGCATGGTCGTGCTCGATGTCGAGGACAGTCCGCGCGCGCGCTGCTAGCTCGGGGGAGCGCTGGATGCTGAGCTGGTTGTCCTGCTTTGTCTCCCCGGATGTGCTCCAGTTGGTCGAGCCGCCGATCAGCCAGACGCCATCGACGATCGCCATCTTGCGGTGCATGATGGCCGATTTCTCCGAGGTGCCGATCGCGATCGAGTTGCCCATGTCCTCGTGCCGGAACTTGGCGAGCAGCTCGCGCTCATGCACGCCGGCCGCCTGGGACTTGTCCAGCGTGATCTGGACGTAGACGTTCGGTGTCGCGAGGTGGCCGCGCAGGATCTCGGCGAGCTCGTCGTCGTCGAAGCCGTACATCGCCACGACGACGGAGTGCTGGGCGCCCTCGAGCACCTCGACGAGCGCGCCGTGGACGTCGTCGATCGGGGAGTAGAGCATCCACGAGTCAGCCGGCGTCGGGTTGCCGAGTGGCATCGTCGCCTCCGATCCCAAGGTGATCGCGCAGTGCCTCGAGGAGATGTGTCTGCGCTTCATTGATCGCCCTCAGTGCCTTGACCTCTTCGCGGTCGTGCTCGGCGAGCTTGGCGTTCACCGCGTCCTGCCGCTTGGAGGCGATGAGGATGATCCCGCCCTGCAGCCCGGCGAGGGTCGAGAGCATGAGGTTCAGGAGGATGTAGGGGTATTCGTCCCAGTGGAAGCACCACGCGACGACGTTGGCCGTCATCCACAGCCCCATGAAGCCGAGGAAGGAGAAGATGAAGACCCACGAGCCCATGCCATTGCGGAGCCAGTCGGCCGCCCTGTCCCCGAAGGGCAGTTCGCTCCCCGTCGGCACGGCTGGATGGTGCAGCCAGTGCCGGTCGTGATGGTTAGGGCTCATGGCGGCCTACTTGTTCGCCTGCGCCTTGATGGCAGCGAGGACGGCGGCAGCGATCGCGTCAATATCTCCCTGAGTCAGGCTGGTGCCGTTGACCGCGGGGAGGGCCTTGATCTGCGCGGCGACTCCGTCGACCTTCCCGCCGAGGCTCGCGTCGAGGCGCTGGCGGACGGAGCCGAGGTGCGTCTCGGGCCATGCGCCCTGCCCCGTCTCGCGGTCCTGGATGAGAGGCGCGCCGGGCAGGCCTGGCTGATCGCCGCCCGAGCCTCCGGGAAGGCCCCAGATGTCGCAGAAGTGCTGAATCTTTCCGGCGGGAGTCCAGTTCTCATAGCTCACGTCGTCGTCTCCAATCGGTGTGACTGTTCCGCCGCTGGCGGGCTGGATGTTGGCAGGCGTCCCATAGGCGCGCCATGTGCTGAGGTCGCCGTTCAGCTGGTTGCTGTCGCCGCCGGTCTCGTTCGTGTCGGCGTTCTGCCAGCAGAAGATCGCGGGCCAAGGGGATGGGTCGCCGAAGCCCACGCTGTTGTAGGCCGCGCCCCAGAGGCCCATGTCGAAGTCCACGAGGGGCTGCCAGTTCCACTTGCCCTTGACGTGCGACCAGTCGGAGTAGAAGACTGCCTTGAGCCCCGAGAGCGCATAGAGTTCCTGCGCGCACGCGAGGGTCCAGCCGACAGGGTCGGCCACGTAGTTGAAGAACGCGCCCTCGACGTCGAGCGCGATCGGCTCGCCGACCTGCCATACGTCCTTGATGGTGTTCCAGTAGAACTGGGCCTCAGCCTGCGGCGTGTTCCGACCGTCGCAGAAGTGGTAGTAGCCCACGCCGAGGCCCGCCGAGCGGCCGGAGGCGATCTGTGCGCGCCAGACGGGGGAGACCCAGCCGACGCCTTCGGTGGCCTTGACCCATGCGAACCTGTTCGGGCCCCATGCTGGGCTGGCTGGCTGATAGGCCGAGACGTCGCATCCGTAGGTCATTCGTCGTCGCCCTCTTCCTCGGTCCTCGGCGCCGACTTGATCTGGCGCTTGAGCCATGCGATGTCTGTCTTGACCTCCGCGATTGCAGCATCCTGCTTGGCCAGGTGGGCGTCCTGCTTGGACAGGTGCGCGCCGATGGCGTCGAGCTTTTTCGACAGCCACCCGAAGAACGTGCTAATCACGGCCACCCCCACTGCTGCGATCGTCGCGATCGCTCCGACCGCCGGCCAAACCTCCGTGGGAGTCATCCCGTCACCACCCGATGGCGATGTAGTCGAGGCGGATGGACTGGCTCGCGTACTGCGTGCCGCCTGCGATCCATGCGTTGAAGTACGCCGTCGTCAGGGTCGCGTTCGCCGAGCCCTGCGTGATGAAGACCTTTGTGCCGGTGGCGACGTCGTCGGCGTTCATGCCGACCCAGAACATGACCCCGTTGGGGAACGCCTGCGGGAACAGGAAGTTGCTGTAGCCGTTGGCGTCGGTGGTGCAGACGATCGTGCCGCACTGGATGATCGGCACGTAGGCGCCCGACTGCAGGTTGGTCAGCAGGTTCGAGGCCGAGCCGACGTGCGGGTTGTTCGCCCACACCTTCGGGACCTGCTGCTGTGCGAAGTTCGTCCCGTCGCACGTCTGGATCGGCGAGCCGGGGAGGTCCGTCCGCGTCGTGACGAGGCCCGCAACCTTCGTCAGCGCGTTCTGCGCCGTGGAGCTCGCGACCTTGACGACGACATTCGAGGTGTCGGCCATGGTGGCGAGGTCTGTCGTGAGGTTCGTGAAGTTGTCCGGGTTGGTGGGGACTTGGATGCCGTTCGCGCGTACCTGTGACATCAGCGGCTCCAATCGATGGATACGGTGCCCGACTGGGCGTTGCTCTGTACTCCGGAGAAGGCGGCGTAGTCGCCGTTGAAGATGGCGATCCCGCCGCCGTTGACGAGGTCTTGCGCCTGCGCCGCGGTTAGGCTGTAGACGGTGAGGCCCTGCCATGGCTGCGCGGTGACGGTCGTCGGGCCGTTGACGGTCGAGACGTTCCCGGCCGGGCGGCTCCAACTGCTGTGGGTGTAGATGTTCACCGAGGCCGGGCTGTTGTAGTTGCCGGCGCCTTGACGCGGGCCGAGGGTGAACCTGCCGCCCGTGATGGTGCGGCCGGCGAGCTGGGTCGGGCCGCCGCCGTAGAACCACGCGCCGTTGACCGTGCTGCTGCCGTAGGTGCCCGAGTAGACGTAGGAGGTGCTGCCCCACGAGCCCCAGCCGCCCGGCCCCCACCACGTCGCCGAGTCGGAGGCGGCGAAGTTGGAGGTGCCGGTCGAGACGGTCGGCGTGCTCGAACCCACGGGCGCGGCCGGCGCGGGCGCCGGGGTGGCTCCGGCCTTCGTCACGTAGGGCACGCCAGCGAGGAAGATCATCTCGACGTTGTCGTTGACCGCGGGCGTGTAGCTCGAGAGGAAGTAGGCCGTGTAGGTTACGCCGTCGGCGCCGACGACCGTGATCGTCTGGGAGCCGACTGGGACCACGGTCACCGTTCCCGTCGCCGGGTGCAGGCCCGTGGTGGACATCCGGCAGAGGATGAACGCCTCGGCCTGCCCGCGCGCCGTGCCGGTTACCGCAACGAGGACCGCGTCGCCGTTCGATACCGAGACGCCGTCGGCCGCCGATGCCTGGATGATGTTTCCGTTCAGGCTGACGAGGTAGCCGGTGGTCCCGGCTGTGACGTTCGAGGAGAGAATGACTGTCGCCCGCACGAGCGTGGTCTGGTCGCCCATGGCCTTGACCAGCATCTCTTGGATGCGGTCGAGGTTACCCACGGGGCACCCCCGAGAAGACGGCGGCGATGTCCCCGTAGGTGGCGTCGAGGCCGAGCTGCATCGCATCCACGGTCGAGTCGTGCCCCTTGATGTCGATGGTCCGGATGCGCGCCGGGAAGGTGAGCGTCCCGTGCGTGCTCGCGTTCGGGCAGACCACCGTGATCCAGTCGCCCATCTGCAGGCCGGGGTGTGGCAGGCAGTCGATGACGATGGGGATCGTGAGGCCGCGCAGCTGCGTGTCCCGCATTGTCTGTGCGTAGGCGTCGGCCTGAGCCTGCGTGGTGATCGTGTTCGAGGAGTAGAAGACGGGGTACGTCCCGTGCGGGCCGCCCACACGAAGCGGGCCGCCCGTGATCTGCGCGACGCCGCGGAGAGGGTTCTGGCTCGATCCACTGCCGTCTGCGACAAAGACGTTGTAGGCGCCGTCGAGCTTCATGGTGCGCTGCACGTCGATCAGGAAGCCCTCGGGCCCCGGCTGCAGGGTCCAGACCGTGCCGGTGTTGGCGATCGGGTAGATCTCCAGCACACCCGAGCCATTCGTGCGGATGTCGCAGCCGATGCGCTGCGCGAGCGACTGGACGGCATTGAGGCGGTCGTTCGGGTAGACGAGGTTGGCCGGGACCGCCTGGTCCACGACGCCCGAGACTGCCGTGACGGGCATGATGTCTGCCAGCACGCGCTTGATCTCGGAGACGCACGTCGGAGATCCCGAGGTGGGCGGCGAGGTCGGGGCGAGGAACTGTGCGTTGAGGATGTTCCTCGCCAGCGTCTCGGCCTTGAGGGTGATCTTCGCCCCGCCCGAGGCCCAGAGCAGCGAGACGCCGTTCCCGAGCGGGGAGTCGACGTTCACGACGCCCTGATTGGTGACCTTGTAGGAGTTCCACGACTCGATAGGGTCCGTCTCGGAGATCCGGAACCAGTCGTAGGCCACCGAGCCCGCGCCGCCCACGTTGTAGTAGACCTGCAGGAGTGAGCCGCCGACGCCGAGGGGGTCGTCGAGGAGCCACGGGGCCTTCGTCCCGTCGGCATCCTCGACATCCACCGTGAGCGTCTGCGTCTGCCGCGTCGTGTCGTAGGAGAGTTCCCACTGGCCGACGGGCAGCGGGTCCGAGTATGCCAGCGAGCCGTTGTACCAGCACCAGACCGTGATCGTGTCGCCTGCGCGGGAGCCGGCGAGCGCCGCTGTCGTCGTTGCGTCGAGCGCGCGCATCGCTCACCCCCCTAGAAGTAGGCGTTGGCCGATCCGGTGAATGAGGCGCCAGATCCCGTGACCGTCGCGTATGGCCGCCAGTACTTGGCCTTGACGTCGAACCTGCGCGAGAGCGTCAGCGGCGCGGTCGTCAGCGCAGTGAACTCGTCTTTCGCGGGGTCCGCGTCGGCCCATGTCGTTCCGTCGTTCGACCACTGGATGCCGAACACGAGCTGGGGGCTCGTGCCGGCGACAGCAGTGAGGTTGAGGGTGATGCCGACCCAGCCCTGATCGGAGGACATGAGGGTCGGCATCGCAGCTGCCATGGACGAGGTGAGCGTCCCCGAAAATATCGCCTCAGCGGTAGGCAACGTTCCCCCTTACGGATTCTGGATGATGAGGAGATAGGTCTGGCCGGTGTGCGCGGCGTTGAACGCCGCGTAGGTCGCATACTCGGCGGCCACGGTCCCGTAGGTCGTGGTCGGCGCGAGGACGGGCATCGCCGGAGGGGCGACGAAGTCGCTCTTGGCCTGCCACTCGACCTCTTGGCCGCCCAGCTTCTCGTTGACCGGCTGCTCGAGGATCGACGCCGCGGTCATGTAGCAGAGGCCCGGCAGCGCCGAGGCCCAGCCTGCGAGGGGCCGGAACAGGACCACGCTGGCCTGCTTGAGCAGCACGCGGAGGGCGTTGGTCTGCGCCGTGGCGAGCGTCGTGACGTGGAACGCCACGTTGTCCGCCGACTGCCGCTTGCCCACGAGGGCCACGGGCTCGTCGGTTCCGGCGACGATCATCTCCGTCACGGCCGACTTGTACTCGAACTGCGCGAGCGCGTCCCAGTCGAGGCCCGGTTCGCCGTTCGGCCCGACGTCGGCATAGACCGGGATGGCTGTGCCCGGCTGCAGCGGGTCGCTCAGCCAACCCGAGGTCGAGGAGAGCGTGATCGTCGCCGTCGTGATGACGACGCCCGCGCAGACGCCCGAGAGAACCTCGATGTCATAGGAGACGGTGCGGCCGAGGGCAGCCTCGTAGTCCACCACGAAGTCCGAGCCGACGACGTTGCGGTGCCGTGCGCCGCGCACGGGGCGCCGCTTGCCGTCCACCGTCCGCCAGACGTTGATCTGGTTCGTTCCGGGGTCGAAGTCCTGGTAGGTCACCGAGACATTCGGGCTCGGCGTGCTGCCGGAGCTGAGCGAGATGAACGGCTGGTAGACCGTGTCCGTCGAGGTAGAGGCGTTCGCCGTGCCGGTCCATGCGTAGACGTTCCCTGCGGCAGCCGTGAACGAGCCGTCGAAGTAGGTTCCGACGGTTCCGGTCGCCTCGATGAGGATCGCCTCGCCGTCGAGCCAGTCGGAGGCCGCCCAGTTCGAGCCGCCCGTGACCGCCTGCGCCGTGAAGACCGCGTTGGTCACCGCCGCGCCCGATGTGCCGACCACCGTAAGCTGCGTCCACGTGCTCGCCGAGACGGCCACCGATGAGCCGGTGACCGTGTTGACGATCGCGTTCGAGCTGTTGCGGAAGTCGACCTTGAGCTGGAGCGTCTGCGCCTTGGAGCATCGGACCCAGATCTGCGTGGCGTACTGCGTAGCAGCCGAGAGACCCGTCTGGGTGTAGGAGATACCGCCCGAGATCGCCGTGGTGGCGACGGTCCACGTCACTCGCGGAAAGCCGGGGATCGAGAGGTAGCCTGCCCCCGAGTTCCACGCCACCGACGCAGTGCCGCCCGTCCCGGCGACGGCGGCGTAGTTCGTCGCCGTCGTCGCCGCGGATGGGTTCGTGGCGAGGTTCGTCCGGGTGGTCACGCTCACAGCGACGGCCTCCTAGCCCCTCGGAAGTCGGCAGCATCGATGGCCTGCCCTGCGACCGTGCTGACGTAGCCCTTGAGCTGCTGCCCGTTCTCGAGGACTAGGTAGAGCTGTTGCGGTGCCGACGAGAACGCGCCCGAACTGCCCCCCATCGCCGCGAATGCCGGCGACAGATCGAGCGAGCCCGCGACGGTGTTGGTAACCTTCTGGAGTGTCGAGCCCAGTGCGGGCATCGAGCCCTCGATGCCGTCGATGAGGCCGCCCATGATCCAGCCGCCGTGAGGCTTGAGCATGACCTTGTCGTACTCGGGCGGACCCTTGTGGTCGGCGATGAACTGCGTCACTGATGCCAGCACGCCGTCGAGCGGCCCGAACATGG
>NZ_JBQCGQ010000049.1:0-31768 GCF_051955515.1 Sinomonas sp.
CCTGACCGGGATGAAGGCCGAGTACGCCGCCCGGACCAACCCGAGGGCCGTCGCCGGCGGCACCGCCGCCGCCCTGGCCGGCGCGGATGTGTTCATCGGCGTCTCCTCCTCCACCGTCCCCGAGGAGCACATCGCGTCCATGGCCGAGGGCTCGATCGTGTTCGCGCTGTCCAACCCGGACCCGGAGGTCGCCCCCGAGGTCGCCCGCCGGCACGCGGCGGTTGTGGCCACGGGGCGCAGCGACTTCCCGAACCAGATCAACAACGTGCTCGCGTTCCCCGGGATCTTCCGCGGCGCCCTGGACGCCGGGGCCCGCCGGATCACCCCGGCGATGAAGCTCGCCGCAGCGAGGGCGATCGCCGAGCTGGCCGAGGACAAGCTCTCCGCCGACTACATCGTCCCCAGCCCGCTCGACCCCCGCGTCGCCCCCGCCGTCACCGCGGCAGTGGCCGCCGCCGTCGTGCCCGGGGAGTAGCCCCGGAAAGCGGGCGGACGACGGCGGGTGCCCGGACGCCGTCGTCCACCCGCCCCGATCTCGGCGTCATGGGGCCCGATCTCGGCGGGAGGGCGGCGGGAGGGCGGCCCGTAGGATAAGGCGAGTGGATGGACCCGCTCTCGCTGCCCTCATCACCGGTCTCGCACTCGCCATTGCGGTCGCCGGCACGATCGTGCCGGTGCTGCCCGGAAGCGTCCTGGGGATCCTCGCGCTCCTCGAGTGGGCGCTGTTCGGGGGATCAGGCGCGAATGGCTGGACGGTGTTCGCCATCGGGACGGTGCTGTTCGCGGCGGGCATGGGCTCGTCGTACGTGCTGACCGGCCGACGCCTCGCCGCGCGGAACGTGCCGAACAGCTCGATCGTGGTCGGCGCCATCGCGGCGATCGTGGGTCTGTTCGTAATCCCGGTCGCGGGCCTGTTCGTCGGCTTCGCCCTGGGCCTGCTCGGGAGCGAGTGGGTGCGGACGCGGGATCTGGGGGTGGCGGCGTCGTCGTCGGTTGAGGCGCTGAAGGCCCTCGGCCTCGGGATGCTCATCGAATTCGGCTTCGCGGCGACCGCGGCCACGGTCTGGGTCATCGGGGCTTGGATCTACTTTGCGAACCGCTGACATGGCGGCCTTGATTAGCATGGAGGCCATGGCTTCCAGCGAAGTGGACCGCCAGCACTCGTTCCGCGACCCTCGCGACCTCACGCCGTTCCGCGGCGTGCGGGTGTTCTCGCCTGTCCGCGGCCTGCTGAGCCGCGCGGGTCAGCGTGGTGGCGCGCCGAAGCTGCGGCGGTTCCCGTCGAAGCCCGAGAGGGCGGTATTCGAGGCGGTCTTCCGCGACAAGGAGCCCGAGCGCCTCGTCCTCCTGGCCCGCTCGTACCCCGGCTGGTCGGGGCTCTGCTACGTCATGGCCGGTCTGCTCGCGTACCGGGCCCATCAGCACGCGCAGGCCGCCGAGCTGATCCAGCGGGGCTTCGCGGGGGAGAACGAGCAGGCGGCGTCCCACTTCGCGGCCGACTACCTCGAGCCCTGGTCGCTGTGGATCGAGCTGTCGGAGGGGATCAGCGTCGAGGCGCTGTTCAGCGAAGAAGCGGTGTGCCTCGCGCTCGCGCACAGCCTGCGCGAGATCGGCCACCCCCGCGAGGCGCTTGCGGCCCTCGCCCAGCTGCCCCCGTCGCTGCCGACGTCCCTCGCGGCGAGCCGCCTCGCCGAGCTCCTCGGCCGCCCCGGCGATGTGGTCCTGTGGACCGAGGGCCTCACCAACCGGGACGACCTCGCCGCCGCGCTCCTGCTGCTGCGCGCCCGCTCGCTGCGCTCCTTGGGGCGACGAAGCGACGCGCACGACGCGATCCGCGAGGTGACCCGCCGCCGTCGGACCTCGCTCCCGCTGCGCCACGCCGCGATGACCGAGCGGGCGCTGCTGCTCATGGGCGTCGGCCGGCGGTCGGCTCTTCGGCGGGCGCACGACGGCGGCCTCAAGCCGGGTGCCAAGCGCGCCAAGGATGCGGAGGTCCGAGAGGTCTGGCTCCGTGACTTCGAGAGGCTCACGGGCGAGCACCCCGACTGAGGCAGGTGCTCAGCAGCCCTCGTAGTCGCTGAGCACCTGCACCTTGGCGGCGGAGGCCGAGGATGGGTCGAAGGTGTACCCGAGCCACTCGCGGGCCAGTCGCCGCGCCAGCTCGAGCCCGACCACCCGCTGGCCCATGGTGAGGACCTGGCAGTTGTTCGACAGGATCGAGCGCTCCACGGAGAACGAATCGTGCGCGGTCGTCGCCCGGATCCCGGGGACCTTGTTCGCTGCGATCGCGACGCCGATGCCGGTGCCGCACAGCAGGAGCGCCCTGTCGGCTTTGCCCTCGCTGATCATCTGCCCCGCGGCGAGGCCCACGTAGGGGTACGGGCGTGTGAAGTCCTCGGCCTCGCGGTGCACGCCGATGTCGATCACCTCGGCCACCCGCTCGTCTCCCTGGAGGTCCTTCAGGAGGGCCTCCTTGTAGTCGACCCCGGCCTCGTCCGAACCGATGACAATGCGCAGTCCGCTCATGCGGGGACCTCCTCGGTGGTTGCGGCGATGATGGCGGGCCCGAGCGCCGCGAAAACGGCGGCGAGGGACGTCGCGCCGGGATCGGGTGTGCCCACGCTCTTCTCGGCGAGGGGTCGGGCCCGGCCCTTGCGCGGAGTGAGCCCGGCCGTCGCGGCAGCGGCAGCCTGCGCTGCGGCGCATGCCTCTTCCCACGATTCGGCGAGGCTGTTCCCGCGGCCGACGGCGCCGCGCAGCTCGTTCTCGAACGGCACGAGAGCGTCCACGAGGGTCTTGTCGCCGGGCTGGGCACCGCCCAGCGCGGCAATCCGCGCGGCGAAGGCCGACACTGCCTTCGCGACGCCGTCGGCGTTCGGCGCCTCGAGATCCCCGAGGCTTTCGCCCCACGCCCGCAGGCCGGCGCCCCAGAGCACGCCCGAGGTCCCGCCCGCCCGGTCCGCCCAGGCGTCGCCAGCCGCGGCCAGGACGGATCCAGCCCCGTGGCCTGCTTCGAGGGCCTGAGCCGCGGCAGCAACGGCCGCCCCGGCGCCGCGGACCATGCCGCGGCCGTGGTCGCCGTCGCCCGCGACCGCGTCCATGGCACCCAGCTCGGCCTCGAGTTCCACGAGCCTGGCGGAGGCTTCCTCCAACGCCCCGACGCAGGCTGCGGCGTATTCGCGTGAGGAGACGGTCGCCGTCGGAGCCGGGACGTCGGGCGAGGACAGGACTTCGGCTGCCTCGGCCCGGTCGTCTGTGCTGTCGGCGGCTGAGCCCAGGATCGAGCCCCGCCGGAACGCCGGCGTCTCCGCGGGAGCGAGCCAGAGTTCCTCGAGTTCGTCGTCGAGCCAGGTCACCGTGAGCGAGACCCCGGCCATGTCGAGGCTCGTCACGAGTTCCCCGACTTCGGGAGCCACGATCTCGTACCCGGCCGCGCGCAGCAGCGGCGCCACCGTGCCCCAGAGGACGAACAGCTCCTCGTGCTTCGTGGAGCCGAGTCCGTTGAGGACGACGGCGATTCGCGCCCCCGATGGGTCGGGCGCCTCCGCGAGCACCCCCTCCACGAGGGCTTGGCCCAGCTCCGCGGCGGAGGGGAGCGGGACGTCCCGGAGGCCGGGCTCGCCGTGGATGCCGAGCCCGAGACCCATGTGGCCGTCGGGAAGTGTGAACAGGGGCTCGCCTGCGCCGGGGAAGGTGCAGCCCGAGAAGGCGGTGCCCAGAGTCCGGGTGCGGCTGTTGGCCTTGCGACCGACCCGCACCACGTCGTCGAGGACGTATCCCGCCTCGGCGGCGGCACCCATGGCCTTGAAGACCACGAAGTCGCCGGCAATGCCCCGCCGGCGGTCCATCTCTGCAGCGGGCGCGGAGGCGATGTCGTCCGTGACCAGGACGTTTGCGGCAGGGATGCCCTCCGCCGCGAGGCGTTCGGAGGCCAGACCGAAATTCATGACGTCGCCCGCGTAATTCCCGTACGTGAACACGACACCAGCCCCCGACTCCGCCGCGCGGGCCACGGTGCAGGCCTGCTGGGTGGAGGGCGAGGTGAAGATGTTGCCGACGACTGCGCCGTCGGCGAATCCCGCGCCGATGAGGCCGGCGAAGGCGGGGTAGTGACCCGAGCCGCCGCCGACGAGGACGGCGACCTTCGGCCGCGCGGGGCGGCGGCGGCGCACCGCACCGCCGGGAACTTGGCGGACCAGGTCCGCGTGGACGTCGCAGAAGCCGGCAAGGGCCTCGTCCGCGAAGTCGGCGGGATCGTTCGAGATGCGTGTCATGTCAGTGGATGTGGCTGCCGCCGTTGATGTCCACCGTGGTGCCCGTGAGGTACGAAGCGCCGTCCGAGGAGAGCCAGGTGATGACGGAGGCGATCTCGTCGGTCGTGGCGGTGCGGCCGAGGGGGATGTCGCGCGCGATGGCGGCCTCCTGCTCGTCCGTGCTGCCCACGCGGATGTTCGTGTCCACGGCGCCCGGCGCAATGGCGTTGACCGTGACGCCCGAGGGGGCGATCTCGCGCGCAAGGGCCTTCGTGAAGCCGAGGATCGCGGCCTTCGCGGCCGAGTAGGGAACTCGGCCGAACACGCCGCCGCCGCGCTGGGCGGACACGGAGGACATGTTCACGATGCGGCCCCATCCGGCCTCGAGCATGGCGGGCAGGAACGCCTTCGTGACCAGATACGTCCCGGTCGCGTTGACGGCCATGACCTTGTTCCAGAGGGCGAGGTCGGTCTCGAGGAACGGAACCGGGGAGGTGATGCCGGCGATGTTGGCGAGCGCGCCGATCACGGGAAGGCGCCCGCCGGCGACCTCGGCGGCGACGGCGGACTGGGCCGCGGCGACGGAGGACTCGTCCGCGACGTCGATCGCGTGTCCGAAGGCGGGGACGCCGAACTCGTTCGCGATGTCCTGGGCCGTCTTGGCGGACTTCTCTCCGTCAAGGTCGAGGATGACGACGCCCCAGCCTTCGCTGGCGAAGCGGCGGGCGGTCGCGAGGCCGATGCCCTTCTCTGACGTGGCTCCGGTGAGGATGGCGGTGCGCTGGGTGGTGCTCATGGTGTTCCTTCTGTTGAGAATCTGTGCTGAATCGGTGGATCGGTGGGTCAGATGAGGTCGCTGATGAAGCTGCACGCCTTGGCTGCGGCGGCGGGCCGCTCTTCGTGAGTGAGGTCGTGGGCCTCGAGCTCGAGTGAGAAATGCCCGTCGAAGTCGGCGTCGCGCAGGGCCTCGAGGGCGCTGGCGAAGTCCACAGCGCCGTTGCCGACGCTGAGGTTGATGTTCCCCGGCACGGCATCGCGCAGGTGCACGTGGGCGATGCGGCCCGCGAGCGAGCGGATCGCCTCCTCGGGGTGTCCCCCTGAGGCGACCACGTGGGAGAGGTCGACGACGTGCCGCACCGTGGTCCCGTCGAGCCTGCCTGCGAGGGCGAGAGCGCGGTCGAGGGTCCCGCAGAGGCGGTAGAAGTGCAGAGACTCCGTCCAGAGCTCAACGCCGAACCCGGCCGCGCGCTCGGCGGCAGCGGCGAGCTGCTCGGCCACGAGATCGAGGTCCTGCTCCAGGCTCCGCTCCGGGTCAGGGCTCAGGGCGCCGCACGGGAGCACGAGGGCTTTGGCGCCCACTCTCTCCGTGAGGGTGAGCAGCCGGTCGAGGTGAGCCTCGCGCGCTGCCAGCACGTCGTCGTCGAGCACTGCATTGAGATCTCCGATATCGCCGTTGACCGAGCGGACCCGCAGGCCTGACTCTGTCACGCGGGCCGCCACGCCCTCGATGTCTGCGTCGGTGAGCTCGAAGGGGACGTGATCGCAGACACCCGGAAGGGCGCCGAGGTCGATTTCCTCGAAGCCGAGCCCGACCATCGTGGCCAGGGCCTCGCCGAGCGGCAGATGGCGGAAGCTGATCGACGAGCAGCCGAGTCGGTCGTGGAACATCCTTGTCCTCCGGATGGGAGCTGGTGGTGTGACATCAACCACGTTACGGCGTTCAACTGTTAACAGTCAACCTAAGGAGGAGGATGTTGACATTCGGAAGTGACATGGGGCACACTGAGGGAGCGATGTCGACTGTCAACACATCGACTCCCTCATCTGATCCGGAAGGAAATGCCCATGAGCAACGAGGCTCTCGCCATGCGCGGCCCGGTCCACGGCACCAAGGACGCCAAGCGCGTCGCCGTGGGTTCGGCCGTCGGGGCCGTCATCGAGACGTATGACTTCATCGGCTTCGGCACCGCCGCGGCCCTCTATTTCGGCACGGCCTTCTTCCCGGGCGCGGACCCCGTCACCGGCACGCTGGCCTCGTTCGCCACCCTCGGCGTCGGCTTCGCCGCCCGCCCGCTCGGGGGTATCATCGGCGGCCACCTCGGCGACCGCCTCGGACGCAAGCCGGTCCTCGTGGCCTCCCTCATCGTCATGGGCATCGCAACGTTCGCGATCGGCCTCCTTCCCACGTACGCCATGGTGGGGGTTTTCGCTCCCGCGCTGCTGGTCGCCGTGCGGATCATCCAGGGCCTCGCGTTCGGAGCCGAGTGGGGCGGCGCGATCCTCATGAGCTACGAGCATGCCCCGTGGCGCCGCAAGGGTGCCGTGACCGGCATCGTGCAGGCGGGCTTCCCCGTAGGCCTGCTCCTGGCCAACCTCGTGTTCCTGTTCAGCGTTCATCTCGGCAGCGAGTGGGCGTGGCGCATCCCGTTCCTCGCGAGCCTCGCGCTCGTGATCGTGGGCCTCATCATCCGCTCCAAGGTGCCCGAGTCGCCCGTCTTCGAGGACGTCAAGGAGAGCGGAAACCTCGCCAAGTCGCCCATCACCGAGGTGATCCGCAGCGACTGGCGGAACATCCTCCGGGGCATCGGCCTCCGCATCGCCGAGACGGCCGGCTACGCGGTCTCAGTGACGTACATGATCTCCTACCTCAACTCCACGAAGCTCGCGGACAAGAACCAGACGCTCATCGCCCTGTGCATCGCCTCGGCCATCGGCATCTTCGCCACCTGGGCCTGGGGCGCCCTTACCGACAAGGTGGGCCGCCGGCCTGTCTACATCTGGTCGTGCGCGTTTGCGGTCCTGTTCGGGGTGCCGATGTTCCTGCTCGTCAACACCGGCCTCTTCCTGTTCATCATCGCGACCATCGTGCTCGCGTACGCCGTGTGCCAGAACTCCCTCGCAGGGGCCCAGGGTGCATGGTTCCCGGAGCTGTTCCAGGCCAAGACCCGGTCGTCCGGCGCCTCGCTCGCCTACCAGATCTCGGCGATGGTCTCCGGCTTCACGCCGTTCATCACCACCCTGCTCTTCGTGAGCTTCGGCTGGATCGGCCCCGCGGTGCTCTTCAGCGCCTACGGAGCGATCGGCCTCTGGGCCGCCATCGCCACCCGCGAGACCTGGGGACGCCGCGAGCGGGAGGCCGCCGAGCGGATCTCCGCCGAGACGCCCGCCCCGGCCAACAGCCACTAGCCAGCAGAGGAGTCCCGCTCAGATGACATCCCCGACGATCGAATCCCGCATCCCCGCGGCCTGGGCCGAGCGCCGTGCCGCCGTCGAGGCAGCCGCCCACCGGATCCGCCGCAACGCACTGTTCATGGGCGAGGTCCAGGGCCAGGGCTACGTGGGCCAGGCGCTCGGCGCCGCCGACATCCTCGCGTGCCTGTACGCGGACCAGCTTCGCTTCCGGCCGGAGGATCCGGAGTGGGAGGGCCGCGACCGGTTTCTCCTCTCCACCGGCCACTACGCCATCGGCCTCTACGCGGCCCTCGCGGAGGCCGGGATCATCCCGGTTGAAGAGCTCGAGACCTACGGCTCCGACAACTCGCGCCTGCCCATGTCAGGCATGTCGACCTACACGCCGGGCATGGAGATCTCTGGCGGGTCCCTGGGGCATGGGCTGACGATCGCCGTCGGCCTGGCCCTCGGGCTGCGGCACCGCGGCAACCCCGCGCGGATCGTGAACTTCCTTTCCGACGGCGAGCTCGACGAGGGTTCGACCTGGGAGGCCGCGATGGGCGCCGCCCATCACCGGCTCGGCCGGCTGACCGCCGTCGTGGACATCAATGCGCTCCAGGCCGACGGCCCGACTGCAGGGGTTCTCCGCACCGAGCCGGTGGTGGACAAGTGGGCGGCCTGCGGCTGGCGGGTGTTCCGCGTGGACGGGAACGACGTCGGGGCGCTGCTAGAGGCGTTCGACGCCGCCTTCTCCGAGGCGGGCGACGACGGCGACACCGGCGTGGGGGCACCTGCAGTGATCCTGTGCGACACCAAGGGGGGGCGTGGAGTTCCGCTGCTCGAGCAGCGCGAGAAGGCGCATTTCATGCGCATCGAAGAGCACGAATGGTCGATCTGCGTCGAGCAGCTCGAGGCGGGCCGGGCGGCGCGCGAGGAACTGAAGCATCAGAAGGAGCAGGCATGAGCACGGCAGCGGTGAAGACCCCGAGGCTCAAGACCTCGGCCATGATCGCCTCGTTCGCGGATCCGGGTCAGAAGACCGAGTCCGCTCCGTTCGGCCACGCCCTCGCGGCGGCCGCAGAGGCCGAGCCGCGGATCGTGGGCCTCACGGCAGACCTCGGCAAGTACACCGATATGCACATCTTCGCCGAGGCACACCCGGACAGGTTCTTCCAGATGGGCATGGCCGAGCAACTGCTCTTCGGCGCGGCCGCGGGCATGGCAGAGGCGGGCCTCGTGCCGTTCGCCTCGACCTACTCGGTCTTCGCCGCTCGGCGCGCCTACGACTTCATCTGCCTCGACATCGCAGAGCCGAACCTGAACGTCAACATCGTGGGCGGCCTGCCCGGCCTCACCACAGGGTACGGGCCGTCGCACCAGGCCACCGAGGACATGGCCATCTTCCGCGGCATGCCGAATCTGACGATCGTGGATCCGTGCGACTCGCTGGACATCGCCCAAGCCGTCCCGCAGCTCGCCGCCTCGGACGGGCCGACGTACCTGCGCCTCCTTCGCGGCAAGGTCCCGACCGTCCTTGACGAGTATGACTACGAGTTCGAGCTCGGCAAGGCCAAGGTCCTGCGGGGCGGCAACGACGTCGTCTTCGTCTCCTCCGGGCTCATGACCATGCGCGCGCTCCAGGCAGCCGCCGAGCTCGAGAAGCACAAGGTGGATGTCGCCGTCGTCCATGCCCCCACGATCAAGCCGTTCGACGAGGCCACGGTCCTCGCCGAGCTGGCGGGGGACAGGCTCGCGGTGACCCTCGAGAACCACACGGTGGTGGGCGGCCTGTTCGAAACGGTCGCATCGGCACTGGTGCGCGCAGGGCAGGCGCGGCGCGTGGTGCCCGTCGGGCTTCCGGACGAGTTCCTCGACGCCGGCGCCTTGCCCACGCTTCACTCGAAGTACGGGCTGAGCGTGGACCGGATCGTCGCGAAGGTCCTGGCCGAACTCGGCTGAGCCCAGACGTCTATCATGTGTGTCAACGATTGTCGGATGACAGTTGACACTGCAAGGGGAGGAACCCATGGCCATCGGAGCGACCCTGCCCGGCCTCGAGAAGAAGAGCCTGCGGGAACAGGCGCTCGCCGCCTTGCGCCGCGCCATCACCTCCGGTGAGCTGCGCCAAGGCCAGCACCTCGTGGAGACGGAGCTGTCCGAGATGCTCGGCATCAGTCGCGGAACGCTGCGCGAGGCCCTTCGCCAACTCGAGCAGGAGGGCCTCGCCTCGGCCGGCCCGCGCGGCCGCCTGAGCGTGCGACACCTCGATCCGAAGGAGATCCGGGACATCTTCGCGGTGCGCGGAGTGCTCGAGTCCTTGGCCGCGCGGACCCTCATCGATCAGCCGCGCCGTGCGAAAGCGGTGGGCGAACTGCGCGACGCGCTCGAGAACATGGACGAGGCGGCGGGACGTTCCCTCGAGGACCGGATCGAGGCCGACCTGGACTTCCACCGGCTCCTATGCCGGCTCTCCGGGAACGAGACGCTCCTTCACCAGTGGCAGTCCCTCGAGGGCTCCATCCGGATGTCCATCATGTTCGCGGGCCTCGAGCGGGCTACGAGCAACATGAGCGTGGACCGGCACCGGGATATTGTCGACGCGATCGAGTCGGGGGACGCGGTGACCGCTCGCGAGACCATCCTCGCCCACATGGAGTCCGCTTCGAACAACCTCGTAAGTGAAGACTGAGGCGCGTCAGCCGGCCTTGACCAGCGGTTGGGTGCCCGTGAAGGGTCCCGTGCGGTCGGAATAGGCGAGGGTTAGAGGGGCTCGCTCGGCGGCCTTGGCCCGGGCGGGCTCCTCGGTGCGGGCGGGTTCCTCGGTGCGGGCTGCTGCGAGGATCGCGTCCGCCTTGGCGACGACGGCGCTGCGGACGTGGTCGGTAGCGGTGGCCTCGGCGCTCGAATGCACGGGCCGGTAGACGAAGACCTTCGCGCCGAGCTTGGCGATCGAGATCATGGTCTGCGCAGCCCCCGCCAGAAGCAGCGTGATGACCAGCGAGACGAACAGGATCAGCAGCATGACGCCGCCGATCATGAGGGTGCCGCTGTACACGAGATTCGCGACCACAGTTCCGTCGTCCACGTTGTCTCCCATCCCCAGAGAACGCTGAGTGGAAAATCCAGGGGCCCACCTGCCTCACCGGACAACACCATTCTCACCTATCACATGAGGGGGTATTCAAGCCGCTGACCGTGATGTTGTGGAAAAGCAATGGAGACGTTATCGAACGTGACAAAC
The DNA here is from genome assembly GCF_051955515.1 of Sinomonas sp. Taxonomy (GTDB): domain Bacteria; phylum Actinomycetota; class Actinomycetes; order Actinomycetales; family Micrococcaceae; genus Sinomonas. Next base: position 10,666 of record NZ_JBQCGQ010000049.1, read on the forward strand.
CTAGTCGTTCATCGTGAACTGGGCCACATCTGAGCGCCGAGGGGAACAAGCCGGACGACCTCGGGGTTGCCGACCATGTGACTGCCCTCTCCGTCCTTGACCTCGCCCCGATCGTTCAGGGATCCACCGTCGCCGACGCCCTCGCGAGCGCCACTCGCTTCGCCCGCGCCGTCGAGGAGGCAGGGTACCGGCGCCTGTGGTACGCGGAGCATCACAACACCGAGGCCCTCGCCTCGAACGCCACAGCGCTCCTCATCGCGAACGCTGCCGCCGCGACGAGCACTATCCGCGTCGGCTCGGGCGGCATCATGCTCCCGAACCATTCGCCGCTCTCGGTCGCCGAATCCTTCGGCACCCTGACCAACCTGTATGGACCACGCATCGACCTGGGGCTCGGGCGCGCCCCAGGCACGGATCCTCGCACCGCCGCGTTCCTCCGCCGCGGGGCGAGGGACGACGACGAGCAGAACTTCGCGAACAGCATCCGCCTGCTCTCGTGGTACTTCGGAGCGCAGGAGGACGACGCTGAGTCCGTGCAATTGTCCTTCGGCGTCCATGCCGAGGTCGCCAGGAGCACCCACGTCCCGCTCTGGGTCCTGGGGAGTTCGACGGCGGGCGCGGCCATCGCCGGCCAGCTCGGCCTTCCGTACGCGGCGGCGAGCCACTTCGCACCGTTCCAGCTGAGCGAGGCGATCTGGACCTACCGCCAGATGTTCAACCCCTCAGCCCCGACGGCCCAGATCGCCGAACCCTACGTCATGGCCGGAGCCAACCTCATGGTGGCCCCCACCCACGGGGAGGCCGAGCACCTCTTCACGTCCCACCAGCAGATGTTCCTCGGCATCCGGCGCGGCCAGCGCGGTCCCATCAGGCCTCCCGTCCGCGAGCTGGACTGGGCCCCACACGAGGAGCAGATGGCCGCGTCGGCGCTGCGCGTCTCGGCGGTGGGCACTCCGGCCGAGGCTGCCGAGTTCCTCCGCACCTTCGCGGCATCCTACGGCGTGGACGAGGTCATCCTCACCGGGTATTCCCACGACCCGGCCCTGCGAGAGCGGAGCTTCAGCCTCCTCGCCGAGGAGTGGGAACAGGTCGCGGCCTAGCGGGCCCTGCGGGCCGCTCAAGCTCTGGCGAGCGCAGCGATCCTCACTCCCAGATCCTCGAGCTCATCGGCGAGGGATGCCGCGACCCAGATTTGGTTGCGTTTGCGTTGGGTGAGCGGACGGATCACGCCTGTTTCCTGGAGCCGCTCTATTGCGGCGTAGAGGCTCGAGGCGGAGCTGCCGAGGCGCATCTCAACTTCATCCGCCGAGAACACGGGTGCGTCGAGGAGCCCCCCGATGATCCTCGCGGCCGCGCTTCCCGCTCTTGGCCGGCCGGAGTCTTCAATCCATTGCTGGGGCATCGAAGCGAGGCGGGCCGCCGTCGCACGAGATTCGCTCGCTGCGATCCTCGCCGCAGTGGTGAAGGAACGGACGATCGGTGCGGCATCGCCTTCGCGGTAGGCGTTGAGTGCATCGAAGTAGGCTTCGCGGTTGGCGACGAGAGCCGAGGCGAGCGGTATGACGACGCGCTGGGTCGTCTTGCGACGGCGAAGCACGGTGTTCACCAGCGCGCGCCCGATGCGCCCGTTGCCGTCGGTGAATGGGTGGATCGACTCGAACTGGGCGTGGACCACGGCGGACTGGAGGAGAACGCTGATGTCGTCCCGGTTCGCGAAGGCGAGAAGGTCTTCGAGGTAGCTGGCGACCATGTCCGGCGGCGGAGGCACATACATGGCCCCTCGGGGCGAGTAGTCGGATCCGCCGATCCAGTTCTGCATCGTCCTGGTTCTGCCGGCATACTCGCGTTCGCTCGGATCCTCGGCCATCAAGATGGCATGCGCGCGCAGCACGGCGTCGAGGCTTATGAGGCGGCCGTGTTCCGCGGAGTGGATGAGGTCATCCAGGGCTCTGGTCGAGGCCACCATCGAAGCAGCAGACGGATTTGCCTGGCTTCCATGGAGGGCTCGAGCGTAGTCGTCGATCGAGGCCTCCACATGCTCGATCTTCGAGGAAGCGACGGACTCTGCACGGAGAAGCAGCGTCGACAGCGAGGCCAGGTGCTCGCCGTGAGTTGCGTCGATCGCGGCTATCTCGCGGGTGGCCTCTTCGATCTCGGCGCTGAGCGCGGATGGCGCGGCCAAGTCGACATCGCGGATCTCGGGCGGGAGGCGAACCTCGACCTCACCTGGGCGCCGATCCGCAGCAGTGCCACCACGATTTCCCTGCCGCCAGGGATCCACCCGGCGAGCATGCGGCGGAATGGCGATGGGCTGCTGCATGAGTCCTCCTAACTCGGAATAGCGTAGCCGTAATTCCGAGTTAAGGGTGCTAAGTCGGAATAACGGCAGTGCTATTCCGACTTGTCAGCGGCTTAGCGCCTCCGGACGAGGCCGATCGTCATGGTGAAGCCGAACTCCCGCCAGATCTGGCCGTCGTCCCAGTCGGCGGGGACTGACTCGGCCCGCAGCTCGAGGACCGAGCCGATGCGCTGCAGCGTCAGGACGGTCCGGCGGCCCTCGCCGAGCGAGCCCGCAATGGCGGCAGCAGCGCCGTCGAACGTCTGAACGGTGAGGGGTCCCGCGCCGGCGATGAAGAGGGCGCGGCGCAGCTGCCTCAGGTGGCGCAGCACCACGACGGCGTCCCGATTCACGTACCCCACGAGGGGGCGCCCGCCCGGCGTCTGCACAACTGTCCCGATCTGCTCGCGGTGCACGCTCTGCGCGCCCGTGATCCGGCTCGGGTCCTCCCACGCGGTGCCCCGGGTGCCGGTCACGAAGAGCGAGCCGATCGCGGACTGCCGCGGATTGAGGCGGACGACGGCGTCCCGCACCGAGAGCTCCGGGCGCGTGCCGAACGCGGGGGCCGGGTAGAGGCGCGACTCGGGCGGGACAGGCGCCGAAACGTGGGCGCGGCCGGGCCGCGGGAGGGTGAGGCCGTCGTCGTGCATCACACGTCCAGCCCGAACTCGATGCCGACGCCCGCCAGGCCGTTCCGGTAGCCGCGGCCCACAGCGCGGAACACCCAGCCGTCGCCGTCGCGGAATAGCTCGCCGACGAGAGCGGCTTGGAACTCCTCGGCATCGTCGAGCGGCGCGTCGAAGCGCACGATTTCGGATCCGTCCGGCCTTGAGACCGTGAGGGTGAGGGACCGGACAGGCGCAAAGTTCCCGGCACCCCGCACTTCGGGGTCGATGTAGGTGACGAAGGCGATCTTGCCGACGTCGTGGGGAACGCGTCGGAAGTCGACCTCGATCTGCTCGGCTCCAGCTTCGGCGCGTGCCGGCAGGGCGGAGGGGGCCGCTCCGGTGGGAGACAACGCGATGCCGGGGGACGCCGTCGTCGGCTGGTTGAAGAAGATGAGGTCGTCCGGCGACAGCGCCCGTCCGTTGTCGCCGCACACCACGGCGAGCGAGACCGGCTCCGGCAGTGGACCGGCCGAGGGCTCGATGGCCCACTCGGTGGTGACCACCACGCCGACGAGCCCGGGGTCGCCGGCGCTGAGGGCCACGGCGCTGTCGGGGGCGAGCGAGGCCATCAGCGGGAGCCGCCCTCTCGACCGAACTGAGGTCCGTCCGGATGGATGCGCACGCCGTCGACGTCGAACTTGTCGCGCAGGAAGCGCCCGTGGGCACTCAGCTCGGCGATGGCGCCGGTCCGCACCTGGTGGTCGAGGTCGAGGGCCGTCGCATGGAGGATGTCCAGCTGCTCGAGCAGCTTCTCCGTCTCGGGACTCTCGTCCGTCTGCGTCTCCGGGGGCAGTGCTCGGTACACGCGCAGCGAGGTGGGGAGGTAGTCCGCGGCGATCGAGTGCAGCAGGACCCGCTGCTCGGTCGAGGCGCCGTGCTCGGTCACGTAGTCGAGGAGGAGGCGCAGGATGTCCTCGATCTGGCGCATGTGCGACGAGGCGAGCGTGGGCAGGAGCGAGCCCGCGCGGCGGATCTGACTGCGCAGCTCGGACAGGGCGGCGCGGGTCTCCTCGAGCTCCTCGGCGAGCGTAGGCCCAGGGTCGTCGTCGAGGATTCGCTCGGGTTCCCGTCCGCTGCCGAACAGCGAGTCGAAGAACTTCCCCATGGACTCACCTTAGCGGGTTGCGCTGACAGTTCCGCGGGCTAGGTGTGAAGGCAAACTGTGAAGATTCCTTCATATGTGGTTCGATGGTTCTGTGTCCGATCAGCCTGCCGCCGTGGCCGCAGACCTGAGGGCCCTCCTGCGCCACGTGAACCGGCGCCTCCGTCAGCAGGCGGACTTCGGCGACCTCACTCGCTCGCAGCTCAACGTCCTCTCGCTGCTCGAGCGCGAGGGGCCCGCCACCGTGAGCGACCTCGCCCGGGCAGAGGGGGTGCGCCCCCAGTCGATGGGCGCCACGGTCGCCGCGCTCGAAGAGGCGGGGCTCGTCCGCCGCGAGCCGGACCCGGCGGACCGCCGGAAGTCGTCGATCTCCCTGAGCGAGGTGGCGCGGGAGCAGATCGCCGCGAAGCGCCTGGTCCGTCAGGACTGGCTCCAACGGGCACTGAGCCGCGAGCTCAGCCCGGGGGAGCTCGAGCGGGTGAGCGAGGCGCTCGTCCTGCTGTCCCGGATCGTCAACAATCCATAGCCCCATTCATCCGTCTGGAAAGGACCCCTCCATGGCTGTCTCGTCCCTCGACCCCCAGGCCGCGCTCGTCGTCATCGACCTCCAGAACGGGATCGTCAACCGCCCCCTGGGATCCCGCACTGACGATGCGCCGCTCATCGCGGACGTGGTCTCCCGGAGCAAGGCCCTCGCCGACGCGTTCCGCGCGCGCCGCCTGCCGGTGGTCCTCGTCAACGTGGCCGGCGCGCCCGCCGGACGCAACGAGACGCCACGTCGCCTCCCGGCTGACGTCCCAGCCGAATACTTCGCGCTGGTCGACGGCCTCAACACCTCCGAGGAGGACATCCTCGTGACGAAGAAGAGCATCGGCGCGTTCGCGACCACCGACCTCGACGCGATCCTCCGCGACCGCGGGGTCACCCAGCTCGTCATGACGGGCATTGCCACGAGCATCGGAGTCGAGTCCACCGCGCGGAACGCCTACGACCTCGGCTACAACATCGCCTTCGCCGTCGACGCCATGGCGGACCTCAACGACGGCGCCCACGCCCATGCCGTCTCGGCCGTCTTCCCGCGGATCGGCGAATCGGGCACCACGGAGGAGATCCTCGGCCTCCTTGCGGGGAGGGAATGACGACGGCGGCCGCCACCAGCGCTGGCGCACAGCCCTTCGGCGTCCGGTACCTCGGGCCGCTGCTGCTCGGCTCGACGCTGAACCCGATCAACAGTTCGATGATCGCCACGGGCCTCATCGCGATCGGTGGCGAGTTCCGCCTCGGGCCCGGCCAGACCGCGTCGCTCATCTCGGTGCTGTACCTTTTCAGTTCCGTCATGCAGCCCACCATGGGCAAGCTCGCAACCCTCTTCGGCCCCCGCCGGGTGTTCCTCTCGGGGACCCTCATCCTGCTCGTGGCGGGCGTGATCGGCGCGTTGGCGCCGTCGTTCGGGTTCCTGCTCGTCTCCCGCGCGCTGATCGGGATCGGCACCTCCGCCGCCTACCCGACGGCGATGGCGCTGGTCCGCGCCCGCGCTGACGCGCACGGCGTGGGGGTGCCGAGCCGGGTGCTCGGGGCGTTCTCGATCGCCGCCCAGGTGACGATCGTCGTCGGCCTCCCGCTCGGCGGGATCCTCGTGAGCACACTCGGATGGCGAGCCCTGTTCAGCGTGAACATCCCGCTCGCCCTCGTCACGCTCGCGGCGACGCTCACCGGCGTCGAACGCGATCCGGCTCGGCCGCGCGCGTCGTGGCGCGGGCTGGCCAAGGCCCTCGACCTGCCGGGCGTCGCGCTCTTCGCGGGGGCCGTCGTCGCCCTCCTGACGTTCCTCGCCCGGCTCGACAACCCGCCTTGGTGGGTCGCCATCGCCGCGCTCGCGGTCTCCTTCGTGTTCGTCTGGCGCGAGCAGCGCGCGGCGAGCCCCGTCATCGACGTCCGCGCGCTCGCGAGCAACGGTCCGCTCCAGCGGACCTACTCGCGGCAGCTCCTTGTGGGGCTCGGGATGTACGCGTGCATGTACGGCATGAGCCAGTGGATGGAACAGGGACGCGGGCTCGACCCGGCTGCCGTCGGGGCCATCATGGTGCCGCTCTCGCTCGTGAGCGTGGTGGTCGCGCGGCTCGTGTCGCTTCGCGGCTGGGTGCGCGTGCCCCTCATCCTCGCGGGCGTCGCCCTGGTGGGGACCGCGCTCGTCATGGCCGCGGCCGACGCCGGCACTCCGCTCGCGCTGCTCCTCGTCATGACGAGCCTGCTCGGCCTCACGAACGGCTTCGCGGGATTCGCGAACCAGACGGCGCTGTATGTGCAGTCGCCCGCTGACGGGATCGCGGTGGCCGCCGGCCTGTACCGGACCTTCGCGTACATGGGTGCGATCTTCTCGTCGAGCCTCATCGGGCTCGTGTTCGGCGGGCGGGCGACCGACTCCGGATTCCACGCCCTCGCGTGGGTGCTCGCGGGGATCGGCGGGGCCGTGCTCATCATGACGCTCGCCGACCGCAGGATTCCGCGCATCGCCGGCTGAATCCCGCGACTCGCAAGCGCCCGCTGGCGTACGCTCGTGCCATGCCGAAGAGCCGCACCCGCAAGCCCAAGAGCCAATCCACGAGCCCCTCCGATCGGCGGCAGCGCCGGGTCGACGCCCTCATCGACGGGCTCGCCGACGACTACGCCGCCTGGGCCCTCGGAACCCCGGAGGCGGACGAGGTCGGCGAGGCCGGCCACGCGGACCTCGAGGTGTTCGCCCGCGCGCAGCTCGAGTCGGTCAAGACGTTCTACCTGCTGCTCGGGGCCGGGGAGAAGCCCTCGCCGGGACTGCGCATCGAACCCACCCTGGTGCAGGACGCGCTCGACGCGATGCTCGACACCGACGACCTCGACGATCTCCGCTACTACATCGGCACGCTCGTCGACTGGCTCTCGTTCCTCGAGGAGACGCAGCGCTGGGAGGGGAGCGCGGAGGACCTGGAGGCAGTGACCGAGTTCCTGGATGCCGAGGCGGAGGCCGCGGGCGGCATCGTGGACATCGGAGGGGGCCCCGAGGGCTCTTCCCCGCGCCGAGAGCCCACGGAGGAGGAGGCACTCACGTTCGCGACGTCGTCGCCCCTCGTGCGGCACGCCCGAGCCCTGCTCGACTGGGTCGGCGAGGGCCGCGCCGTCGCGGCGGACGGCGCTCTCACCCCGGCGGAGGCCACCGAGGCCGCTGCCCTCGTGGGAAGCGGCTCCGCCGACCCCGGGCGCCGCCTCGCGCGTCTGTGGGCGAGCCTGCGCAACGCCGAACTGATCGAGGTCGACGACGTTGCCGCCGACGACGACAGCGGCAGCACTGCGCGGCTCGGCGAGGACGCCGCACGCCTCGGCACCAGTGACGCGTTCGGGCGGCTCGAGGCGCAGTTCCTCGCGACCGAGTTCGTCATCACGACCTGTGACGCGGCCGGGCACGGGCCGGACTCGCAGCGCGTCGCGGTAGTCGAGGCCCTCGCGACCCTGCTCAGCCGGGCCGTCCTGGAGGATCCCGTGCCGCTCTCCGCCGTCGAGAATCTTGCCGTGGAAGCGCCCGAGGGCGCCGACCCCGCGAAGCTCCAGACCGTCGCAGTGCTCCTCACCGACGAACTGCGCGAGCTCGCCGACCTCGGTCTCGTCGATCTCCGCCAGGGTCTTGTCGACGTGCCCGCCGCGGCGCTCGACGCCGTCTACGACGCCTTCGAGGCACCCGAAGGCGACGAGGACTGGGAGGACGAGGTCTAGCCGGCGTTCCCCTCCTGGCGGCGCACCCGCTCGATATGCGGGCGCGCTCTCTCGAGGCCGTGCTCGAGCGCCTCGACCGTGCTCTCCATACTCTTGGCGGCCTGTGAGCGGAAGGTGTCAATGGCGTCCATCGTCTGATAGAGGTTCGAGAACGCCCGCTCGAGGGTCTCAACCGAGACACCGGAGCTCGTGGCCTGCTGATGGATGCGGGCGGTCTGCTCCTTGAGCATCTCCGAGGTGCGAAGGATCATCGCGTTGGTCGTGGTGTTGATCGCGTCGATCTGGTCGAGGACGAGCTTCTGGTTCGAGAGGGCCTGAGCCGTGATGACGGCGGTCCGCAGCGCCGAGACCGTGGTGGCCCGCGCCCTGTCGACGCCCTTGATCAGCTCGGTGTTGTTCTTGCGGATCACGTCGATCGCGAGGTATCCCTGCACGGACACGGCGAGCTGCGTCAGGATGTCCTGACGGCGCTGCCGGACGGGGAACAGGACGTCCGCCTCAAGCTGCTGCGCGTGCTCCGTCTGGCCTTTGGCCCGGACCTCGCCGATCTTCTGCACCGTAGCGCGGTCGAGTTCCTCGGCGAAGACCGCATACTCGGAGAGCTGCTGCATGACCTCCCAGAGGTTCTGCTTCTCCTGGGCCAGGGCAGCGTTGTCGCGGAGCAGCTCGTCCTGGCCGGCCATGAGGGCCTTGATGATCTTGTCGAGCTGGGTCTGCGCCGACTCGTAGCGCTGGAAGTACTTGGCCACTTTCTTGCTCCCGGGGACGAAGCCCAGGATCTTGCGGCCGGTGCTCAGGTCGGCACGGTTCGGCGTGAGGCTCTCGACCGTGCCCCGCAGCTCGCCGAGGGTCGACGCGACGTAGGTCTGAGCCGTGTCGCCGGACTTCTTGGCCCCTCGGATGGACGTAGAGGCGCGGTCCAGCAGGCGGCCCGAAGCGTCCGACGAGGCGATCATCTCGCGCCCGCCGACCTTGTTGATGCCCTCGACCTTCCGCGCGAACTCGGGACTGCGCGAGTCCATTGAAGCCACCTCGGCCACCCAGACCTTCGCCTGCTCGGCGATCTGCGCCTGCCGGTCCGGGGCCACGGGGACCATCCCGGGCGCTTCCTCCTCCTTCACCACGGGTGCTGCCTCTGGGGCCTGCAGCACGAGGGCTTCCTCGCTGGGATCAGGAGGGGTCAGAGGGGTGCTCATGTGCGTTCTCCTTGTCGCTGCCTGACGGTCGCTGCCCGACTGGCTCAGGCTATCTCGCCAAACGGGGGAGCGTGAGGGGAGGTTCCCGAGGGGGCGTTCAGGCAACCGTTCCACGTCGTGATTTCCCCTCCACACACAGAATGACGGCGTGTCTTCCCCATAGGGGTGGAGTCACCCGCGTCTCGGCCGACGCTCGGACACAGTCAGGTGATGGCAGATTTCCCGCTCCCGCATCCAGGCCCGTGGCTCGCCTCGCAGCTTGTCGAGCGCTTCGGAACGAGCCGAGCACCCCAGCGACTTGTCGCGGCTGGAGTGCTCTTCCGGATCTCCCGCGGCATCTACTACAGCCCGGAGGCATGGAGAAGCATGTCACCCGACGAGCAGCATCTCGCTCTGCTGGTGGGGCACCACGAATTCCAGAGGGTTATTGGGGAAGTCGACTTCGCCTACAGTCACCTGAGCGCGGCTCGGCTGCACAGGCTCGACCTCTGGGAACCCGACCAGCTGATCCACTTCGTTCTTCCTCGGTCGGTCGCCGAGCGAGGTCACCGGCCAGAGGTGAGGATTCACGTTGGCCGACTCGATCCCAACGACCGATGGGAGATCTCAGGCCTCCCCGTGACCCGACTCGAGAACACCCTCATCGATTGCGCCCGCTACGTCCGCCGGGGCCAGGCACAAATCCTCATGGATCACGGGCTCCGACTCGGGGCAGATCGCGGGCGGCTCGAGGAACTGGTCGCACTGGCCGGGGGAAAGAGGGGAATCCTCACGGCTAGGGCCGCACTTGAGCTGGGGTCGCCGCTCAGTGAGTCTCCGGGGGAGAGCCTTCTTCTGTACCTCGTCTCGAAGATGCCCTTCCCGTTGCCAACCCAGCAGCTCGCAGTGATGACGCGGCTCGGGCGTTACAGAATTGACTTCGGATGGGCCGACATCCGTCGCGGAATGGAGTTCGACGGCAAGGGCAAGTACTTCAAGTTCGAACCGACCGATGAGGCGGTGTTCAAGGAACGCCAACGGGAGAAGGCCATGATGGAGGAAGGGTGGCGATTCCTGCGCGTCGAATGGCGCGACTTGTTCAGAGAAGCGGAGCTCCAGGCCCGAATTGCGCGCTTTCTCTCTTCGTGAAGGCGCATGTTTCCTTCGAAACCCCACTCTTCCTTCGAGTGCGAAGTCTTCGCAGCGTTCAAAGGTGCGCTTTGGAAGGAAACGTGGGTTTCGGCGCCGCGAGCGAGGCGGAGCAGGGCCCCGGTAGACTGGGCTGCCGTGCCAGAACCAGCCTCGACCCGTCCCCGCCCTGGAGCGGCAGTTGCGGCAGCACCGTCGTCGGCCTCGGCGGCGATGCTCGGGAGGCTCGCCGAGCTCGAGGCCCTGACGAAGGGGCCGGCTTGGGCGCTCACCCGGTCGGCACCCTGGGTCATCGCGGCACTCCAGACGGCCTTCACCCGTAACCGGCCGCACGTCGAGCTCGAGACCTTCCACGATGAGCTCGACGATTTCCTCGCCGAGCTCCGTGCCCGGGACGCGGCCACTGGAACGTCGAGCACGGCCGGGACGCTGAGCGGCCGCCTCGTCGCCGACGATTGGACCCGCCGCCGTTTCCTCGCGCGAAGGGCCCAGGGCGGCAGGATCGTGTACGAGCTCACGGAGGCCGCGGCCCGCGTGCTCGCCTTCCTCGAATCGCTCTCGTCGGATCGGTCAACCCTCACGGGATCGCGTCTGGGCACGCTCCTCGCCGACGTCGAGAAGCTCGCGCAGGAGACGAACCCGGACACGAGCGCGCGCGTCGAGGCGCTCGAGACTGAGATCGGGGAGCGGCGCGAGATGATCCGCGGCCTCGAGTCCGGGGATCTGGACGCCGCGCTCGATCCCGACAACGCCGTGGAGGCGGCGGAGAACATCCTCGACCTCGCGGCCGGCCTGCCCGCCGACTTCAAGCGCATGCGCGACCGCATCGAGGAATCGGTTGGCCAGCTCCGCAACCAGATCATCGAGGAGTCCCTCAGCAAGGGCGCAACTATGGCCCAGGTGCTCGAGGCGGACCGGCGGCTGCGCGAATCGAGCGAGGGGCGCACGTTCCGGTCCTTCACAGCGTTCCTCGAGAACCCCGAGCAGCAGCTCCGCTTCCGCTCGGCGATTGCGGAGGTGCTGTCGCGCGACTTCGCCGACCGGCTCGACGCCGAAGAGCGGCAGACGCTCCGCAACCTCGTCGCCGAGCTCCGCGACCAGCACTCCGAGATCCAGGGCATCTATGGCAAGCTCTCCGAGAGCCTCAACACCTACGTCCAGAGCGACGACTACCGGCAGTCCGTGCGCCTCCGCGACGCGATCCGGCAGGCTGAACGTGCCGTCCGCAAGCTCCCCTACCAACGCGAACAGCCCGCCTTCGCGCCCGCGCCCGAGCTGTACGGCGCAGAATTCGACTCCCTTGCGATGGTCAAGCTCTTCGACCCGGACGAGTACGTGGCGCCGCCCCGTCTCGCCGAGCCGATCAGGTTCGGCGAGGAGGACCGCGTCCGCTCGGCGCGCACCGGCAAAGCGAACGCGGCGGCACTGAGGCAGGCGTTCGACGTCGCCCTCGCCGCCGACGGCGGTCGCCTCACCGCGGGTGGGGTGTGGCGGGAGCTTCCCCCCGAGGAACGGCACATCAACACGATCCGAGCACTGCTCGGCGAGCTGCTGAACCGGGGCGCGACCTTCGGCGCCGAGGCCGGAGACGGCAGCGCAGCGTGGGAGGCGCTCGACTTCGAGCAGGTCGACGGTTCAGGGCGCCTCGCGTACGTGCCCGCCGTGGATCTCAAGGAAAGGGGAACTCGATGAGCGAGCCGGCCGAGGTGAATGCCGCCGCATTGTTCGACGGCGATACCGGCATCCTCCCGCTGCGCGTCCGCCAGGCCCTCGTGCGGCTTCTGAAGGGCCCGTACCTCGACGGTGCCCGCGACGAGCGCCTGTGGACAACGCTCGTCGACAGCCAGGACGTGCTGCGCTCGCGCCTGTCCGAGCTGTTCCTGAGCCTGCGGATCGACCATGCGCGGAAGATCGCCGTCGTCCGCCCTGTGGACCCCGAGCTCCTCGGAACCGCCTCGCGCGCGACCATCCTCCGGCAGCAGCGCGCCCTCAGCCGCGTCGAGACGATCCTCCTCCTGCGGCTCCGGCTGCTGCTCGATCGGCACACGACAGCCCAGACGGAACCGACGGTCACGCTCGAGGAGCTGGCCGACGTCGTCGCGCACTACCAGCCGGCCGACCAGCGGGACGCGCTCCGCGACGCCGACACCGTGGCCCGCGCCGTCCAGAAGCTGCAGGCGCGGCGTCTGCTCCTGCCGACGGGGCTCGACGACGTGTACCTCATCTCGAATGCCCTGCCGCTCGCGCTGCCGTTCGAGAACATCGGGGACATTGCGCGCCACCTGGAGGCCGTGGCGGAGGGCCCCGACTTCGGCGACGCGGGACCCGATTTCGGCGGCACGGGACCCGATCTCGGCGCGGACGAGGACGAGGACGAGGGCGACGACGACGGCACCGAGGAGCTTCCCCTATGAGCATCGCGACCATGCTCCCGATGGACGACCAGATCAACCCCGGCCAGTTCCGGCTGAGCCAGGTGCAGATCGTCAACTGGGGTACGTTCCACGGCGCCCACACGATGCACGTGGACCGCGCGGGAACGCTGCTGACGGGCAATTCGGGCGTGGGCAAGTCGACGCTGTTCGACGCGATCGCCCGCGTCTTCGACGCCCGTCCGCGCTCGAATGAGGCGGCCGCCGCCCGGACGGGCCAGAGCGAGGACCGCCGCACGACCTTCACCTACATGCGTGGGAAGGTCGGCGACGTCGCGGTCGGGGAAACTCAGGCGAGTGCGTTCCAGCGGCCGGGGGCAACGTGGAGCGCGGTGGCCCTCACGTTCGACAACGCGGCCGGAACCCGGTGCACGCTCACCGCACTGTTCGACCTTCCGAAGAACGGCACGGAGTCGAGCCTCGGACGCTTCTTTCTTCTCGACTCCGTCCCGCTCGACGTCCGGGCCCTCGAAGGCATCGCGGACCGGCGCTTCACGCGCGGCGCCCTCGAGGGACTGTTCACGGGCGCCCAGGTCTTCGACGTGCACAAGAACTTCGCCGAGCGCTTCCGTCGGCTCCTCGGCATCTCCTCGGACCAGGCCCTTCCTCTCCTGAGGGTCATCCAGGCCGGCAAGGGACTCGGCGGGAGCGTCAACAGCTTCTTCCGGGACCAGGTGCTCGACCCGCCGCAGACCCTCGCTGCCGCGGATCAGGTGGTCGAGGAGTTCAGCAACCTCATGTCGATCCGGCAGCGGCTCGAGGATGTCCGGCAGCAGCGCGACCAGCTCGCGCCCGTTCCGGGCCTCAACCAGCAGTACGCGCAGGCGCTCCTCGAGGCGAACCGCCTCCGCGACCTTTCGGGCGCCGCGTTCGATCATGTGCGCCAGCGCTTTGCGGTGGAGATCCAGGAGCGGATCTCGGCGCGGGCCGCTGACGCGGTGCAGTCAAAGGCCGCCGAGCTTGCCGCCGAGCGCAAGACCCGTGACGCGCTTGCGAAGCACCTGCGCGAGCTTGAGGCCGAGTACAGCAACGCGGGCGGCAACCAGATCAGCGCGCTCGAACAGCAGGTCGAGAACGCGCGGGTGGGCCTTCGGCTGCGACGCGAGGTCGAGGCCGCGGCGCGGCAGGGGATGGACGACGCCGGCCTTCAGCTTCCGTGGTCGGCCGAGGGCTGGGCGGCTGCCCACCAGGAGGCTGCCGCGGCGAGCGAGTCGCTCGAGGGAGATTCGGCTGCGCTGCGAGAGGCCCGCTTCGAGGCCTTCGACGCGCATGCGGCCGCGAAGCGGGATCTCGCCCAAGCCCGCCGCGAGCTCGAGTCGATGGCCGCGCGCAAGAGCCTGCTGCCGCCGTCGTCCGTGGAGAACCGATCCGCGATCGCGGAGGCGACCGGGATCCCCGAAGAGGCCATGCCGTTTGCGGGCGAGCTGATGGACCTCGCCGAGGGCGAGGAGCGGTGGCGGCCTGCCGCCGAGCGCGCGCTGCGGTCGCTCGCGACGACGATGCTCGTCCCCGGGGAGCACTTCGCCGCCGTGGTGCGGTACCTCGACGAGCACGCGATCCGGGGCGCTCTGCGGGTGGTCGACCTCTCGGTGGCCGTGTCGGGCGCGGCAGCGGCCCTCGACGACGTCCGCGGCGACGACCTCCTCACCAAGCTCCAGGTCCTCGAGGGGGAGGCGGGAACCTACGTCCGGGAGCGCATCGCGGTGGACTTCGCGTACCCGTGCGTGGAGGATCCCGAGGAGCTCGCGCGGCTCGACCGCGGGCTGAGCCTCGGCGGAGTCGTGAAGCGTCACCGCGGGACGGTCGAGAAGGATGACCGCTTCGCGTCCCGCCAGGACTGGGTGCTCGGCTTCGACAATGCGGCGAAGGTCGCTGACTTGACGGCGCGCATCTCCGACCTTGAGGCGACCCTCGAGCGGGCGGCCGAAGCAGCCCAGGCGAGCGAGGACTCGCATCAGGGCATGGCCCGCCGGCTCGAGGCACTGCGCCGCGTGGCCTCGGACCAGCGCGCGTGGGAGGAAGTGTCGGCGGCGGTGGCGGAGGACGAGCTCCGGCGCGCCGAGCGTCGGCTCGAGGACGCGCGCGCGGCGCAGGCGGACCTCGAGCCGCTCCGGGCGAAGGTCGAGGAGGCGCGGGCAGACCACCAGCGCTCCACCGAGACGGCTGCCGTCCTGCAGAGCGAGCACCGGCACCTCGACGCAGCGGCGACCGCCGCGAGCCGCCTCCTCGAGGCGGCTCGCGTGCGGCTCGAGGAGGCACCGCCGTCGGATGCCGAGGTCGAAGCCCTCGCGTCCTACTTCGAGCCAACCGCCGAGCTCACTGAACTGCACGCCCTGGACGCGCTCGCTTCCGAGGTCCGCGCCAGGCTCCTCGAGGAACTGCACGTTGCGGAGGGCCGCGGGCAGGCCGCGGCGGAGCGGCTCACGCGCATTTTCGAGGGGTTCGAGCGTGAATGGGGGCCGGGGGTGTCGGCCGACCACGGCGTGTCGGTCGCCGCGGCCGGGGCGTTTGAGGCGCGGTATCACGAGATCGTCTCGGACGGGCTTCCGGCACAGGAGGCCGAGTTCCGCAGGTTCTTCCAGCAGCGCACGCACGAGTCGTTCAGCACGCTCCTGCACCTCCTGGACGAGGAGCGGCGGGCCATCTCGGCCCGCATCCTGCCGCTGAACGGCATCCTCGGAGGAGTCGGCTTCCACGAAGGCAGCTACCTCGAGCTCGACATCAAGCAGACCGTCCCGGCCTCCGCGCGCCAGTTCAAGGACGCGATTGTCTCGGCGCTCAAGGCGCGGCACGCGGGCGACGGCGCGGGGTCACCCGACGAGGACGTCCTCACCGCGCGCTACAAGACGCTCGAGACCCTCGTGAAGCGCCTCGGCTCGCACTCCGCGGAGGACCGGCGCTGGCGGGCCGAAGTGCTGGACGTGCGCACGCACGTGTTCATCTCGTGCAAGGAGCACCGCGCCGTGTCGACTCCCGAAGGGGTGCGCGACGAGGTCTTCGTGCACTCGGACACCGGGAGCATGTCCGGCGGCGAGCGGCAGCGCTTCACCGCGTTCATCATGGCCGCCGCGCTCAGCTACCAGCTGGGGATCGCGGAGCAGGGCTTCACCACGTACGGAACCGTGATGATGGACGAGGCCTTCGTCCTGGCGTCCGAGGAGTTCGCGGGGGCCGGCATCTCGGCGCTGCACGAGTTCGGCTTCCAGCTGCTGCTCGCTGCGCCGGAGAATGTCATCGACCTCTCACGCCATCTGGGCTCCGTCACCGAGATCCTCCGCGACAAGCGCACCAACCGCTCGGGCCTGCTCGAGTCGTCGGCGGAAGGCGGTCCGGTCTCGCAGGCCAACCCGGTGGACATCGTCCTCCGCGCGCCGCTCGGCTGACAGGGAGCAATTTTTCAGCTTCCACAGAGTTTGCGCGCCTAGGTTGGGCCCGCGCGTCCCAGTGGCGCGCTGCGACGAACGCCGACCTGAGGAGCTGCATGCCGCGCACGCCCGACGCCCGGGAGGCGGGCCACCAGATCAGTGAGCCGTGGCACAACCTCTACGGACAGCTCGTTGCGCGCGACCGACGGCGCATGTTCCGCAGGCGACGGATCGTCGTGCTGTCGATCGCCCTGGTGATTGCCCTGGTGCTCGGAGGCGGCATCTTCGCGCTGACGACCTACCTCAACTTCGAGAACGGTGTCCGTCGGTCTCAGGCGCTCAATGGCGGAGCGGGGCTCGACCAGGACGTCAACATCCTGGTGATGGGTCTCGACAGCCGCCTCGACGAGAATGGCAATCCGCTGAGCCAGGAGGAGTACGACGCGCTCCACTCTGGCGATTCGTCCGACGGCGGGTACAACAGCAACGTCATCATGGTTCTGCATGTCCCGAAGGACGGCAGCCAGGCGACCGTCATCTCGGTTCCCCGCGACGACTACGTGGATCTCGCCGGCTCGCCCGATGGCGTGGCGCAGGGCAAGATCAAGCAGGCCTATGGGTATGCGATGGACGAGGCCATGACGAAGCTCAAGGCCGATCCGCAGGGCAAGACCGACTCGCAGATCTACCAGGAGGCCCGCGATGACGGCCGCAAGGCGGAGATCCAGACGGTCCAGAACTTCCTCAACATCAAGATCGACCACTTTGTGGAGGTCACGATGGGCGCGTTCCTTGACGTCGCCAAGGCGCTCGCACCGATCACGGTCTGCCTCCAGGAAGCCACGCAGGACACCTATTCGGGTGCGGACTTCAAGGCCGGAGTCCAGCAGCTGAGCGCGCAGCAGGCCGTCGCCTTCGTCCGCCAGCGCCGGGACACCTCCGGCTCCGGGGTGTCCCTCACGGACCTCGATCGCGAGCGGCGCCAGCAGGCGTTCATCTCCTCGCTCCTGACGCAGCTCAAGTCGAAGAACACGTTCACAGATCTCAACAAGGTCGAGGGCATTCTCAACGCCGTCAAGGACAAGATGGCGGTGGACCAGGGGCTCAATCTCATCGATTTCGGCCTCAAGGCCACCCAGCTCACATCGGGGCACATCAAGTTCGTCACGATGCCGATCGTGCAGTTCGGCACCTCGGATACCGGCGAGTCGGTGAACATCGTGGACAAGGCCGCGGTCCAGGCCCAGGTCGCCCAGCTGCTGTCCCCCCAGCCGACGCCGACGCAGGCTTCGAGCCCCGCGCAGAACTCAGGAGCTCAGAACTCAGGAGCCCAGAACTCAGGAGCCCAGGACTCAGGTGCCCAGAACTCTGGGCCCCAGCAAGCGCCGGCTCCGGCGCAGCAAGACTCCGCCGCGCAACAGGCGCCAGCCCATCCGTCGCCGTCGTCCTCTGCAACCTTCGACGCAGGCGACTGGTCGAGCGTGCTCCAAGGCGGGGGAGTCCCCTGCGTCAAGTAGGGGCTCGTTCACCTGTTCGTCGCCCGGGCGTCGCCTGAGCGTGGCCGAGCCTGCCTACAGTGCCCGAGTGGGCGGAAGCGTTCGACGGCGGTTTGTTGCCCTCGGCGACTCCTTCACCGAGGGCGTGGGCGATCGGAACCCCAACCTGCCCAACGGCGTCCGCGGCTGGGCGGACCGGGTCGCCGAGAAGCTCGCGAAGCACGAGAAGGGCTGGGAATACGCCAACCTGGCCATCCGGTCGAAGCGGCTCCGCCACATCATCGACGAGCAGCTCGAGAGGGCCCTCGCTCTCGAGCCCACGCTCGTCACCCTGTATGCGGGCGGCAACGACATCCTCGACCTCGGAACGGACATGGATCGGCTTCTCGAGGACTACACCGGCCTCGTGGACCGGCTGGCGGGGACCGGCGCAACGCTCGTGCTCTTCACGGGTTACGACGTCAAGGTCAACCCGCTGCTCGAGCCCCTGCGCCGGCGCAATTGGCAGTACAACGCGCGGGTGCGCGAGCTCGCGCGCGAACACGGGGCGGTCCTCGTGGACTATTGGTGCTTCGACGAGTACAACGACAAGCGCATGTGGGATTCCGATCGGCTGCACATGTCCACGGCCGGTCACAAGTTCCTCGCACGGCAGGTGCTGGCGCATCTCGGCGTGCCTACGTCGTTCAAACCGAAGGCCTGGGAGCCGCTCGAGCCGCGGAACGCGCGCGAGTGGCTCGCCGCGCAGCGGGAGTGGATGAGTGATTGGGTCGTCCCGCTCATCGGGCGGAAGCTGCGTGGGGTCACCCTCGGGGACTCCCTCCTCCCGCGGTGGCCAGAGCCCGTGAGGGTGCCGCGAAAGGGCGGCCTCCGCCGCTACGTGGTCGAGCATCCGGAGGTGCTGGAGGGGCGTAGGCTGGCCTAATGCCGTTGCCTGCCCTGAATCGTTCCGGCAATCTGAGCACGGCATGGCTGCTCGTCCTCGCCTTCCTCGCGATGACGGCCCCGTTTGCCACCGACCTGTACCTTCCAGGCTTTCCCCGCGTCCAGCAGGAGTTCGCCGCGACGGCTTCGGGCGTCCAGCTCACGCTGACCGGGTTCCTGATCGGCATGGCGTTCGGGCAGCTCGGATTCGGCGCCCTCTCGGATCGGCACGGCCGGATCGTGCCGCTCTTATGCGGCAACGTGCTCGCGCTGGCCTCGTCGGTCCTCGCGGCCGCCGCACCGTCCATCGAGGTGCTCATCGCGGCCAGGCTCGGTCAAGGGCTCGGCGGCGCGGCCGGCGTGGTGATCGCCCGAGCGATCATCGTGGACCTCACGCACGACTCCGAGACGGCCCGGACCATGAGCCTCATGATGACGGTGGGCGGGATTGCCCCGATCCTGGCCCCCTCCATCGGCGCCTTCCTTCAAGGGCCCTTCGGCTGGCGCGGGGTGATGTGGACGCTCGCCGGCCTGTTCGCGCTCATGATGTGCGCCGTTGCCCTCGTGTTCCGCGAGACGCGACCCCCCGAACAACGCCACGGCGCGAGCCTCCTCGGAGGCCTCGCGCAGGTGGCCCGCGTGCCCCGCTACCTCCTGTTCGCCGCCCTTTTCGCCACGACGTTCGCGGTCATGATGACCTACATCTCCGCGTCGAGCTTCGTGTACCAGAACGTCATGGGGTTCAGTGCAGTCGGCTACGGCCTCGCGTTCGGGCTCAACGCCGCGGGCCTCATCACGTCCGGCTACATCTCCTCCCGGCTGGCCCGCACGGTCGGGCCGCTGCGAACGGTCCGCGTGGCGGTCCCCACGCTGTTCGCATTCTGCGTTCTGACACTCGTCGTCGCGCTCCTCCCCGGCCCGCGCTGGCTGCTCGCCGTGCCGATCTGGCTCGCCGTCTCCACGGTCGGGTTCATCATGGGCAATTCGACTGCTCTCGCGCTGGGCGCCGTCCGGCACGTCTCCGGCAGCGGCTCCGCGGGTCTCGGCTTTGCCCAGTTCGTCTTCGGCGCGCTGGTGTCGCCGCTTTCCGGGATCGGCGGCGCGGACACGGCGCTCCCGATGGCGGTGCTGATGACGACGGCGGGCGCCGTCGCCACGCTGCTGCTCGCCTTGGCGTCCCGGCGAGCTCGCGTCCTAGCCCGCCAGCAGGAACGCGACGAGGCCGACGAGCGGCAGTGACGCCTGGCCGATCGCGCTCCTCCACAGCCGTGGCTCGGTCACGCTGAGCCACGGGCCGAGAAGCAGGTGTGCTCCCAGGGCGAAGAGCACGATGCCGGCCCCCGCGGGCTGCGCTGTCGGGCTGCCGGCGTTCACGAGCCAGAGGCCGATCGCCAGGCCGAGGGCCGTCACGATGTTGTACGCCCCCACGTTCATGGCCCACATGCGGACCGCTGATTCCTCGCCGGGCTCGATGTAGAACACCGAGTGGAAGCGCTGATCGCGGTGGAAGAAGATCTCGAGGATCCCCACGGCGGCGAGCGTGAGCGCGAAGAGTCCGGCGGCGAGCTGGGTGACGAGGTTCATGGCGGCCTCCTGGGCCGGGTCCCGATAAACTAGTCAGAAAGACTGACTAATTATGGGCTCGTCCGAAGCGGGAAGACAAGGGGTGGGATGGCCGCCGAAGACCTGAATATCGGCCTGTTGCTGCGCTTCCCGTACCGCGCGCTCGAGGATCGGATCTTCGCGGCACTCGCGCGGTCCGGCTTCGACATCACTCCGGCGCAGGCCAGGCTCTTCCGCCGCGTTGCCCCAAGTGGCTCCCGCGTGACCGATCTGGCAGAGCAGGCCAGAGTCACCAAGCAGACCGCGAGCGTCCTGGTCCAGGGTCTCGTGGAGGCCGGCTACGCTGAGCGCATCCCCGACCCGAAGGATGCCCGCGCGTCGCTCGTACGGGCCTCGGCGCGCGGTCTGCAGGCCGCGGCGGCAGTGGATGCCGAGATCGCCCGCATCGAGGCCGAGTGGAGCACGGCGATCGGTGCGGCCCGGTACGCCCGTCTTCGGCGCGACCTCGGGGATCTCGTCCGGCATCTCCAGACTTGAGCGCGCTACGCAACCGCAACCCGGCCGTCGTCGTCCGCCGCTAGACTCACCTCGACCGCCTCTCGCCGCGCGAAGGAGCACGACCATGACCACTTGGCGGATCCGGGACTTCCACTCCTCGGACCTCGACGGAATCCTCCACCTGTGGAGCGCGATGACCGAGTCCGGGATCGAGCCCGTGTACTCGCTCTCCGAGGTGCTCGCGAGCTGCCAGGCGGACTACGCGGTTGTAGCCGTCCACGGCGAGGAGCTCGTCGGAGCAGCGGTGGCACGCGCGGCGCATGAGCAGGGGTGGATCGTCTTCCTCGCGACACTGCCCGAGTGGCGCAGCCGCGGGATCGGTACGGCGCTGCTCGCGGCTCTCGAGCATCGCATGGCACCGCTCGGCCTCACGAAGCTCTCGGCCCTCATGCCGGACACGGAGACGCGGGTCAACGCCTTCCGGAACCGGGGCTTCAAGGACGTCAAGAACCTGAGGTTCTTCGAGCGGCAGATCCCGGTGCAGCGTGCCGAGCTCGAGCCGCTTGCGCAGCTCGGCGGACGGGTCCTCCCCAGGGACCTTTGGGAGAACGTGGCCGGAATGCAGCGCGAGAAGCAGCTGCTCGAGCGT
>NZ_JBQCGQ010000050.1:0-54155 GCF_051955515.1 Sinomonas sp.
TCGACCGGCAAGGAGAGCGCGCGGGTCAAGGACTCGACCGGCTTCGTGCTCAACCGCCTCCAGTACGCGCTGTTCCACGAGGCGACGCAGATCGTCGAGGAGGGCATCGCGACCCCCGAGGACATCGATACGATCGTCCGCACCACCTTTGGCTTCCGCCTCCCGGCCTTCGGCCCGTTCGCGATCGCGGACATGGCCGGGCTCGACGTGTACGCGTTCTGCTACGCGTCGCTCCAGACGCGCTGGCCTGAGCGCTTCGCCACGCCCGAGTCGCTCCGTGAGCTCGTCGACGCCGGCAAGTTCGGCACCAAGTCCGGTGCCGGGTACCTGAACGTCCCTGCCGACCGCATCCCCGAGCTGGTGGCGTACCGCAACAAGGCGTACGTGGCCATCAAGAAGCTCATGGACGAGCTCGGCCCCGCACCGATCAACTGATCTTCCAGGAGAACTTCAATGACTGACTTTCCCGAGTCCCGCACCGTCGTCCTGACGGGTGCCGCGTCGCCTCGCGGCATCGGACGCGCCTCGGCCCATTACCTGGCCGAGCGCGGCTGGAACGTGGGCATCATCGATTTGGACGCCGACGCCGCCAAGAAGGTTGCCGAGGAGATCGCCGTCGAGCATGGCGTCAAGGCCGCAGGTGCGGGCGCGGACGTCTCGAACGAGGCTCAGGTCCGGGCTGCGTTCGACGAGCTCGAGGGTGCCCTCCCCCAGATCGTCGCGCTCGTGAACCTCGCAGGTGTGTCCTCGCCGGTCCCGTACCTCGAGGTCACTGCCGAGGAGTGGAACCGCGTGATGAACATCAACCTCAACGGTGTGCACTACGCGACCCGCCGCGCCGTCGAGTCGATGGTCAGGCACGGCGTCGGCCGGGTGGTGAGCCTCGCCTCCGTCTCCGCCCAGCGCGGCGGCGGGACCTACAGCAAGACCCCTTACTCCGCGGCGAAGGCCGGCATCATCGGCTTCTCGCGCAGCGTGGCCCGCGAACTCGGCCCCGAGGGGGTCACCGTCAACGTGATCTCCCCCGGTCCGATCGACACGGACATCATGGGCGGCACCCTCACCGAAGAGCGCAAGACCGCGATGGCGGCCGACGGCGTTCTGCCGCGGATTGGCACTCCGCGCGACATCGCCGCTGCGATCGCCTACCTCATCAGCGAAGACGCCGGTTTCGTGACGGGTCAGACCCTGAACGTCGACGGCGGCCTTTACATGCACTAGGCCGCCTGATGAAGTCCATGTTCGGCACCTGGACCAAGTCCCGCCTCGCGTTCCTGGCGATCGGCCTTGTGCTCGTCGCCTTCGGCGTGGTCTCGCTGATCCAGCACTGATCCCTGATCCAGCACTGATCCCTACCCATCCTGAGTAGTTCATCTCAAAGGAGAGCTGAAGTGTCCACCTCCCCCGATCGGGCAGCCACCCTGTCCGCACAGGGCACTACCCTCAAGTCCGCCATCTCCAAGGCGGCACGGCACCTCATGCCGATGCTCGTGATCCTGTACTTCGTGGCCTTCCTGGACCGCACGAACGTCGGTTTCGCGCAGGCCGCGCTCAAGGCCGACCGAGGCGTCGGGGACGCTGCGTTCGCCCTCGGCGCCGGCATCTTCTTCATCGGCTACGCCATCTTCGAGGTCCCGAGCAACCTCCTGCTCAAGAAGTTCGGCGCGCGCTTCTGGCTCGCCCGCATCTCGATCACGTGGGGCATCGTGGCGGCCGCGTTCGCGTTCACCACGAACGACGTCATGTTCAACGTCCTGCGCTTCCTGCTCGGCGTGACCGAGGCGGGCCTGTTCCCCGGCGTGATCATGTATCTCTCCGAGTGGTTCCCGAACAAGGTCCGCGTGCAGATGTTCGCGATCTTCTACCTCGCGCAACCGTTCTCGCAGATGATCGGCGCCCCGCTGAGCGGCGGCCTCATCAGCTTCGGCGACGCGCTCGGCTTCGCCCGCGGATGGCAGGTGATGTTCTTCGTCGAAGGCCTGCTGGCCATCATCGTGGGCATCGCGGCGGTCTTCTTCCTCACCAACAGCCCTGCCCAGGCGAAGTTCCTCAACGACGACGAGAAGGCGGCGCTTTCGAGCGCGATGGCGGTCGAGGACCAGGTCCGCACCGAGGACGGACCCCAAGGCATCTGGCGCGCCATGGCCAACTGGAAGGTCTGGTACTTCACGGTCATCTACTTCGCCCTGCAGATCGCCGTCTATGGCACCACGTTCTACCTCCCGCAGGAGGTCGCGGGGCTCCTGGGCAAGAAGGTCGGCTGGGAAGTCGGGCTCGTCTCGGCGATCCCGTGGCTGGTGGGCCTGTTCGCCTGCTACTACTTCGGCCGGGCTGCGCACACGATTGCCCGCCGGCGCAACTGGGGCACCTTGTTCTACATCGGAACAGGCCTCTTCATCATCGGCTCGGCTTGGGCCGGCGTGAGCAACCAGCCCTTCCTCGGAATCGTGTTCATCACGCTGGCGGTCGCGAGCTTCCTCTCGGTCGGACCGATCACGTGGGCCTACCCGACCTCGTTCCTCACGGGCGCGGCGGCGGCCGCCGGCATCGGCCTCATCAACTCGCTCGGCAACCTCGGCGGATTCGTCGCCCCGCTCATGCGGACGGCCTTCAACGATGCGATGCCAACCGCCAGCGGTGCGTGGGGCGTGGTCTCGCTCGGCGTGTTCGCTTTCGTCGCCGCGGTGATGATCTATCTCACCAAGTTCTTCCGCACCTCGAAGTCGGACGAGATGCTCGATGAGCCGGTGACGCCGCTCCACTAAGACAGGTTGCGCCCAAAGGGCCACAACCAATGCCGCAAGCGTGTGCCGGGCCGTCGTCATCGACGGCCCGGCACCGTCATCTGACCCGCTTCCCCCCAGCACAACACGATAGGATCACCCGCATGCCCGCCGTCTCCGGGGGCCGCCGCCCGGCCAACCGCCAGCTCCTGGCCGACTACGTCTACCAAGAGCTGCTCGCCTCCCTCATGGACGGTCGGCTCGAGCCCGGCGCCGGGATCGGCATCGACCGGATGGCGCAGGAACTCGAAGTCTCCCAGACCCCCATCCGCGAGGCCCTCGCTCGCCTCGAGGCCACAGGGCTGGTGCGTCGCGAGGCCCTCAAGGGGTATCGGGTCGCTCCGCTCTTCACGGCAGACGAGCTGGACGAGCTCATGGATTCCCGCTCCGTCCTGGAGCCCCCGATCGCCGAGCGCGCGTGTGCCCACGTGACGCCCGCCGTCCTGGCAGAGCTCGAACAGGCCGTAGACGACCTGCGTGGCGCCCCCACCGGTCCAACCTTCGCTGAGTACGGGGCCTACTGGGAGGCCGACGAGCGGTTCCATCGGATCATCGCCCAGAACGCCCACAACAGGTTCCTGCTCAACGCGTACAACGCGCTCGGCGGCCAAGTGCAGCGTTTTCGGTTCTTCGGCAATCTCGGCGTGACTGACGCCGAACATGCGATCGCCGAACACACCCGCATCCTCGAAGCCTTCGAAGCCGGAGAGCCGGCGAAGGCGCGGGAGGCGATGCTCGCTCACATTTCGAACGTCAGAAGCCGCGCGATCAGCGACGCGAGCACCGCCCCTACCGCCTAGTTCGCTGGCCCCTGCTCCTGCGCGTATTCGGCGTGGGCTTCCGCCACGTGCAGGTCCGCGCCCTTGGTCTCCTTCACCAGGCACACCCCGATGAACGAGACGACGGCGGCGATGGCGATGTACACGCCGATCGTCCAGGACGCCTTGAACTCGTTCATGAGCATCTCTGCAATCATCGGCGCGAACGCCCCGCCGAGGATCGCACCCAGCGCATAGCCGATGGAGACGCCCGAGTACCTGACCTTGGCGGGGAACATCTCCGCATAGAGGGCGGACTGCGGGCCGTAGCTCAGGCCCAGCCCCAGCGTCATGACGAAGAGCGCCACGAAGTACCAGACGATGTTCTTGGTATCGATGAGGAACCACATCGGCACGGCCCAGATGGCGAGGAAACCGTAGCCGATCTGGAACGTCCGGATCCGGCCAAGCCTGTCAGAAAGGGCCCCGCCCCAGAGCGTGAAGCCGAGCCAGCCGAAGGAGGCGAGCGTGGTGGCGAGCAGCACCGTGGCCTGGTCCATCTTGAGCGTCTTGGCGGCGTACGTGGAGAAGTAGGCGATGAGCAGGTAGCCGGCCGCGTTGTTCGCGATGAAGATGACGGCCGTGAGGACAACTTCTTTGAGGTTGTAGCGGAACAGCTGGCCGAGCGGCGCGGACGATTCCTTGCGCCGCTCGAGCATTTGCGTGAAGACCGGGCTCTCCTCGACCGCTCGGCGGATCAGGTAGCCGACCACGATGAGCACGATCGAGAGGAGGACCGGGATGCGCCACCCCCACTCCCCGAACGCCGGGCCCATCACGGCGGTGAGCAGCCACAGGGTGAACGTGGCCAGGATCATTCCGATCGGAACGCCGATCTGGGGGTAGGCGCCGAAGTAGCCGCGCCGGCCTCGCGGGGCGTGCTCAACCGCCATGAGGGCGGCCCCGCCCCATTCGCCACCCGCCGAGAAGCCCTGGATCACCCGCAGGAGGATCAGCAGGACGGGTGCTGCGATCCCTGCTTGGGCATACGTCGGCAGGATGCCGATGAGCGAGGTGGACAGGCCCATGAGGATGAGCGTGAAGACCAGCATCTTCTTCCGCCCGAGTCGATCGCCGAGGTGTCCTGCGACGATGGCGCCGAGAGGGCGAAAGAGGAACGAGATGCCGATCGTCGCGAAGGACAGCACCTGGGCGAGCCCAGCATTGTCCTTCGCGACAGGTGCGAGGAACAGGGGCGCCAGGACGACGCCGGCGGCCTGTGCGTAAATGAAGAAGTCGTACCACTCGATGGTGGTGCCGACGAGCGTGCCGGCGAGGACCCTCCGTTCCTCTCGGGACAGCTGGCCGGAGCGCGCTGCAGCGTCGCTCGTGGTGTGGGTCATGCGAACTCCGTCGTTCTCAGGGGTGCGAGCCCAGAAGGGATGGTGGGACGAATTAGTGACCGATTGGTCGGTCACTAATGGTGAGGATACAGGATGTGTGAGTCGGGGCACACGAGCGCCTCAGTCCTCACGTTGCAGCAGCTCCCTCACCCGGGCGCGCAGCGGCTCGCGGTCGTAGCCGTTGACGAGCGCGCCGGCCATCCGGACCGGATCGCCGAAGAAGAAGTACTCATAGAGCGACTGGCGTCCCGCAAAGCCTGAGACGGAAGCGTCCAGCGCGAGCTTGAACAGGCGGAGACGTTCGGGGCCGGTGAGGGACTTGCCCTGCAGATACATCTCGATGTCCTCACGCGCCACGCCGAGGTCGGCCTCGCCGGGAAGCGCCATGAGCCCCGAAGCGCAGAACTTCCGGATGATCTCCGGATAGCGCTGCGAGGCCTTCGGATACCAGTTGCGGGCTGCGTTCAGCGTGGGCCAGTGGGGCAGCATGACACCGTCGTCGCTCAGCTCGGCCTGCGCCTCGGAGGCCACGACGAAGGCCCGGCCGATCTCCACGTTTCTGATGAGCTCGGCAAGGTCCTCTTGGATGTGCTGGAACCCGTCGATGCCAATGGACGCGGCAATCTCCGAGGCGAGGCCCAGGAAGAACTCGCTCTTGGCGAGCGTGCGGGTCACGACCTGGTGGGTCATGAGCGCCCCCGCGCCGGTGTCCGAGTACCACTGGTTGCACAGTTCGGGATGCCCGAGCATGAAGACGCGCTCGTCAGGGACGAAGACGTCATCAAAGACTACGACGGCGTCTACCTCCTCGAAGCGGCTCGCGAGCGGCTCGTCGTGGCGGCCTCCGCCGTGATGGAGTCCGGCACGGCACAGATACCGCAGCCCTGGGGCGTCGTTCTGGATGGCGAACGCGAAGGAGTACGGGGCATCCTCGGGCGTCGCGCGGAGCAGCGTCGAGGGAAAGACCAGGAGTTCGTCGGCGATCGGCGCGATCGTGGCGAGCATGCGCGCGCCCCGGATGACAACGCCGTCGTCGCGCTCCTCGACAACGCGCGCGGCGAGCTGCCCGCCGAGCTGCTCCGAACCGGACACCGAGCGGTTGGCCTGGGGCGGAATGAGTGTATGGGTGGCCAGCAGGTCCTGCTCGCGTGCCATCTCGTAGTACGCCTCCACGCGCTCACCGAACACCGGATCGGCCCCGGCGAAGAACTTCTTGGCCGAGGCGAGGGCGGTGAGCGCGGAATTCATGTAGTCGCCCGTGCGGCCGAGGAAGCCGTTCGAGTACTGGGCCCAGACCGACATGGCTCCGCGTCGTCTCTCGAGATCCTCCTTGGTCCGCGGAACGAGGAAGGACGCGTTGACGGGGTCTCCCGTCGACGGCGACGGATAGGTCAGCACGCTCTGGTACTGGGGGTCGTGCTGCAGGTCGAACAAGTGCGCGTACGTTCGGGCAAGACCCCTGAACGCGGGATGCTCCGTGAGGTTCTCCGAGACGACCTCGCCATCGATCACGAGGTGGGGCCGCATCGAGTTGAGCTTGTCCAGGAATTGCTGACCGGTTCGGATGCCCATCGTCTTTCCCTTCGTCCTCGAGCGGATGGTCAGAGCAGGTCTTCGACGCCGAGCTGGCTTTCGGGAATCGTGGTGAAACGGCCATTCGCGAAGGCGAGGGCGTCTCCCGAGCGGTAGCCGAAGTCCACCACTTCGCCCAGGTACAGAGTGTGGTCGCCGCCGTCGTAGGCCGCCCACGGCTTGCATTCGAAATAGGCCAGCACACGCGCGAGGCGCGGGGCGAGCGGGCTCTCGACCCACACGGGCTCCACGCCCGGCTGGCCCGCGAAGTGGCGGGCGAGAGCCTCCTGCTCGGCCCCGAGGATGTTCACCGAGAATGGGCGTCCGGCAAGTTCGTCATGAGCCCGCGTGTGGCGCGCAATGCTCACCAGCACAAGCGGGGGGTCCAGAGAGACCGAGGTGAACGAGTTGACCGTGATGCCGTGGCGCTTCGTCGCACCGTCGAACGTCACGATGGCGACACCGGTCGCAAAGCGACCCAAGCTCCCCCGGAAGTGATGCGACCTCGAACGCACGGTCCGACCCGGCCGCTCGGGGAGCGCTCCTGGCTGGGCGAACATGGGCAACGCCCCTTGTCGGATCCTCAAGGTTGGTCAATAATGAAATGCGTTCGATAATAGAATTTCCTGTGCCGATATCGAACACATTTACTTTAGGGGACTGCGCGAGGGAGCACAAGGCCTCGTCAGCCGTGCAGTCCGCAGCAAAGGAGCGCACCCATGCCGCACGCCACGGAGACAGCGGCCCACTCACAGACCCTATCCCGGGGCCTGCGGGCACTCGAGATCCTGGCCGACTCGCGGGTTCCGCTCACCATCGCCGAACTGGCGGAGTCGCTCGGCGTCCACCGCTCCATCGCCTACAGGATCATCCGCACTCTCGAAGACCATTCGCTCATCGAGCGCGATGACTCCGGACGACTCCAACCCGGAGTCGGCCTGGCAGTCCTCGCCCGAGGCGTGGCCCGTGACCTCCAGACGGCCGCCGCGCCCGAACTGGGCGGGCTGGCCGACGAACTCGGCATGACCGCCTTCGTTGTCGTGTGGGACCACGCCGACTGCGTCACGCTTGCCACTGTTGAACCCCGCCACAACGGCACGGCGATCGCGCAGCGCCCCGGTACCCGTCACAGCATCGCCTCGGGCGCTCCGAGCATCGCCATCCAGTCCGCGGTCGGGCGGACCGAGTGGGAACGCCGGATGCCGGATATCCCCTACCGCCCCGAAGCCGACGCGGCCCGCGAGCGCGGGTTCGCCATCAGCCACGACGAGGTGATCCCCGGCGTCTTCTCGATCGCCGCGCCCATCGTACCGTCCCGGCAGCGGCCGTCGGCGATCGCCGTCGTCCATCTGGGCGGCAACATGGACACGGAGAAGATCGGGGGCCACCTTCAGGAGGCGGCCCGACGCATCGCCCATTCGCTCGGCTGATCGCCGTGCTCCGTGCGCCGCGGATGAAGGCCGTCTGGGAAGCCGTGCGCGGCGTCAGCCACGACGCATGACGACGACGGCGAGCCCCAAGGCGAGGAGCGCGCCTCCCGCAGCTACCGGCGCGGCGAAGGCGAGGGAGGACCCACCCTGGGACGCGAGCTGGCCGCCGAGCGCCGAACCGAGCGCCGTGCCCGCGACGATGCCGCTCGCGAGACCGGTCATCACCGTGCTGGTCCTTCCCACGGGAGCGACCCGCCCGCCGATGCCGAAGACGGTGACCATGATGGGGCCCACGGGGATGCCCACCAGCAGGAGCGCCGCCGTCATGGACGTCATCCCGTCGGGCGCGAACAGCGTGAGGCTGAACACGAGCATCGCCGCCGCACACGCGACCCACCGTGCGGCGAGGCTGAACGCCGTCGGCCATGCTGCGACGCTCAGTGCCGCGACCGCCGACGTCAGCCCGACCGCCGCATAGAGGAGTCCGCCGAGGTCCGGAGACCCGTGTTCGCCGGCGAACGCGGTGAGCGCCGCCTGTGTGCTTCCGAAGAAGGCGCCCATCGCGATCATGGCCGCAACGGGGACAAGCACCACGGCCCACTCTCGGCCCGAGACGCGCGGGACGTCGTGGGGCGCCAGTGGTCGGGCCGCGTGCGCCGTCGGGTGCAGCGCGAACCACGTCACGAACATCGCGGTGAGGAGGGCCGCGGCCGCCAGCGGGAACCAGGGCGCGATCCCCGCGCCCAGGACGCCGACGAGCGCCGGTCCGAGGACGAACGTGATCTCGTCGGCGGTGCCCTCGTAGGAGAGCGCGGCGTCCAGTTCGAGCGCTTTGAGGGTTCTGCCGTCCGTGAGGCCTATCCAGCGCGCCCGAGCGAAGGGGCCCACCTGCGGCGTGGTGAGGCCGGCGGCGAGCGCCGAGACGACAACTGGTGCGGGGCTCGCCGCTCCTCCCGAGAGCGGCAGCGAACACAGGACGACGGCGATCACCGCCCCGGAGTTGAGGCCGGCCGCCGCCAGGAGGACCGCCCTCTGGCCGATGCGGTCGGCAAGGGCGCCCAGGATCGGGGCCCCGACCGCCGAGCCGACCCCCACGGCGCCCGCCGACAGTCCCGCGAGGGCGTAGGAACCGGACATCACCGAGACCAGGGTCAGGGTTCCGATGGTCAGCATCGCAAGGGGCAGGCGCGCGATAAGGCCTAGGGGAAGAAAGCCGGGGCCCGCCAGATCGGGCAGGACCTTGTAACGCGACAGGACGGAAACACGGATCGACACGAGGTACACCTCACCTCATGCGCGACGTCCCTGCCTCCCGTCACGCCCGACCCGGAAACACCCCCATCCTAGACCGCGGAACATCGGGGCGGAGATTCAGACTGCCGCGAGGTCTCGGACAGAGGCGGACGGAACCCCCTCCAAGCCGGTGACAACCTCGAGCGTCGAGCCGGAACGCCCCTTGGTCACTCGGATCTGGGCTGGGATGCGGAGCTTGAGTTCCGGCACGTGGCTCACGAGGCCAACGATCCGACCTCCGTCGCGGAGACCCTCAATCGCCTCCATGACCTGTTCGAGGGTCTGCTCGTCGAGTGTTCCGAAGCCTTCGTCGACGAAGAGCGTCTCGATGTCGATCCCGCCCGCCTCGTGCTGCACCACGTCCGCGAGTCCGAGGGCCAGGGCCAGCGAGGCCATGAACGATTCGCCGCCAGACAGCGTGGCCGGGTCACGGCGCTGCCCAGTCCAGGCGTCGAGGACCTCGAGGCCCAGCCCCGACGCGGCGCCGCGCGCGGCGAGCGCATCGCTGTGTTCGAGGCTGAAGCGGCCGTCGCTCATCACCGCGAGGCGCTCGCTCGCAGCGACTGCCACCAGCTCGAGTCGCGCGGCGAGGACGTACCGATGGAGGGACATCCGGAGCCGGTTGTCGCCGCTCCCCCGCGCCGTCCGCTGGAGTTCTCCCAGCAGGTCCGCGCGGGCCTTCGCGGTCTTGAGCAGAGGCAGTGCCTCGAGGAAGGCGGACCTGAGCCGCTCGCAGCGGTTCCGCCCGGCTGCGGCCGCGTGCTCTGCGGCATGGGCGGCCGCGAGCCGGGCCTCGGCCTCTGCCAAACGGGCCGAGGCTGCGGCGAAGCGGTCCTCCACGCCGTCCTGCTCCCCCGACTCTGAGAAGCCTTCCTCCGCCGCGGCTGCCCTGGCCTCCTCCGCAACTGCCCTGACCGCCGCCGCGGACGTGAGAAGGGCGGCGATAGCCTGTTCTTCCGCGTCGTGGGCCGTGATCGCGGAACGGAGCTCCTGCGCCTCGCTGTCACCCAGCAACGCGGCGCGCGCGGCGCGGGCATCGGCGAACGGGCTGGAAGCAAGGGCCAGGCCGAGGGCCGAGCGCGCCTCCCCGAGACGCCCGCGGGCCGCGGCGGCATTCCCCGCCGCGTCGGCGAGGGGCTCGAGGGCCCGCACGATGGCGGCGAGCGCGGCATGGCGGGCTTCAAGGCTGGGCCAGCCTTCGCGCCACTCGGCCAGCTCGCGTGTAAGCCGTTGCGTCTCCTTTCCGAGACGCTCGGCGTCCGCCACTGCAAGCGACAGCGCAGTCGAGGCGGCCTCCCGCTCGTCGGCGGCGCTGCGCCGTCGTGCCTCGCCCGCTGCAAGCCGTTCCGTCACGACCGCGAGGCGCTTCTGCGCCGCCTCAGCTGAACGGAGGGCAAGGACGGCCTCCTCGAGCTGCCTCGCGGCTTTGTCTGGGTCGGTCGCGCCGCCCCGCGCCTCGATGGCGGCCACAGCAGCCCTTGCGTCGGTGAGGGCAGAGGCGGCCTCGGACTCGCGCTGCTGCGCCCGTTCCACGGCGAGGAAGGCCTCCTTCTCGCGATCAACAAGTCGAAGCGGGTCCTCCCCTCCAGTCGCAGGCGCGGGATGGTCCATTGACCCGCACACAGAGCAGGGCGCACCGTCTTGCAGGGCCGCGGCGAGCTCGAAGGCCGTGCTCGCGAGTCGCTGCTCCCGCAGGTCCAGCCAATGAGCCCGAAGCGTGAGGGATTCATCCCGGCAGCGGACCACACGGCTCTCGGCCTTCGACAGACGCTCCGACGCCGAGGCGTGCTCCTGCACCGCCACGAGGATTTCCCGGGCCGCCTGCTCGTCACGCTGTGAGGCGTTCAGCAGCGCCGCCGACGGCTCGAGGCTTTTCCGTTCGGCCGCGAGCTCCGCCAGGGATCCGTCGATTGCGCCGATCTCCGAGGCGAGAGCCGCGACCGCTCCCCGCTGACGCTCGGACTCGACCGTGGCCTTTCGCAGTTCCTCCTCAAGCCGCCCGAGCTCCGTCTCGAGCGGAATGCGCTCGGCCAACACCGCCGCCTGCGCGCGGACGTCGCCCGCCTCGGCACGCAGTGCGGCGGGGGACACCTCGCTATCGGCCGGCGTGCTCCAGCCCGCTGCCGCAGCCTCGGCCAGGGCCCTCGCGAGCTCGAGCTCCGAGTCCTCACAGTCCGTGGAGGCACGCCGCTCGTTCTCGAGCTCGGTCCGAAGGCGTGCCGCCTCTTCTCCGCGCCGCAGCCTCTCGACCCTGTCGCCGTGAAGGGCGGCGTCGGCCTCCCAGCGGGAACGGCGGGCCCTGGCAGCAGCAAGCTCTGCGGCGTCCTCGACGGCCCTCCGACACTGTTCTTCGGCCGCACGCGCCGTGGCCACATCCCCGCGGGCCTCCTCGATCTCCGCCGCGGCTCGCCCTGCCTGCCCGTCGAACCATGCGATCGCCGAGGCGAAGCGAGCCTCGCCTTCTTCGTCCGCGGGGGCGGCCGCGTCCGAGGAGACCCCGGCGTCCGAGGAGACCCCGGCGTCCGACGATTCCCACGGGTGATCCGTGTGGACCGGCGGGCCCGCCCGCTCGGACTCGAGGTGGCGGAGCGGCCAGAGGACCGCCTGCTCGGCCTCGCCGGCCGCTGCCTCAGCCTCCTGCGCCATCGAGGTCAGCTGCGCTTCGACATCGGCGAAGAGCCCAGTCCCGAAGAGGCTCTCCAGCAGCCGTTCGCGCTCCTTCGGATCCGACCGGAGGAACGCCGCGAACTCGCCCTGCGGAAGCATGGCCACGCGGGTGAACTGCTCACGGTCCAAACCGAGCACCTCGCGGACCACAGCAGAAGCTTCGTCGTTCCGGGAGGACAGCGGACGCCATTCGCCGTCCACGAGTTCCCTCAGATGCGTGCTCGCCTGCTGGGCGGTGAAGCCGTTCCTCGATCGGGCGCTCGGCCGGTCCCACTGGGGCGTGCGCCGCACTTCGAAGCGCCGGCCCTGCGCGCTGAACTCGAGCACGACCTCGGGCTCGGCCCCCGCGTCTGCGTAGTGGCTCTTGAGGGACTTGCTCCCCTGCCGGGCGCCGGGCAGGCCGCCGTAGAGGGCGAAGCACACGGCGTCCAGAACGCTGGTCTTGCCGGCGCCCGTGGCTCCGTTGAGGAGGAAGAGTCCGTGCTCGGCGAGCGCATCGAAATCGACGGTCTGGCGCGTGGCAAAGGGACCGAAGGCGGCCGCAGAGAGGGTGTGGAGCCTCATCGAGCCAGCTCCGCGAGGCGAACAGCTTCGAGCGCCTGAGACAGTGCCGCACGTTCGGCATCGCTGGGTCCCCGGTCGCGAACGTGCTCGAGGAAACCGCAGCACACATCGAGGTTGTCCTTGGAGGCCGCGAGGCGCCCACTGTACGTCGAGGGACCTCGGACAGGACCTCCATCCGGCGCGAACTGCAGAGAGAGGGTCAGGGGGAAGCGGGCGCGCAGACGCTCCATGGCCCGCTGGGGCCGTTCGACGTCAGTGAGGGTCACCTGGCAGCAGGCCGTCTCCGCGTCCGCCAGCGCAGGGTCGGCCAGGAGCTCCTCAAGGTTCCCGCGCAGGACCGCAAGCCGGTGCTGGCTGGGCCACCCGACCTCCTCCACGCCGACGAGGCCGGAATCGTCGAATTCGACGAGCCACGCGCCTTTTGACTGCCGGGCCTCGCCGAAGGAATAGGCGAGCGGCGAGCCCGAATACCGGACCGAGGGCGAGAGTGTCTGACGGCCGTGCAGGTGGCCGAGGGCCACGTAGTCGAAGCCCTCGAAGACCTCGGCCGGCACCACGTCAAGCCCTCCCACGGCGAGGGCGCGCTCACTCTCAGCGGCGACGCCGCCCGATGCGAAGGTGTGGGCCATGACGACTGCGCGGAGGGGTCCAGCAGCGCGGCGGCCGTCGAGGTCTGCGCGCACGCGGTCCAGCGCGC
Organism: Sinomonas sp.; assembly: GCF_051955515.1. Taxonomy (GTDB): domain Bacteria; phylum Actinomycetota; class Actinomycetes; order Actinomycetales; family Micrococcaceae; genus Sinomonas. The sequence goes on from NZ_JBQCGQ010000050.1 coordinate 13,168, forward strand.
CCCGCGTCACCGCGGTGTGCCCTGCCCCGTCCGTGCCGAGATCCGCGGCGACGAGACGCGGCTCGAGATAGGGAAGCCCGTAGACGGCCACGGGCGTGGAGCCGTCCTTTTCGAGCAGGATGGGCGAGTCCAGGTCGGCGACCCGCGTGCGGACATGAACGCGGGCACGTTCGAGCAGCCGCGCGCCGAAGCCGAGGCGCACCGCGGAGTCATGGTTGCCGCTCGTGAGGATCACGGTCGCCCCGGCCTCCGCAAGACGGACGAGCGTCTCGTCGAGGAGCGCGACGACGTCGACGGCCGGGAGCGCGCGGTCGTACACGTCCCCGGAGACGAGCACCGCATCAACCGACTCCGCGGCGACATACTCCACGAGCCCGTCGAGCCATTGGGCTTGCGCGGAAAGGAGCCCGAGGCCGTGGAACGAGCGGCCTAGGTGCCAGTCCGAGGTGTGCAGGATTCTCATGGGTCACAAGCTAGCGGGTGGCACCGACAGTCTTCGGTGCCACCCGCCGCACGAGTCAGGATCAGGGATCGGACTACTTGTCGCGGTCGAAGAACGACTTGGCGTCATCCTCGTCCGTGCGCGGCCGGTCGGGGATCCCCGGGGCATCGACGATGGCGTCGTCCTCCCCGGACTTCGCCAAATCGAGGCGCGTCTCGGCCCCCGTTTCCCGCTCCGCGGCCTCGGCGGCCTCGACCTCAGCGGCCGTGGCGCCTTCCGTGGGCAGACCCTCGACGGTGGTGAAGGAAGGCGCGCCCGGCGCACCCGTGACGATGACGTCGTCGGGCGAGCCGAAGCCGCGGAAGATGAGGCCAGCGATGACAGCCCCGAGGAGCGGGGCGAGCCAGAAGATCCAGAGCTGGCCGAGCGAGTTGGTCTCAGCGAAGATGGCGGTCGCAGTCGAACGGGCAGGGTTGATCGACGCGTTGGTGACCGGGGCGATCGACTGGATCAGGATCGCGAGCGTGATGCCGATGGCCCAAGGTGCTACGCCCTTCGCCGCGCGCTTGGACGTCGCGGCGAGGATGACGCCGAGGAACACGGCCGTCGCCACGACCTCGGCGAGCAGGCCTGCAGCCATGGGGAACTTGTTCGGCGAGAGGTCGTCCACGCCGTTGGAGATGTGCGTGAAGATCGGCTGCACGTTGGAGAGGCTCGAGAGGTTCGGCAGCGTCCGCACCGAGACCCACAGCACGAGGGCGCCGAGGGCGCCGCCCACGAGCTGTGCGAGGACGTAGCCGGGAACGACCTTCCACGGTGTGCGCCCGGCCACCGCGGTGCCAAGCGTCACGGCGGGGTTGAAGTGCCCGCCGGAGATGTGGCCGACCGCGGCGATGCCCACGGCCACGCTGAGGCCGATGGCCAGCGGCGCGGGAAGCGGAGCCGACGACGGATCGCTGAAGAGCGCCACGCCGAGGCCGCCGAAGACGAGAATGAACGTGCCGAAGGCCTCGGCCGCGAGCTTCGGGATGATGCCGAATTCCTTCGGGGCCGCGAGGGCGGCGTCTGCGGTGGGGACCGCGGGGCTGGTCATGGGGGTATTCCTCTTTCGAGTCGTCGGATGAGGCCGATCACAGGGGCCTCAGGCGGGCCGCCCCTCATGCTACCTCCCGGCTTTGACCGGATGCCGGGCGCGATGACGGTACATTGCTCACGTGACGAGCATGCCGAGCACCGCATCGAGAATCCACGGCTGCCTTCTGGGGGCCGCCGCAGCGGAGGCCGCAGCCCTCGCCGAGCGTTACCACAGCGCGGGGCAGCACAGCGCGGACGACGGCGGCCTCCGCCTGGGCGCGGCTGGCCAGCTCTCGCTGTACACCGCGGATGCCCTCGCGCAGGTCCTTGAGTGGGCGAACGACGGGGTGTACGCGGATCAGGCCGCCTGCGTGTGGCTCGCCTTCCTGCGGTGGGCCGGCGGGCAAGGGGTCGCACTCCCGTCGTCGGCCCCGCCCATCACGGAGCGGTGGATCGACGCGGAGCCGGCCGCACGCCGTCGTCTGCCGGACCGCCCAGCCTGGGTGGGCTCTCTCGCGAGCGGGGAGATGGGAAGCGCGGCCCGGCCTCTCGGCGCCGAGTACGACGACGGTGGTGCCGCCGCCCGCTCCGCTCCCTTCGGTCTCATCCAGGGGACTCCCCCCGCCGCCGTCGTGTCGATGGCCCTCGACGGCGCAGCCCTCACCCACGGCGATCCGGCGGCGATTCAGGCGGCTGCAGCGGTCGCCCTGATCGTCCGGGAGCTCGTCGCGGGTTCGGCGGTCAGCGACGCGGCGGAGGCCGCGCGCGCCGTGCTCGCCACGCGCCGCGCCCCGTCTGACGACGTGCTCGCGGCGCTCGACGTGACGCCGGAGGAGGGCGCGCGGCTTGAGGACGCGTCGCCCGCGGCCCGGGCGCTCGCAGCGGGTCTCTCCGCGGCGATCATTGCCGAGCGCACCGCGGGCCCGGCCGAGAGAAACGAGAGAGACGAGAGAAACGAGAGCAAACAGTACAGCTTCGAGGATGCCGTGAAACGGGCGGCAGATTCCGGCCCGGAGGCCGCAGCCATCGCCGGCGCGATCCTCGGTACCCTCTGGGGCAATGACGCTGTGCCGGACGCCCTGACCCGCAGGCTCGAGGGAATCGATATTGCGGCTCGGCTCGCGGCCGAGCTCGCCGAGGCTTCCGGCGCGAACTAGCTCCGGTCAAACTTCGACAATCAGCCCCGACGCAGCGCGATGTTGTTGCACGCCTCGCACACGCCCTCGGGAATGACACCGGCTGCCTGAAGCCTGCCGAAGATCCAGCACCCGAGGCAGAAACCCGCGAAAGCCTCCAGCGACGCCGCGACGATGAGCAGGCCCAGAAGCGTCCACGCCACGGGTCCCGCGCCAACGGTCCACAGGACGGCAGCCGCGGTCGAGAGCACAGCGCCGATCGTCTGGGCGAAGCGCTTGGGCGGGCCCGCTACGAGCCGTCGTCGGCCGAGGGCCGGCACAATCACGTGGACCGCGAGGCGTCCCGCCGGCGAGTACCGGGGTCCGCCAGCCACGCGAAGCCAGAAGCCGAGTGCGATCGCCCAGAGCGACCAGCCCCATCCCGTCGCCAACCCGACCGCGAGGGCGGCGAGGCTGACGACGACGATGATTCCCGCCGTCGAGCGGGCAGCGTACTCGTTCACGGGATTCGGGAACGCGAAGGCACGGCGAAGCATCTTCCCAGACTACGAATACGTGGTCGCCACGGACAAGGATTGTTGCCTTGCGCTACGCGCTCCGCGCCGGCCACTCCCCGCCGAGCATCTGGAGGAACTCGCCCTCGGACAGCACTTCCACGGAATAGCCGTCCGATCTCAGCTTGAGAGCGCGCCGCGCCTTGGAGGTCACGCGGCCACTTTCGACGCCCGAGCGGAGATCGGATGCGACGAAGCCATCACCGACCACGAGGAGCGTGGTCGCGCGGGTGACCGAGCTCGCCGGCTGGGCGCCCAGCGCGGCCGCCCGCGCCTTCGCCTCGGAACGCGTCATGCCGAGCGCTCCGGTGAAGACGATCCGGTGGCCGAACAGGGGGTGAGCGGGATCCGCCGCTGAGTTCGCGTCCGGATTGACTCCCTCCTCCGGCCACGCCGCCCACCGACGCCTGCCCGCGAAGCCGCGAGCCGCCGTCGTCCGCTCTCCCCCGGCTTCTCCAGACCCCAAGCGGCCCGGGACGAACTCCGGGTGACGGGGCAGCGAGAGATGCAGCGACGAGTACAGGTCCTCGACGCTCACCGCGTCGTGGCGCTGGGCGATATCGACCAGGATGCCGGCACACGCCGCAGCGTCCTCGGTGGCGTCGTGATGATTGACGAGCGGGACGCCCGCCGCCTCCGCGACGAACGGAAGCGAATGGGACGGAAGGTCGTAGGTGCGCCGGGACAGAACCACCGTGCACGCGTAGTCGTAGGCGGGAGCGGGCAGCTCCGAGACTTCGAGCGCCGAGCGGATCACCCCGAGGTCGAAGGCCGCGTTGTGGGCAACGAGCACGTCGTCCCCGATGAATCCGCCGATCTCGGGGAACAGGTCGGCGAACCGCGGGCGTTCCGCGACGTCCTCAGGACGAATCCCGTGGATCGCGACGTTCCGCGGGTCGAAGGCGTCGTGGCCGGCGGGCGGCCTCATAAGCCACGTGGCATCCTCCACCGCACGACCGTCGCGGACCTTCACGAGGCCTACCGCACACGGTGAGCCCCGGAAACCGTTGGCTGTCTCGAAGTCGATCGCGGTGAAGTCCAAGGGCACGCGGCAACTCTAGCCGCGGGGCCTGCTCCGATCCGGGAACGCCACGGCCCCTCCGGTACCCTTGGAGGGTGATCCCCGCCGCCTTGACCCAGCTCGTTGCCGCCCTCCCTGCGGCGGTCCAGCCGAGGAGCACCTCGTTCCTCCCTGACTGGCTCAACCCGGACGTCTTCCTCCGGGACTCGCCGCTCGGCCCTTGGATCGTCCTGGTGGTGTGCGCGATCATCTTCGCCGAGACCGGGCTGCTCATCGGGTTCTTCCTGCCCGGCGACTCCATGCTGTTCACTGCGGGCCTGCTCGTCGCAACTGGCGCCATCCGCTTCAACCTGTGGCTGCTGGTCCTTTTCGTCATCGTCGCCGCGATCATCGGCAACCAGGTCGGGTATCTCATCGGCGCGAAGATCGGGCCTTCCCTCTTCAGCCGGCCGGACTCCCGCTTCTTCAAGCAGGAGAACGTCCGCAAGGCGCACGAGTTCTTCGAGCGCCACGGAGGCCAGTCGCTCATCCTGGCGCGCTTCGTGCCGATCATCCGCACCTTCGTTCCCGTGATCGTGGGCGTGGCGGGCTTGGAACGGCGGAAGTTCTTCCTCTACAACGTTCTGGGCGCCATCCCGTGGGGCGGCGGCGTGACCCTCCTGGGCGCCTGGCTCGGCCATTACGAGTGGGTGGGGAAGAATCTCGACCTCATCTTCATCGTCATTGTCCTCATCTCCGTGATCCCCATCATCGTCGAGTTCTTCAAGGCCCGCGCGAAGGGCCGCAGCGTTCCGGAAGACCTCGAGGAGCGGCTCGCCGAAGCGAGCGATCCGGAGACCCCCGAGGGCCGCTAGGTGCCGAGGCGGCGGAGGCTTGCGCTCCTCGGCCTCTGGCTGATCCTCGTCGGGCTCAATCTCCGCACGGTCTTCTCGAGCTTCTCGGCCGTCCTGTCGGAGATCCGAGGGGCTGCTGGCCTTCCCGACTGGTCTGTCACCGTGCTGACCACGGCGCCCGTGGCGTGCCTCGGGATCTTCGCACCGCTCGCGCCCCCGCTGGCCCGCCGATTCGGAGCCGAGCGCGTCCTCCTTGCCGCGACCGGGCTCCTGACGCTCGGCCTCCTCGTGCGGCCGACGGCGATCCCCGGCTGGGGGACGCTGCCCTCCCTGCTGCTCGGCACCGCGGTCTGCGGGTTCGCCATCGCGCTCGGCAACGTCCTGCTTCCGGGCCTCGTGAAGAGGGACTTCCCGCACCGGCTCGGGCTCATGAGCGGTCTCTACACCACGGCGATCGTTGCGTCGGCCGCGCTGGCGGCGGGCCTCACGTACCCCGTCCTGAGCGCGAGCGGCTCCTGGCAGCTCGCGCTCGGCATCTGGGCCCTCCCGGCAGCGGCCGTCGCCGTCGTCTTCGCCCCGCTCGCCTGGACCGGCCGCGAACCGCTCCACACCGCGGACGACGACGGCCCGCGGCTCACGCGCGATCCCATCGCCTGGCACGTCACGCTCTTCATGGTGGCGCAGGCGATGATGTCGTTCAGCGTCTTCGCGTGGCTTTCGCCCATCCTCCGGGAGCGCGGAGTCGACGGCACGAGCGCGGGCCTGATCGCCTCGTTCTCGATCGTGCTCCAGATGGCCGGCTCGCTCGTCGCCCCCGCCATCGCGGCGCGGCTCTTCCGGCAGAGTGCCCTCAACGCCGTCGTCGCCCTGCTCACCGGCTCGGGGTTCGCCCTGTGCATCGTCGGACCGCTCGGCGGGGTCTGGCTCTGGTCGGCCATGCTCGGACTCGGCCAAGGGGCCCTCACGGCTCTCGCCCTCACGATGGCCATGCTCCGGACGCGGGATGCCGGCACCGCCGCGCGACTCTCGGGCATGATGCAGGGCTTCGGCTACGGATTGGGCTCGACCGGAACGCTCCTCGTCGCCCAGCTCCACGCAGCTGCCGGATCCTTTGTGCCCGTCGCCGCGCTCTTCGCCGTCGTCGGCCTCTCCGCTGCGGTCTTCGGCGCACTCTCAGGGCGGCGACGCTTCGTGGGGTCGGCCGCCCTCTCGACCTCCGTCGATGCCAGGCCGCTCCCTCGGGGCTGAGCCTCCGCCGACTCTACGCCAAGGACCTTAGGACAGCGCCTTCACGATCTCCGGCAGAAGGGCCCGGAACGCCTGGCCTCGGTGGCTGATCGCGTTCTTCTCCTCGCGGCTGAGCTCCCCGCAGCTGCGGTCCATGCCCTCGGGCCGCAGGATCGGGTCGTACCCGAAGCCGCCCTCGCCGCGGGGCTCGCGTAGGAGCGTCCCCCTCAGCTCGCCGTATTCGACGTGCTCGTAGGGATCGCCGCCGTCGTCCGCCGGGGTGACGAGGGCCGCGGCACACACGAAGGCGGCAGCTCGGTGCTCGTCCCGGACGTCGGAGAGTTGGGCCAGCAGGAGCTGCAGGTTCGCCTCGTCGTCTCCGTGCCGACCAGCCCATCGGGCAGAGAAGATGCCGGGTGCGCCCCCGAGGACATCCACGGCGAGTCCCGAATCGTCCGCGATCGCCACGAGTCCAGTAGCCGCGGCGACCGCACGCGCCTTGAGAAGCGAGTTCTCGGCGAAGGTCACCCCGTCCTCCAGTACATCGGGCCCGCCGACGGTGGGCGCGTCGACCACCTGGGTGTCCACGTCGAGACCCGGCACTTGGCCCCTGAGCAGGTCCCGCAGCTCGCGGAGCTTGCCCTGATTGTGGGTCGCGAGGACCAGCCGAGGCGGGTGCGCGAGCGGTTGGGCTGCACTCACGAGACGGTCCTGAGGGCCTCGGCGAGCGTCTCGCGCTGGATGTCGGCGAGCTGCGCGGTGCCGATGAGCGCCAAGTCCAGCAGGTTGTTGAGCTCGTCCCGGTCGAACGGCGCACCCTCGGCCGTGCCCTGAACCTCCACGAACTTCCCGGACCCCGTGACCACCACGTTCATGTCCGTCTCCGCGCGCACGTCCTCGACATACGGGAGATCGAGCATGGGGACACCGTCGATGATGCCCACCGAGACTGCCGAGACCGTATCGACGAGCGGCTCTGCGCCCGGCTCCACTAACCCCTTGTCCTTGGCCCACCGCACCGCCTCGGCGAGCGCCACGAACGCGCCGGTGATCGCTGCAGTCCGCGTGCCGCCATCGGCCTGGAGGACGTCGCAGTCGAGCACGATCGTGTTCTCGCCAAGGGCCTCGAGGTCGATGATCGAACGGAGCGAACGGCCGATGAGTCGCGAGATCTCGTGGGTGCGCCCGCCGATGCGCCCCTTGACGGACTCGCGGTCCGAGCGGGTGTTCGTTGCGCGCGGGAGCATGGCGTACTCGGCGGTGACCCATCCCCTGCCCTCACCCTTGAGCCAACGGGGCACGCCCTCCGTGAACGACGCTGTGCAGAGCACGCGCGTGTTCCCGAACTCGATGAGCGCCGATCCTTCGGCCTGCTTGGACCATCCGCGGGTGATGCTGATTGGACGCAGCTGATCGGGAGTGCGCCCGTCGGCGCGCACAGCAGAAGGACTAGCAGGAGTGCTTGGGATCATGGGACCAGCTTAGCGGCGCGCGGCTACGCTGGGCCCATGACCACCCCGAGCGGCTCCCCTGCAACGCACGACGGCGTGCCGACCCTCGGCCTGCCCTGCGGACTCCGCGTCCCCCGGCTGGGTCAGGGGACGTGGTTCATGGGCGAGGACGCCGCCCGGCGGCACGACGAAGTGCGGGCGCTGCGCGCTGGGCTGGACGCGGGACTGACGCTCATCGACACCGCCGAGATGTACGGCGACGGCCGGTCCGAGGAGCTCGTCGCCGAGGCCATCGCGGGCCGCCGCGACGAGGTCTTCCTGGTGAGCAAGGTCCTCCCCTGGAACGCGACCCGAAAGGGAACGAGGCGTTCGGCCGAGGCGAGCCTCCGGCGCCTGCGCACCGACCGGCTCGATCTGTACCTGTACCACTGGCGCGGGCACGTTCCCCTCGCGGAGAGCGTCGAGGCCCTCGTGGCGCTGCAGGAGCAGGGGTTAATCCGGGCCTGGGGCGTAAGCAACCTCGACCCCGCCGACCTCGACGAGCTCGCCGGGCTCCCGCGTACGACCGGCCCGCAGGGCGTCCAGACGGACCAAGTGCTGTACAACCTCACGCGCCGCGGCATCGAGGCCGACCTCCTACCACGGCTGCAATCCGCGGGGATTCCGGTCATGGCCTATTCGCCCGTGGAGCAGGGCCGTGTGCTGGGCCACCCGGTCCTTGACGAGGTCGCGGCGCGGCACGGAGCAACGGCTGCACAGATCGCCCTCGCCTGGGTCCTCCGCCAGGACGGCGTGCTCGCCATCCCGAAGTCGTCCTCGGCGCAGCACACCCTCCAGAACCGGGCCGCCCTTGAGGTCGAGCTCACGTCGGCGGACCTCACAGACCTCGACGCGGCGTTTCCGGCGCCCCGGCACCCGGTACCGCTCGAGATGCTCTGAGCCCCGCCTAGACTGGACGCGTGCATCCCGCCTATCTTCCGTCCCCGACGGTCAACGCCTTCAGTCTCGGCCCGCTGAAGATCCATTTCTATGCGCTGTGCATCCTCGCGGGCATCGGGGTGGCCCTGTGGCTGACAGACCGGCGATGGGTCCATCGCGGCGGCAAGGCCGGGCAGGTGCTCGACATTTCACTGTGGGCCATCCCTTTCGGCATTGTCGGCGGACGCATCTACCACGTGATCACGGACCCCGAGCTGTACTTCCTTCCGGGCAAGAATCCGTGGAACGCGTTCGCCATCTGGGACGGCGGCCTCGGCATCTGGGGTGCGATCGCGCTCGGCGGCCTCGGGGCATGGATCGGCTGCCGCCGGGCGAAGGTCAGCCTGGCGGACTACGCGGATGCTCTCGCCCCGGGGCTTCTCTTCGCCCAGGCCCTCGGCCGGCTCGGGAACTGGTTCAACAACGAGCTCTATGGTGACCCCACGTCACTGCCCTGGGGCCTCGAAATCCACGAGATGGACCCCGCCACCGGCGGCGCGGCCCTGGGACCCGACGGACAGCCGATCGTCCTCGGCTACTTCCAGCCCACGTTCCTCTACGAAGCCTTGTGGTGCACCCTCGGCGGCATCGCCATCCTCGTGGCGGCCCGTCGGTTCCGGCTCCCCCGCGGGGCCGAGTTCTGCCTCTACGTCATGATCTACACCGCGGGGCGCTTCGTCGTTGAGCTCATGCGCTCCGACTACGCGAACCTGATCCTGGGGCTGCGCGTCAACACGTGGGTCGCCGCGCTGGTCTTCCTCGGTGGGGCGGTCGCCTTCGCGCTGCTCCTCCGCCGCGGGCGACGTACCGGCAGCGACGACGAATCTGGCAGCGACGACATTCAGCCTACGCCGCAGACGTCGCCGTCAGACGATGTAGTGGACCCCGGCGACCGCCACTGAGATCGGGCCCCCGTAGGCCCGCTGCGCCTCGGCGACCGTCCGATTCGCGTCGTTCCACACGGGAAGGTGCGTCAGGAGCAGGCGCTTCGCTCCGGCGTCGGCGGCTGCCTGTCCAGCGCGCAGTCCGGTGAGGTGAACGCCGTCGATCGCGTCGTCGCGGCCCTCGTGGTAGGCCGCCTCGCAGAGGAACATGTCGGCGTTCTGGGCGGCGTCGAGCAGCCCGGGACACGTGTCCGTGTCGCCCGAATACGCCAGAATGCGCCGCTCGAAGGTTCCGTCCCGGCGGGGTTCAACGGCTTCGATGCGCATGGAATACGCCTCGGCGATCGGGTGGCGGGCCGTGTGCACGGAGAAGCGGAACGGGCCCAGCTCGGTCGTCTCCCCCACGGTCCAGGTGTGGAACTCGAAATCCTCATGGAGGTCCGCGGGCGGTTCCATGTCCAGCGCGATCGAGAGGCGTCGCGCCGTGGCCTCGGGGCCCCAGACCGGGACGCGGCCCGAGCTCCAGCCCTTCGGATTCCAGTGGATCGCCACCTGAAGACCCGTCAGGTCCATGCAGTGATCAGGGTGGAGGTGGCTCAGCAGCACACCGTCGATGTCCTCGAGGTCCATGTAGCGCTGGAGCGTGCCGAGTGCGCCGGAGCCGAGGTCCAGCAGGATGCGCCAGTCGCGTTCGCCGTCGTTCGCCGTCAGCAGGTAGCAGCTCGCCGGCGAGCTCGGCCCCGGGAATGAACCGCTGCAGCCGACGATGGTGAGTTTCACTGCTGCATCCTATCCACGGGCACGCCTTCGGACGCAGACGGCGACACGAAGTAGGAGACGCGCCCCGTGCCTCCGGCGCTCGCATCAGCCCGGGCCGCCTCGATCATCTCGGGGGTGATCCGAGCGAGGCTCCCCGTGGGATAGTGCGCCGAAACATGCTCCGCGTGCTCCACGCGCTGGACCTCCGGCCCGAGGAAGCGCCGCGCGAGGACTTCGAACTGGGCGGCGTCGCCGGTGGCGAGGAACGTGTGGCTCGGCGGCTCGAGGGAACGGCGCTCGAGACCGTGGCTCACCAGTGCGCGGTAGACGTCCTTCGCGGTCTCCTCGGCGCTTGAGACGAGGGTGACGCCGTCGCCCATGACATAGCTGATGACGCCGGTGAGCAGCGGATAGTGTGTGCAGCCCAGCACGAGCGTGTCCACGCCGGCCTCGCGCAACGGCGCGAGATAGCCCTCGGCGGCGGCGAGGAGCTGCGGACCCGTGGTGACGCCAGCCTCGACGTAGCGGACGAAGTCGGGGCACGCAGCGGAGGCGATGTGCAGATCGGGCGCGGCCGCGAACGTGTCGTCGTAGGCGCGGGAGCCGATGGTAGCGCTCGTCCCGATCACGCCCACGCGGCCGTTGCGGGTGGCGACGACGGCCCGCCGGACAGCCGGCTGGATCACCTCGATCACGGGGATGCCGTAGCGGGCGGTGTAGCGCTCCCTCGCGTCGCGAAGGACCGCGGCGGAGGCCGAGTTGCACGCGATCGTGAGGAGCTTCACGCCCGAGTCCACGAGCTCGTCCATGACCCCGAGCGCGTTGGCGCGGACCTCCGCTATGGGAAGCGGGCCGTACGGCCCGTGCGCGGTGTCGCCGACGTAGAGGACCGACTCATTCGGGAGCTGGTCGATCACCGCGCGGGCGACGGTAAGGCCGCCCACGCCGGAGTCGAAGATCCCGATCGGGCGCTCCGACCGGTCGAGCAGGGGGTCCGCAGCAGGGGGACTCGTCACGCCCGGTCCGCCTGCCCATGACCGCCTTCGGCACGATACGCGGCCATCATCGCGTCGATGAGCGTCGTCTGGAGCCAGGTGACGAAGTTGTAGACGAGCGCGAGGTAGGCGTCGACGTCGTCGTCCCCGACATCAGACCAGTCTGCGATCTCGTGCACGCGCTCCGCATCCTCCTCCGACCGGATGCCAAGGCGTTCGGCGAGGACCAGGCGGACGTCCGTGAGCGCCGTCGCCCAATGCGCTGCGGCCGTCGCATCCAGCAGGACGTCTTTGGATTCGAGGCCCATCGCAGCGGCCCGCAGCGCCCCGGCCTTGCTCTCGCGGAGCGAGCGTTCGGTGAGGCGGCGGAACTCGAGGGAGGCCTCGCCGTCGTCCTTGGAGACGTTCGGGAGGAGGCGCTTCAGCGCAGGGTCCTCGGGCTCGGCGGCATTGGGCGTGATGCCCACGAGCGCGGCGAGCGGATCCTCCTCCGGCTGCTCGTCAGGCTCAAGGAGTGCCACGACGTCGCGGAACAAGCCCCGGAGGAGCTCCCGCTCTGCGTCTTCGAAGCGCCCGCTGATCCCCTTGCGCCCGTAGGTGAACGGCTCAGCCATCCTCGCCAGCCCTCTCCACCGTGGCCCACAGTCCAAAGTTGTGCATTGCGACGGCCTGCCGCTCCACCGTCTCCTTCGAGCCGTGGGACACGATCGACCGTCCCTCGGTGTGCACCTGCATCATGAGGGCGTCCGCCTTCTCCTCCGAGTAGCCGAAGTAGGTCTGGAAGACGTAGCTCACGTAGCTCATCAGGTTCACCGGGTCGTTCCAGACGACGAGGTTCCAGGGCACCATCGACGCCGAGTCGGTTGCCGCCGTCGTCTGCTCGCGGAGGCCATGCGTGGGTTCCGTGGCGACGCTCAAGCTCATGTGGCCATTCTAGGCAGGGCTCGGCCCCCTCCCCGGTTAGAGTGAACCCGTGACTCCCCGCACGTCGCTCTTCACGGACCATTACGAACTCACGATGCTCCAAGCCGCCCTCCACTCGGGGGCGGCGCACAGGCGCTCGGTGTTCGAGGTCTTCGCGCGGCGGTTGCCTGACGGGCGGCGGTACGGCGTGGTCGCCGGAACCGGGCGACTCCTCGAGGGGATCGCGGACTTCCGCTTCAAGGACGAGGAGCTCTCCTTCCTCGAGAGCACGCACGTGGTCAACCGCGAAACCCTCGATTACCTCGCCGACTTCCGGTTCTCCGGCGACATCTGGGGCTATGCCGAGGGCGAGGTCTACTTCCCGAATTCGCCGATCCTCATCGTCGAGTCCACGTTCGCCGAGGCCTGCATCCTCGAGACGTACCTCCTGTCCGTGCTCAACCACGACTCCGCCATCGCCTCCGCCGCGTCCCGCATGACCATCGCCGCCAACGGCCGCCCGTGCATCGAGATGGGCTCGCGGCGCACGCACGAGGAGTCCGCCGTCGCGGCCGCGCGGGCGGCCGCCGTCGCCGGGTTCGCAAGCACGTCGAACCTCGCCGCCGGCCTGCGGTACGGACTGCGGACCGTCGGCACCGCGGCACATTCGTTCACCCTGCTCCACGACACCGAGCGCGACGCCTTCGAGGCGCAGGTTGCCTCGATGGGGCCGAGCACCTCGCTGCTAGTGGACACGTACGACGTCGAAACCGCCGTCCGCGCGGCCGTGGACATCGCCGGTGAGCAGCTGGGCGCGGTCCGGCTCGACTCCGGCGATCTGATCGGCCAAGCGCACTGGGTGCGGCAGATCCTCGACGAGCTCGGCAACGTCAACACGCGCATCGTCGTGACGTCGGACCTCGACGAATACGCCATCGCCGCGCTGGCAGCCGCCCCCGTCGACTCCTATGGCGTCGGCACCTCGCTTGTGACCGGATCCGGCGCGCCCACCGCCTCGATGGTGTACAAGCTCGTGAGCCGGACGGACGACGATGGCCGCTTCGTCTCCGTGGCGAAGGCCGCGAAGAACAAGCAGACCGTCGGAGGCCGCAAGTTCGCCTTGCGCCGCCTCGACGAGAACGGCGTGGCCACGGCAGAACTGATCGGCGTGGGCCATCCCCCGGAGGGCGACAGCAACGATCGGCCGCTCCTTGAGCATTTCGTGGTCAGCGGCGAAGTCCAGCCAGGGTGGACCGGGCCCGAAGCCGTCGAGCGTGCCCGCGCCCGGCACGACGCGTCGATCGCCGAACTGCCTCCCGCCGCGCGACGCATGCACCGCGGCGAGGCCGTCATTCCCACCGTTTATGTCGAAGATTGAGAGTCCATGTCGAAGATTGAAAGCGGTGATATGAAGAGGGCCCTCATCGTCGTCGATGTCCAGAAGGACTTCTGCGAAGGCGGATCGCTTGCGGTCGACGGCGGAGCCGCCGTCGCGTCTCGCCTCACCCATTACCTCGAGCAGCACGGCAAGGAGTACGGCGCTGTCGCGACGACCCAGGACTGGCACATCAAGCCCGGGGACCACTTCTCGGAGAACCCGGACTTCGTGGACTCGTGGCCGCCGCACTGTGTCGCGGGGACGCAGGGCGCCGAGTTCCACCCCAACCTCGACGTCTCGAGCGTCGACGCGATGTTCCGGAAGGGGCAGTACGCCGCCGCCTATTCCGGCTTTGAAGGGCACCTCGCCCAAGCCGGTGACGCTCAGGGGACCGCCGAGGACTCCCCGAGCCTTGGCGAATGGCTCTCCCAGCACGCAGTCACGGACGTCGACGTTGTCGGCATCGCGACCGACTACTGCGTGAGGGCGACCGCCCTCGACGCCGTCCGCGCCGGTTTTCGCACCAGAGTGCTCAAGGATCTCTGCGCCGGGATTGCCAACGATCTCGGGCCCACGTACCGCGAACTCGAAGCCGGGGGCGTCAGCCTCGCCTAAAGGGCCCACCCCTTTGCCCCGTCACCTCCGCAGGGTCCCCACCCCCATGCCCCGTCACCTCCGCAGGGTCCCCACCCCCATGCCCCGTCACCTCCGCAGGGTCCCCACCCCCATGCCCCGTCACCTCCGCAGGGTGTGCTTAGGCGGCGCGTTCGCCGATGGCGGCGGAAATACGCCGAATGACCCCACGAAAGTCCTCGCGCAGGTCGTCGAGCCTCACGTGGATGACTATCCAGCCACCGAGGCGAAAGGCGCGGTCCCGCCGTGCGTCGGCCAAGCGTTGGGCCTCATCGTCGTGGTGAGAACCCTCGTACTGGATCACGATCTTGAACTCTGGGTATCCCAAGTCCCCGGATGGCGAAAAGGGATCGTCGGGTACGAGCGTCAGCTGCAACTCTGGCTCTGGGAGTCCCGCGTACAGAATGGCCAGCCGCAGAAGAGTTTCAGGAACAGAGTCGGCCCCGACGCGCATGTCTTCGAGTGCCAGGCGGCACCGCACGACTCCCTTCATCTTGGGGTGCGCCGAAAGCATCTCATCGAGTGATTCCTTGGTCGCGTAAGGTTCACGGCGTCCCTCGAGCCCCGGTCGAGGATGACGGAGAAGATGATCGCCAAGAGCGACAAGATGTTCATGCGGGAGCTGCATGGCCAAGTCGAGCCACGTCCTCGCCGGAGCGCTAATCCGCATGCCGTTCAGATAACACAGCTCCGAGGGACGAAACTTGACCTCGTGACCGACCACCCCGCGTCGGCGGACCCGTGGAAGACCACGAGGCTTGCTGAGATGAAGCAACTCGTCGTCGGCAAGCCAGGGCGGAACGGGCATGTTATGGATTGCCGCGGCCGTCTGGTGGGACACCCAGGCCCCTGGAGTGACCGCAAGATGCGCGCGGACCCTGTCGACGAGCTCGGGCTCGGTGCCAACCGGCAGATAGATCATCCTGCTCAGCCTCGTCAGGTCAGAGGCACGAAGGCGTCCGCGACTGATCGACGCGGAGACAGCCTCCGGCTGGGTGAAGGGATAGCGAGTGAAGGGGTCCGGGATAGCAGTGCGCTTCGTCATCTCTACAGTCTGGGCGGCATCGCGCTGAGGCTCTGTGAGTTATCCACAGGAACCCTGCAAAGGTGACGGGGCAACCCGAGGCGCACCCTGCAAAGGTGACGGCACAACCGAGGCGCACCCCGCAAAGGTGACGGCACAACGGGAGGGGGATCTCGGCGCAACCCCTAACGGCGGTCAGCCACGGCCGATGAACCACTCCTGGAGCTTCTTGAGCCGCGCACGGAGCTGCTCCTCGCTCGCCTGGGCCACGGCGGGACCGCCGCAGGTCTCGCGGAGCTTGGTGTGCACCACGCCGTGAGGAGTGCCGGTGCGAGCGCTCCACGCCGACACGTTCTTGGCCAGCTCGTTCCGGAGGTCCATGAGCCGCCGATGGTCGGGGACGCCGGCCGGCGACGAGGTGGGCACTCTGCGCCGAGAAACCTGCTCCTGCTGGCGCTGCCGCAAGAGGGTCGCGACCTGATCCGCGTCCAGCAGCCCCGGGATGCCGAGGAAATCGAGCTCCTCGTCCGAGCCGATCTCTCCGCCTGTCCCGAACTCGCCCCCATCGAACAGCACCCTGTCGAACGCGGCCTGCGACTCGAGCGCCTCGTATTTGCCCTTCGTCAGCGTGTCGGAGGCCTTCTCCTCCCGGTTCGCCTCGTCGACGAGCGACTCCTCGAGGTCCATGAGGCCGTCCTCGTCCGACGACGGGCGGTCGAGCGCGTGGTCGCGCTCGGCCTCCATCGTGTTCGCGAGCGCGGTGAGCTGGGGCACGGAAGGCAGGAAGACGGACGCGGTCTCCCCCCGCCGTCGTGCGCGGACGAAACGCCCCACCGCCTGCGCGAAGAACAGGGGAGTCGACGTCGAGGTCGCGTAGACGCCGACGGCTAGGCGCGGCACGTCGACGCCCTCGGACACCATGCGCACGGCGACCATCCAGCGCGCGTCGCCCTCGGAGAACTCCTCGATGCGGCTCGAGGCCTTCGCATCGTCGGAGAGGATGATGGCGGGCGACTGCCCCGTGATCTTCTTCAGCTGACCTGCGTAGGCGCGTGCGTCCTCATGGTCGGTGGCGATGACGAGTCCTCCCGCGTCGGGCACGGTGCGCCGGACCTCCGTGAGGCGCCGGTCTGCCGCGGCGAGCACCGCCGGGATCCACTCACCCTGCGGATTGAGGGCCGTGCGCCACGCTTGAGCGGTGATGTCCTTGGTCACTGCGGCCTCGCCGAGGGACGCTGCCATCTCCTCGCCCGCGCTCGTCCGCCACCGCATCTGGCCCGAATACGCCATGAAGATCACGGGCCGAACCACGTGGTCGCGGAGCGCCTGACCATAGCCGTAGCTGTAGTCGGCCTTCGACCGTCTGATGCCGTCCTTGTCCTCGACGTAGTCCACGAACGGGATCGGCGACGTGTCCGACCTGAACGGCGTTCCCGTGAGGGCAAGCCGCCGCACGGCGGGGTCGAAGGCCTCTCGCAGGCCGTCACCCCACGAGAGCGACTCGCCGCCATGGTGGATCTCGTCAAGGATCACGAGGGTGCGGGCAGCCTCGGTCTTGGCGCGGTGGAGGAGCGGTTTGCTCGCCACCTGCGCGTAGGTGACCGCAACGCCGCGGAAGTCCCGACCGTGCTGGCCGTCCGAATTCTTGAAGTTGGGGTCGATCGCGATCCCCACCCGCGCTGCGGCATCGGCCCATTGGCGCTTGAGGTGATCCGTCGGCGCCACGACGGTGATCCGGTTGACGACGCCACGTTCCAGAAGGGTGGATGCGATGCGGAGCGCAAAGGTGGTCTTTCCCGCGCCAGGGGTTGCGACCGCGAGGAAATCCCTCGGTGCTTGGGCGAGGTACCTGTCGAGGGCCTCCTGCTGCCAGGCACGCAGCTTCGGCGCCGTGCCCCAGGCGGCCCGCTCGGGATAGGCAGGGGGAAGCTGTGGGGCGGCGGCCGAGCTGGAGGAGTCTGGGCTGCCGCCGAAGAGAGTGTCGGTCATGCGCGATCCGCCTCGCGGGCGGGCGACGGCGTTCGCGTCCTCGTGGCGGCGACCGCGGCGAGGAGCGCGGAGACCGCCAGGACCAGGACGAGAAGAGTGAAAACGCCTGTGCCCGGGGTCCTGTCCGGGTTGAGCAGCAGAGAGTACAGCGTTCCGGCTCCGGCGGTTCCAATCACTCCACCGAGCATATCGGCCAACTGGAGGGAGGCCGAATTCCTTCCGCGCGCCGCGGCGTCGCTCAGTTCGAGGACGAGCACAGAGGTCGTGGACATCGACAGCCCCATGCCCATTCCCGCGAACGCCCACGCGAGCGCGAGGAGGAGCGGCGCAGCGTGGGCAGAGACGACCGCCGCGACTGAGAGCATGCAGCCGAACAGCAGGGCCCCGCCGACCACGAGGAACATGGGGCGCGGAAGCCAACCCTTCGTCTGGGCGAAGGACCCCGCTGTCCAACCGAGCGCGCCGCCCGTGAGCGCGAGGCCGGCGATCGACGGCTCAAGCCCGTAGCGGTCCACGAGCATGAGCGGGATGAACGCCTCGGCGCCAAAAAAGGCGAGCGTGAGCAGACCCCGAACGACGACGACGGCGGGCAGCCCGCGTGCGATGCGGAGGGATCCCGGCGGGAGCAGCCGCGGGACGGTGGAGACGACAAGGGCCAGTCCGGCGAGTCCCACGACGCCGAGCACTGTCGGGGTGAGGGCGTCGCGCAGCGCCGGATCGACCCACGACTGCGCGGCCCACTGAGCCGCGGCGACGCCGATGGCGAGGCCGGCGCCCAGGAGGGCACGCCGTCGTCCTTCGCCCGAAGCCATCGATTTCTCCTCAGGCGCCCGCAGACCTCGGACCCGCGGCCACATGAAGATCACCGCAGCCACGACGATCGGGGCGACCCCGAAGAAGACGGGCCGCCAGCTCACGTGCTCGGCCAGCAGGCCCGAGACGTACGGTCCCACGAGCGAAGGCACCACCCACGCCGCGGAGAACCAGCCGAACACGACCGGCTGCAGCGCGCTCGGGAGCGCCTGGCCGATGATCACGTAGACGGGAACGATCATGAAGCCGGCCCCGGCACCGGAGACCATCCGCCCGAGGGTGAAGGCGCCGAAGTCCCAGGCGCCGCCACACAGGATGAGCCCCACGCACATCAGCCCGAGGCCAGTCAGGAGCGACGGACGCGGACCCGAATGGTCACACCACGGGCCGGCCGCGGCCGTCGCTGCGAGCGAAGCGGTCAGGTAGAGCGAAAAGGCGAGGCCGTACGCCCGCTGCCCTCCGAGGTCCGCGGCGACCACCGGCATGGCTGTGGTGACGGCCATGGCCTCGAAGGCGCTGCACGTGACGATCGCGAGGAGGCCCACCACCAGGCCGCGGTAGGGGCGGGACATGACACCTCGGGCCCCACCCGAGGCCACCTAAGCGTCGTCGCCGTTGTTGTTGCCGTCGTTGCCCGGCCGAAGACCCTCGTAGATCTCCTTGCAGGTGGGGCAGACGGGGAACTTCTGCGGGTCCCGTCCGGGAGTCCAGACCTTGCCGCAGAGGGCGACCACGGGTTCGCCCGTGAGGGCGGACTCCATGATCTTCTCCTTGCGGACGTAGTGGGAGAAGCGTTCGCGGTCACCCGGTTCGAGCTCCTCGCGGACCTCCTCACGCTCGATCGTCGTCGTCGAGCCCGAGGTTGAAGGATCCCGCGGATCGTTCGCGTATGGATCGTAGGGGTCAGCTGTGCTCATGGATTCCATGCTAGCAACGGGGGCCGACAGCGCGGCGGGAACTCGGTCAGCCCGCCCTCACGAGCGCCGCGTAGACCTCGGGACCCCGCCGGTCCAGCCAGACTCCCCCGAGCTGGATGCCGAGCCAGAAGAGCGCCCCCCCGAGCACCGCGCCCACGGCGAGTCCCGTCCAGCCGTAGCCTCCTGCCCCCGTGGTCGAGGCGAGGGCCACCAGCACGATCTCAGGCAGCACGAGGACGCCCAGCACGATGAGCCCCACGAACTGCACCACGAACGTCTGAGCGGTATTGCCGGCAGGACGCTTGAAGGGGCTCTCCCCCGGCAGCGGCACTGTCACCGTGAAGCGGGCCGAGACGACCGATGCGAGGCCTATCCCGCTCAACAGCACCCCCACGACGAGGCCCAGATAACCGGGAAGGAGGCTCCAGCGGCCCGAGATGGCAAAGGGGACAAGCGCAACGGCGAGCGCGAGCGGCAGTGCGAACGTCAGCAGCGCGAGCGCTCTCCCCCACCGGTCGTCGCGACCGCGCACCCCTGCCGAGAGGTGGAGCGAGAACGCGGTGGAGTCGTAGGAGATGTCGCTGGCCAGCGACCAGGCCAGGAGGAATGCGGCGAAGGGGCCCGAGAGGAGGAAGACGTCCGACTGATGCCGCTGCAGGGAGGAGAAATACAGGATGATCGGCACGAGGGGAACGATGATCAGCGCGGTCCCGTAGCGGGGATCGCGCACCCAGTAGGTGAGGGCCCGGGCCGCGATGGCGCCTGCGGGGCTTGCGGGCATCACGCCGAAGAGCCCCAGGCCCCGGCGGCCGCTCCGTGCCGAGGGCGCGGCCCGGCCCGACGGTGCGACGAGGGCCCGGCCGAGGGCGCGAGCCCAGCCCCACACGGCAAGCCAGAGGGAAGCCGCGGCGATCGCCAGCTGAGCGAGGGCCTCGAGGCCGTGACCGTCGGCGAGGGACGCCGGCGCCGAAAACGCAGCGCCGAGCGGAGTCCACGCGAGGACGGCGGCGAGCCCTCGCAGGGCGTCGGGGTTCGTCTCCATGCCGCGGACTGCGAGGGCGATGATCGGTCCGAGGAGCACGAGCGGGACCATCATGGCCATCCGGCTCGCCTCCCGGAACCGGCGGGACGAGGCCAGATCCGTCACCGCGCTAGCGACCAGACGGCTCGCGCTCACGCACAGGCCGAGCGCCAGGACCGCACCGACCACAGCCACAGCGAAGGTGCCTGGGTTCCTCGACCAGGTGACGGTAGAGGCCGCGAGGGCCACGGTGGTGCAGACTCCCGGGACCCCGATGAGTGCAGCCACCGATTGCCCCACGACGAGGCGCGAAAGGGGAATCGGGAACAGCGCGAAGCGCGAGGGGTCGAGCGTGAGGTCCACACCGGATACCAGAATGGGTGCCAGGGTCCATCCGGCGAGGAGCGCGGAACCGCCGAGCACCACGATCTGGCCGGCGACAGCCACGTCGGCGAGGCGCAGCGCGATAAGCCCCACCACGGCGAGCAGGAGGACGCCGAGACCGTAGAGGGCAGCGATGATGAGGCCGATAAGCTGGCCCACGCCGCGGCGCAGCCCATTGCGCAGGAGCACGAGCTTGAGGGTGATCAGGTGTGCAACCATGAGAGGCCCTCCGTGGGCCCATGGCCCCCGACCAGTTCGACGAACCTGTCCTCAAGGGTGGAGCCGGCACGAACCTCGTCCACGGTCCCGGCGGCCAGGATGCGGCCTTGGGCCACGACCGCGACGTGGTCGCACATCCGCTGGACCAGGTCCATGACGTGGCTTGAGACGATCACCGTCCCGCCCGAGCGGACGAAGTCCGTCAGAATGCCCCGGATGTTGGCCGCCGAGACGGGATCGACGGACTCGAACGGTTCGTCCAGCACGAGGAGCCGCGGCGCGTGGACGAGCGATGCGGCCAGGGCGATCTTCTTGGTCATGCCGGCGGAGTAGTCGACCACGAGCGTCCGCGCATCGCCCGTGAGGTCGAACGCCTCGAGCAGATCGCGCGTCCGTCCCGCGACGGTCTGTCGGTCCAGACCGTGCAGAAGGCCCGCGTAGGTGATGAGCTGTTCGCCGCTGAGCCGGTCGAAGAGCCGCACACCGTCCGGCAGCACCCCCATCAGGCGCTTGGCCGCGAGGGGATCCTTCCAGACGTCCACGCCGAGGACGACGGCGGTTCCGTCGTCCGGGCGGAGGAGCCCGGTGGCCATGGAGAGGGTGGTCGTCTTGCCGGCGCCGTTGGGGCCGACGAGACCGAAGAAGGACCCCGTCGGCACTTCGAGGCTGATGCCGTTGACGGCGGTCTTCCCCCCGAAGGACTTGACGAGCCCACGCAGCGAGAGCGCCGAGCCCGTGGGGTATCCCGATGCTGGCGCGACAGGATAGCTGGGCAGAGTCATGGCCGCGTCAGAAGAGGACCCGCGCGAGCTGCTGGCGGGCCGAGCTCACGCGCGGGTCGGTGGCGCCGATCACCTCGAAGAGCTCAAGGAGCCGCACCCGCGCGGTTTCGCGCTCGGGACCGAAGTTCCGGCTGATGAACCCCACGATGCGGGAGAACGCGTCCTCGACGTGGCCGCCCACCACATCCAGATCGGCGACCGTGAGCTGTGCCTCGAGATCGTCAGGAGACTCGGCTGCGGCCTTGCGCGCCCGCTCGGCATGGTCCTGCCCGAGCTTCTCGACCCGGGCCATGAGGTGCACTTGGGCCAGCATCGCCTTGGCCTCGTGGTCGGCCGGGTACTCGGCGAGCTCTTTCGTGAGCGCCTCCTCGGCGCCGGCGTAGTCGCCGTTCTCGAGCGCGTCGTACGCCTCCTGCAGGCGCGGCGGAAGCGGCGGCTCGGCCTGCTCGGGCGTGGGGCCGCCGTCGACCGTTCCGGTGACCCCGTTCGCCTCGGCGACGCGGAGCAGCTCGTCGAGGAGCTGGCTCACCTGCGCGGGCGCCGCCGCTCCTTGGAAGAGGGGGATCGGCTGGCCCTTGAGGAAGGCGACGGCCGTGGGCACCGCCTGGATGGCGAGCGCCTGGGCGAGCTGCGGGAACGCTTCGATATCGGCAGTGCTGTAGGCGATCCGACCGCCGTAGCCGGCTAGCTGGGCGACGAGTTCGTCGCGGACCCGCTGGGACTCGGGCGAATACTGCGCCCAGAGGAGGACGAGCACGGGCACGCGGGCCGAGAGCTGGACGAGCTCGGGGAAGCTGGCCTCGTCCACAGCCAGTGCCTGGGACGCCTGCCCTTCTGGGGCGGGTGCGCTCGTGCCGTCGGCACGGGCGCCGCCCGCGGTGTCCGCGGTGGGATGCGTGGCGTGCTGCGGCGGCGTGGCTGTAGCTCGCGCCTTGAGCGCCGAAAGGTCGACGGCGCCCCGGAGGCTCATGGACGGCAGAGGGCTGGGCTGGCGGGAACCGGGAACGCTCATGCCTCAACCATAATGCGAGAGGCCGACAGCGCGAGGGGCGGACGGCACGTGCCGCCCGCCCCTCGCGCTCGGGAGCTCCTCGCAGGGATCAGCTGACGCTCGCGCCCACCAGATTGCGGGTCGCGCCCACCAAGGTGAGCTGCTGCTTCCCTCCCGCCGGCGGGATGTACAGCGCCACGGATTCGCGGAACTGGAGCGACATCTTGGTGGATGCCTCCTTGCCCCCCGCGAGCGCGGCGGCGTCCTCGACGACCGTGAGCTTGTCGCCGTCGGCCTTCGGGGTTCCGTCGATGGTGAAGTCGAGCGGGGCGATGAGCAGGGCTCCGCCGTCCGCCGTCCGGTAGGCCACCGCGTCATTCGCCGTGGGGTTGTGGGTGAAGGTCAGGTTTCCGTTCGGGCTGGCCTTCACGATGTCCGACTCATAGCCGAGGGTGTCCTTGATGTAGGCGTTCTCGGGGATGCGGTCCGCCCACGCGTCGGGGGTCGTCAGCCGGTCGCCGAGGCCGCGCAGTGCCTCGGCCGGGCTGTACGCGAGGCCGGTCTTCGCGTCGAGCGGCACCTGCTCGGCGCCCGCCTTGAGGGCGTTGGGGAAGGTCGAGCCTGGAAGGAGCGGCGAGGCCTCGACGAGCCGGTAGTTCGCCCGCGCATCGTCCTGGCGCAGCGTGAGGATCTGCGGCGTCGTGTTCCCGTCGCCTTGGGTCACTGCGACGACGGTCCGCGGCCAGCTGCGGGCAACCGTCACGACGCTTGTGAGGAGCCGCGAGCTGCGGACCGGGGCGAGGGCGGCAGCGGAAGCCACCGAGGCCCGGATCTTGTAGTTCTGCGTACGGGCCAGCAGCGCCGATTCCGCGACGCGCGGCTCAAGCTTCTTGGAGTCCTTCGCCTGATCGCCCGCGGCGACGGCGTTTGCCACCTGGTCCAGGATCCGCTGCAGCTGCTCGTCGGTGACGACCTTCTGCTGTGGCGACGGCGACTGCGGGGCCGCCGTCGAACTCGCCGAGCCGGAGGGCGACGCGCTCGATGCGGCAGACGGCGTGGGCGCAGGCGTTGTGGCGGCCTGGGCTGCAGCGGCTCCACCCGTCAAGGCGAGGACGACGGCGGCAAGCGCCGATCCGGCTCGCGTCGCCCCGGCGGGGCTCACCGCGCGGCGCTCGGCCATCGGAGTGGTGCTACCGCCGCTGCCGGGTTCAACCGAGGTCCGTGGACCGCCGGCAGAGCGGAGCGGTGAGCCAGGCCAACGACCGCGGAGCACGATCAGCGCGGCGCCGGCCAGAAGCAGCAGGATGCCGAGGACGACGAGCGGAACCGCCCAGGGGGTGGTGGCGTTGCTCGGCCAGGTGACGGTGATGTCATGGGGAGCAGGCTTGGTGCCGTCGGTTGCGAGCACAAGCTGCCACGCGCCGTCGTCCGGCAGATCCCAGTGGTAGTCCAGGGTCCCGGAGGCACTTTGGCTCGTGGCAAAGGTGTCAGCTCCGGCGGGCGAGGGAGCGGTCGGATCGCCGGCCGTGTAGGTCGCGGTCAGCTGCTTGCCGTCCGCGGACCCGCCGTCGATCGTGGTGTGGGCCGTCTTGCCGACCCACGCGGCGACGTCGTCCGGCCGACCCGCGGCCAGGACGAAGTTGCCGTCGCCCTTGATGGTGACGTCTGCTTCGCCTCCGCGCAGATTGCGGAGCTTCGTATCGATGACGGTCAGCGGGGCAGCCTTGGTGTCGGCCGGCAGAGTGGCCGTCACAGTAGTAGGAGGCGCCCAAAAGGTCAGCTGGCCGATGCCGGCCACGAGAGCTATCAGGCCCAGCAGCAAGAGTGCGGCTGCGGTCTTGAATCGCACGGAAAAATACCTCGGGTAGGGGAAATCGAACACTCAATGGTAACCAAATCGTGACCTGAAGGCCGAGTCGGCGTCTCAGTGGGCCCTCACACGCCCGTAAACGCGCGGCTGGTAGGGTGGCCGCAGGTCTCGTGGGAGGGCAGTGGCTGTGGCAGACGAACCCAGCGGGATGGCGGCCGGTTCGGCTGCGGAATCCGGTGGACAGGGCGAAGGCGAGCACGTTCGGGCCGCCCGACGGTGGGGGCAGATGCGGTCCTTGGCGAACCGGCTCCGCGGCCCGTTTCCCGGCGCACAGCCACGCGTTCGATTCCAGATGCCGCCGCTCCAGGAGCTTCCGAGCGAGCCCCTCCCTCCTGAGGGGGACTTCGGGCGCCCGGGACCGCGCATGTCCCCCAAGCATCCGATCTACGTCGGCTTCATGGGAACCGTCGGCGTCGGCATCGCCCTCGGGCTGTTCTATATCGCGCAGCACACCACTCAGCTGCTCGTCTGGATCCTCGGCGCGCTGTTCATCGCCCTCGGCCTCGACCCCGTGGTCCGCTGGCTCGAGGGCCGGAGGGTGCCGCGGGCGGCGGGCATCACCATCACGCTGCTGGCGCTCCTCGCGGTCTTCGCGGCCTTCTTCGGCACCCTCATCCCCACGCTCGTCGACCAGATCGCGCAGATCGTCAGCGCGTTCCCGGACTGGATCAACAGCATCGTCCAGTCGGACTGGTACAAGAGCCTCGACGAGCAGTTCGGCATCAAGCAGCGCGTGACTGACGAGCTGCAGAAGTTCGGGCAGAATTCCGAGGCCGTCTCGAACGTCTTCGGCGGCGTGCTCGGGGTCGGGACGACGATCGCGAACTCGGCGTTCGGCGTCCTTGTGGTCCTTGTGCTGAGCCTGTACTTCCTCGCCGCTCTGCCGGCCATCAAGACCTGGGCCTACCGGCTCGCGCCGCGCTCGCGGCGCGTCCGCGTGGAGGCACTCTCAGAGGAGATCACGCGGTCCGTGGGCAACTACGTGATCGGCCAAGTCTGCGTCGCCGTGCTGAACGCCACCTACGCGTTCATCGTCATGTCCATCCTGCGGGTGCCGTACGCCGCCCTGCTGGCCTTCGTCGTCGGGTTCCTCGCCTTCATTCCGCTCGTGGGCGGAGTGGTGGCGGGCACCGCTATCGTGCTGGTCGCGCTCACCGAGGGCTGGCAGGTGGCCCTGGTGCTCGCGATCGCCTACTTCGCCTACCTCCAGTTCGAGGCGTACTTCGTCTCGCCGCGCATCATGCAGAAAGCGGTCGCCGTGCCGGGCCCCGTGGCCGTCATCTCGGTGATCGCCGGCGGAAGCCTTCTTGGCGTCCTCGGGGCCCTCATCGCCATTCCGACCGCCGCCGCGGTCATGCTGCTCATCCGCGAGGTGTTCATCGCGCGGCAGGATCAGCACTGACCGGCGGCCGGCGGCGGATTCAGGACGCTTCCCGAGGCGGGTCGGTCAGCTCGCCGCGATAGCGACGGGCCCCTCCCACGAGGTCGGCAGGGGCTGGTCCTCGTTCCCCGTCACCGTGGCGACGATCTCGCCGAGGACGCGCTGGACGAACTTCTCCCCCACCCAGAGGTGCTTGGCGCCGTCGACCCCCACGACGCGAGCCTGCGGCACCGCCGCAAATCGCTTCGCGGCCTCCTCGGGGCGAAGGTAGTCATCGTGCTCGGGCACGAGCACCGTGAGGGGCTTGCCGGAGGACGACCAGGCTGCGAGGTCCGCGTCGCCTGCCCGGTGCAGGGGCGGCGAGAGCAGGATCCCGCCCTCGATCTCGGGCTCCACTGGGGGAACCGCACCGTATTTGAGGGCAAGCTCCGTGCCAAAGGACCAGCCGACCAGCCAGCGCCCCGGCAACCCGCGGCCCACCGCGAAGCCGACCGCCGCTTCGACGTCGGCTCGCTCCCCCACGCCTTCCTCGAAGAGCCCTTCGCTCGTGCCGCGAGGGCTTGACGTCCCCCGCGTGTTGAAACGGACGACGGCGATCCCCGCGAGCGCTGGAAGCCGGAAGGACGCTTTGCGGAAGACGTGCGAATCCATGAACCCGCCATGGGTGGGCAGCGGGTGGAGGGTCACCAGCGTTGCCACGGGATCCCGGTCCACCGGGACCGCGAGCTCCCCCACGAGCGTCAGGCCGTCGTCGGTCTTCAGCTCGAAGTTCTCCCGACAGGCCGGGAGCACAGTGTTCGCGCGGATCTCGGCGGGCGAAGCGGGCTGGCTGAACTCATAGGACGCGGGGTCGAAGGGCATGCTCCCCAGCCTAGGCGCTCAGCGGTACTTGAACCGGCGGGTCCGCCAGCAGTGCGTGTGCCAGTGACGGCGTTCGGCGATGCCGGCTTCCTCGCCGAAGAGGTGATCGTCCGCCCACACGACCAGATGCGCGACGCCCGGTGGAATGGTCCGAGAGCAGCCCGGGCAGGTGTAGTCCTTTGCGGCGTTCCTGGTGGTCACCTGACGGACCCGCCACTCGCCGTCGGGCGCTGACTCGAGGCGGGCGAAGCCTGCGAGCACCCGCTCGAGGTCGAAGTCCTCGCCGTCGTCGTCACGGCGCTCCCCTGCGCCGCGCGGGGCCGTCGACGGCCTTCCTGCACGGCTCGGACGACGGGGGTGGTTTGAGCGGGGCATGGTCCCATTCTCTCTTGGCGGTAGAGTGCTCGGGTGCGACTTGTCATTGCCCGCTGCTCCGTGGACTACGAAGGCCGCCTCAAGGCCCATCTTCCCCTCGCGACCCGACTGCTCCTCGTCAAGGCCGACGGCTCGGTGCTGGTCCACTCGGATGGCGGCTCCTACAAGCCGCTCAACTGGATGAGCCCGCCCGCCACGCTGCGCGTGACGGCGGCCGAGGACGTGTCCGGGGCTCTGGACGAGGGCGTCGTCGAGCAGTGGACCGTCCAGTCGGCGAAGACCGACGACCGGCTGATCGTCAACATCCACGAGCATCTTCACGATTCGAGCCACGAGCTCGGCGTGGATCCCGGCCTCATCAAGGACGGCGTCGAGGCGGATCTGCAGCGACTTTTGGCCGAGCAGATCGAGACGCTCGGCGACGGCTTCACGCTGATTCGGCGAGAGTACGCGACCGCGATCGGCCCCGTGGACATCCTCGCGCGGGATGCGAAGGGCGGGACGGTCGCCGTCGAGCTCAAGCGGCGCGGCGACATCGACGGCGTCGAGCAGCTCACGCGGTACCTCGAGCTGCTCAACCGCGATCCGCTCCTTGCCCCAGTGCGCGGCGTCTTCGCCGCTCAGCAGATCAAGCCCCAGGCACGCGTCCTCGCGACCGACCGCGGGATCGAGTGCCTGACCCTCGACTACGACGCGATGCGCGGGGTCGACGACATCGACTCGCGCCTCTTCTGAAGCTCGCCCCCAGCGGCAGTGTGTGCCTCGCCTATCATCGTCGTATGACTTCGCCGGACGCGCGCCAGCCCCGCCTCGTTGCCCGCGGGCGAATTGTGACCGACGGGGAGGCGGTCGACGACGGATTGGTCGCCATTGAGGGCGACCGGATCGTGTATGCGGGCCCAGCGGGCGAATTCGACGCGGCAGACGAATTCGGTGCGGCTAACGAATTCAGCGGAGCCGAGGAATTGAAAGTTCCCGAGGGGGCGCTCCTGCTGCCTGGGCTCGTAGACCTCCACTGTCACGGCGCAGCGGGCGGGGATTTCCCCAGCGCCGACGAGGACGCCGCGCGCCAAGCCCTCGATTTCCTCCATCGCTCCGGCACGACCACCCTCCTCGCAAGCCTCGTCGCGGCTCCGCCGGAAGAGCTTCTGCGCGGCATTCGGCTCTTCGCGAGGCTCGATGGCGAGGGCCTCGTCAGCGGCATCCACCTCGAGGGACCATTCCTCTCGCCGACCCGCTGCGGTGCCCAGAATCCAGATTTTCTGCTCGAGCCGGACGTGGGTCTCGCCCAGGAGCTCATCGAGGCCGCCGACGGCAAGATGATGACGATGACGTACGCCCCGGAACTGCCGGGCGCGGACACCGTCGTCGACCTGCTGATCGAGCACGGCGTCACGCCCTCGCTGGGGCACACGGACGCGGACGCCGCCACAGCGGAGGCCTCGCTTGCCCAAGCGTGCGAGGAGCTGGACGAACTGGCCGCGGCGGGCTTCGACGACCAGGAGGCCGTCCCCACCGTCACTCACCTCTTCAACGCCATGCCTCCCCTCCTCGCCCGCGCACCGGGCCCCGTCGCAGCCTGCCTGCGGGCCGCTGCGGCCGATCGGGCCGTCGTCGAACTCGTCGCCGACGGCGTCCACCTCGATCCGGCGACGGTCCGCATGGTGTTCGACCTCGTGGGCGCTGGCAACATCGCTCTGGTCAGCGACTCCATGGCGGCCGCGGGGCTCGGCGACGGGCGCTACACCCTCGGTGGATCGCCGGTCACGGTCCAGGACGGTGTTGCCACGTTGGACGCAACTGGCGCTATCGCCGGCGGGACATCCACGCTGCTCGACGTGGTCCGCCACACCGTGGGGGCGGGTATCTCCGTCGAATCGGCCGTTCGCTCGGCGACAGCAGTTCCGGCCGCCGTGCTCGGCCGGTCGGACGAATTCGGAAGTCTGCGGCGCGGCCTCTGCGCCGACCTGGTGGTCACCGATTCTGAACTGCGCCTCGTTGCAGTAGTGCGCAAGGGGAATACGCTCACGCTGCCGGTCAGCTCTTAGTCCGTTCCACGCTCGGCTTAGTCCCTTCCACCTGCCCCGCCGGTCCGATTCAGAAATTGTTTGCTCGAAATTGGTGCATTGTCTTTCAACGGCATTGACCGTGCATGCGGGGCATGATTGGCTATAGGCAGTCTTGAGTAGTCAGCAGTATCTGTGAGCTAGCAGCCAGTTCAGCTAGCAGAGTTGCTCGCAAGACCGTTGCGAGCGCGAAGCTCCTGATATCCAGTGCGTGTCAGGTTCTTCCCGCGGAGTAACTGGGCGCCCCGCAAGGAGCGGGGAGCCGTCGATCGGCAATCCACAGGAGAATCAGGAAATATGGCACAGGGAACCGTGAAGTGGTTCAACGCTGAGAAGGGCTTCGGCTTCATCACCCCCGACGACGCTGATGGCGACGTCTTCGTCCACTACTCGGAAATCAAGTCGAACGGCTTCCGCACGCTCGAGGAGAACCAGCGAGTCGAGTTCGAAATCGGCCAGGGCGCCAAGGGCCCCCAGGCGACGGGTGTGATCGCGCTCTGATCGAGCCTGCCTCACAGGAGGGCCCCGGGGTTCACCCCGGGGCCCTCCTGTTTGTCACAGCAGCCTTGTCATAGAAGGGAACATTTGTGACTGTTCTTGTCACTAATCGGCTGAACCGACGAGGCTCCGCAACAAGCGCATGCGATGGCGCATGGTGAGGCCCGGCAGGTAGGCCTCGGCCAAGGCGCGCCCGATCGCGGGCAGCTGCAGAGTGTCCTGGTAGTACATGTAGAGCGCTCGATACTCGGGCTGGAAATGAGATTTGAAGCGGGCCAGCGAACGGAAGCCATAGATCGGTTCGAGTGCCTGTCCGGTTGCTTCGAGAATGCGGCCCAGCAGTTCGTCCTCACCCTCGACAACCGCGCGCTCGCCCGCGGGATCTGCGGCAAGGGGTGAACCCGAAAGGGAAATGGTGTCCACGGACGAGCGGAGTTCCGCAACGGCCGACGCCACGAGGAATTCCATGACTCCCGGGAATCCGTCCGGGCTCCGGCGCATGAAATCGAGCGTCCAGCTCACCACATGGCCTTCCCTGTAGACGGGCAGCCAGCTCGTCGCCCCGTGAAGGCGGCCCCCGCCGTCCACAGCGAGGCAGAGCAGCACCTCGGGATCCCTGAGCTCGTCCAGGCCACCGAGAGTGAAGCCCATATCTGGCAGCGCCTTGCGCGCCGACCACTCCTCCGACAGGATGTGCAGCTGGGAACGCCGGTGGGTGCTGAGGGCGGCGTAGCGAGCCCATTCGGTACGGACCCCCAGCTTGCGCGCGCGGTTCACCGCCGTCCGGACGTTCTGCCAGTCTTTGCCCTTGAACTCGAGTTCGCGGATTCTCAGGCGGGTTTCCTGGGCCACCTCGACACGCCGGAAGCCGCGCTCTCTCAGCAGCGGCCAGTGCTCGTCCGTGACCGAATAGAAGCACGGCACGAGCGCGTGGTGGGAGCAGTAGGCGATGAACCCCTCGAGCACATTCGGCCACCTGCCCGGCGCTCCGATCGGACCGCCGACCGACAGCGCGACGCGGCCATGCTGCTGGAAGGCGATTCCCGCCGTCGCCTGCTCATCGAACCAGAAGCGGTTGGGCGGCCACAGCGTCATCCAGGAAAGGCTCCCTCCCCCGCGGTGGACGAGCCGCCGGGCCAGCTGGAGGCTGTCGTCGCGGCGGCCCAGCGTCTGCTGGCCGCGGAGCACCGCGAAGCTGACCGCGACCAAGGCGGCGGCCCAGACCACGAGCCCGCTGTAGGTGAACAGCCACAGCTCCAACCCATCCCGGTTTCGGAAGAGCGGGCCATAGCTGACGGGAATCGGCGACGGAAGATACTGGCGCACGATCTCCTCGGCGAGGCTCCAGAGCCCGCCCGGCCGCGTCAGGCCGCCGTCCCGAAACCACAGGATCACGTACAGGGACACGAGTCCGCCGACGAGCACCGCCCCGGCGAGCTGGAGCCGGCGGCGCATTCCGCGAGCCGTTTCGACGGGGAACAGATCTCGGTGCATCCACAGGACCACCACGAGCAGGAGCGCGACGAGCGCCACCGGGAGGAGATGGACGAAGCCCGAACCGAGGACGCCGAAGCGGCCACGCCCCGGTCGGTAGGGAATGCGGAGGAAGAGGCCAAGGTAGACGGCTGTGAGCGCGACCGCCGCGAGCTGGACGACGATCGCCAGCCGCAAGGCAACGGACCGGCCCCGCCGCAGGCCCTCCGCGCACACGAGCAGGATCAGGACAGGCAGGACCGCGGTCAGGTAGCCCGCCGGGGAGAGAACCGTGGGCTGACCGGCTTGCAGACACGCGACGTCGACGGATCCCCCGCAGTCCTGCTGCAGCTGTGCGAGCGCCGGAATCGGGTTCAGCACCATGTCCCTCACGAGCGCGAGCGGCCCACTCGGGCTCTGGCTGAGGGCCGTCAGAAGCGGTCCCACCGCCACCACGGCGACGCAGAGTGCGAGCAGATTGCGACGCTCGCGGATGCTGGGCAGCCGCAGATAACGATCATAGGCCGGCCCCCGGGACCACCATCCCGCCGCGAGCCCCACGAGGGCGCCGATGAGGCCCAGGACAGTCTCCGAGTGCCCGATGTACAGGACGAGCATTCCGGCGACGGCGAGGACTGTGGCCCGCACGCGGCGCCTCATGAGCGTCCCCAGCGAACTGCTCGCGGCCACCCCGCAGACGAGGGCCGCGGGGTAGGGCCCAAGGACGGGAACGTCCACCATGGACCCCAGCCAGTCGTCTCCCGACCAGTTGGCCAGCTGGGTCACGGCGAAGAACACCACGAGGCTGGCGAGCTGGCCGCCGAAGAACAAGGCCAGGGTCCGCCAAGGCCCCAGACTTCGCTCGGAGATCGGGACCAGCGCGGCCAGGACCACAGTTCCGGCAACATAGGCCAAAGGATTCGAGGCGAAGAAGATGGATGTGGCGAACGCCCACCACTGCCCCGAGCGCAGCGAGGCGATATCGCCACCGACCACGTCATACAGCTGCTGATTCGGTCCCGCGAGGATGCTGTCCGAGGCAAGCCCCACGGACCAGAACACGGCGACGAGGATCAGGGTGACCGGGTACCGGCCGAGTGCCGTGGTCCAGCGCGCCGTCACGTCACGCAGCGCGGCGCCCAACGCCTGGCCGCCTGCAGCGCGCGCGTCAGCCGTCATGGGTCGAGCCCCCAGCGCTGCGCGAGGAGGCTCATGCCCTCCAGCCATGTCTTCGCGATCATCTCCCACGAGTGGCCCTCGCCGTCCGCCACGGCGTGATGGACCTCCACTCCTGACGCGCCCGCGTGCTCGCCGATCACGGCGGCCTGACGCTGGAAGTCCTGGTCCCTCGACCCTGCGGCGAGGAAGAGGAGCAAGCCGTCATGGCGGCTCGCTGCGAAGAAGTGCGAGGGAACCTGGGAATCGAAAGCCGCCGCATCGCCGTCGAACGCCAGATCGATCGTCTTCGACCGTTCCTTGGCGAGCGCCGGCTCCTCCTCCGCCGCGAACGCCAGTGCACCCGAGACAAGATCCGGGTGCTTCGCGAGGAGCTGGACCGAGCAGGTTCCGCCGAACGAGAAGCCGCCAGAGGCCCAGCGATCCGCGGTCGTGGCGACGGTGAGGTGCGTCTTGATCCAGGGAATGACGTCCCGCACCAGATAGGTCTCCGCGGCTCCCAACTTGGTGTCCATGCACATGGTGTTGGCCGACGGACTGCCGAGCGGATCGACGACGACCGCAACCGGAGCAATCCCGCCGTGCTCCGCGGCGAAGAGATCGAGCTTCTCCCGGAGGCGCCCGCCGGAAAGCCAGTCCGAGGGGTTGCCGGGCTGGCCCGGCATCAGGAGCAGCACAGGAAGCTCGGGCCGCGTCGGCGCGAAGTATGCGGGCGGGAGGTAGATGTAGGCGGGGCGGGCCTTGAAACCCGAGACGGCACCGGGAATGGGGGCCGTGCGAAGGTCACCCGTGTGCGGCAGGCCCTCCGGAGGGCGGCTCCAGCGTCCAAGCGGGACCGAGCGCGAACCCGAGCGCTCGAGCGCGGGCTCCAGCTGGGCCACGTGAGCAGTCGACACGCCTGCGAGATCGGCGATGGTGCGGTTGAGACCGAAATAGGCGTTCACGAGCTGCCCCGAGAGCAGCACGGTTGCGGCAGCCGCGAGAACAGAGACCGCGCGCCGGCCCCATGCGCGCCGTGCCGCACCAAGCCGCACCAGCGTGAGCATGGCCAGCAGCAGGCCAAGGACCCCGAATCCCGACGCCGTGAGGACTTCGGCCGGGAGATCCTCAGGAAAGACATTGAGCAGGTCGACGAGAATCCAGTGAACCACGCCGGTCAGCACCACGGCGAGGACAAACGTGACAGCCATCAGGACCACGCCGCGCCGCCAGTCGCGATGGCGCCCCATGATCGCGAGGGCAAGGAGCGTGGTAGAACCGACTACCCCCAGAACCCAGCACGCGACGGCCACCGGACCGTCGATGATCCTCAGCTGGTACAGGGCGTCCATGCTCGATCAGCGCCACGTCCCCACGCCGATCACGGGACCGGCCTCAAGCCACGAGGCGAGGCCCGCGTAGGCGCGGAAGTCCATTGCGAAACGGACAAGGCTCCCCTGGTGGGTGAGTTCCACGATGACGACGTCGGCCTGAACCTTGGGCCGCTCGGCTTCCGTGGGCTTGCGGCGGCCTTGGAGGACAAGTGCGCTCCGGGTGAAGCGACGTTTGGGAAGCGGACTCAGGGAGAGGAGGTCGAACCACTCGAGTTCGGTGTCCTGATAACGGCAAACCCCCATCCGCCACGCCCCGGAGGACAGGCTGATGGAGGCGTCCACGGTGCCGAGGGTGCGCCGCAGAACGAAACGGCGCACCCCCAAGGCACAGAGCAGTCCTGCAAGGAGCAGGAAGACCACTGCCAGGACGATGAACGGAAGAGCAGAATCGTCCATCAACGAGGGCTAACGGGTCCCCGCGACTGACTCGCTGATCTGGGCATTGTCAGCAACGATCACCACGCGGTTGCTGTCCACCGAGAAGAATCCGCCGTCCGCGTCCACCGCAATCCGGTCGCCGGACAGCGGCTGGATCTCGATGCGGCCCTCGTGGAGAACCGCCAGGACCGGCGTGTGGCCGGGAAGGATCCCGATCTCGCCGTTGGCCGTGCGGGCCTTCACCATCTTCGCGCCGCCGGACCACACGAAGTGGTCCGCCGCCACGATCTCGACTTCGAGTTCAGCCATGCTACTTCGTCGATTCCTGAATCTTGGCCCAGTTGCGCTCGACGTCGTCCATCGCGCCGACGTTGAAGAACGCCTGCTCCGCGATGTGGTCGACCTCGCCGTCGCAGATGGCCTTGAAGCCCTCGATCGTGTCCTTGATGGAGACGGTCGAGCCCTCGACACCGGTGAACTGCTTCGCGGTGTAAGTGTTCTGCGAGAGGAACTGCTGGATGCGGCGAGCGCGGGCCACGACGATCTTGTCCTCTTCGGACAGCTCGTCGACGCCGAGGATCGCGATGATGTCCTGCAGCTCCTTGTTCTTCTGGAGGATCTGCTTGACCCGCACGGCCGTGTCGTAGTGGTCCTTGCCGATGTACTGCGGGTCAAGGATGCGCGACGTGGACGTCAGCGGGTCGACGGCCGGGTAGAGGCCACGCGAGGCGATCTCACGCGAGAGCTCGGTCGTCGCGTCGAGGTGCGCGAACGTGGTGGCCGGGGCCGGGTCGGTGTAGTCGTCAGCCGGCACGTAGATCGCCTGCATCGACGTGATCGAGTGGCCCCGGGTCGAGGTGATGCGCTCCTGGAGAACGCCCATCTCGTCCGCGAGGTTCGGCTGGTAGCCCACCGCAGACGGCATGCGGCCGAGAAGCGTGGACACCTCGGAGCCCGCCTGCGTGAAGCGGAAGATGTTGTCGATGAACAGCAGCACGTCCTGATTCTGGACATCGCGGAAGTACTCCGCCATGGTCAGAGCCGAGAGGGCCACGCGGAGACGCGTTCCCGGGGGCTCGTCCATCTGGCCGAACACGAGCGCCGTGTCCTTGAGGACACCGGCCTCGTCCATCTCGACCCAGAGGTCGTTGCCCTCGCGGGTGCGCTCGCCAACGCCAGCGAACACCGAGGTGCCGCCGAAGTTGCGCGCAACACGGGTGATCATCTCCTGGATGAGAACCGTCTTGCCCACGCCGGCGCCGCCGAACAGGCCGATCTTACCGCCCTTGATGTACGGGGTGAGGAGGTCGATGACCTTGATGCCGGTCTCGAGCATCTCCGTCGAGCCCTCGAGCTGGGCGAACGACGGGGCTTTGCGGTGGATCGGCCAGTAGTCGGAGGCCTGGATCTCCGACTCGTCGACGTCGAGCGGCTTGCCGAGGACGTTGAAGATGTGGCCCTTGACGCCGTCGCCGACGGGAACCGAGATCGGGGCGCCGGTGTCCTGGACCTTCGTGCCGCGGACCAGGCCGTCGGTGGCCTGGAGCGAAATGGCGCGGATGAGGTTGTCGCCGAGGTGCTGGGCGGTCTCGAACGTGATCGTGCGGGTCTTGCCATCGAGCGTGATCTCGGTGGTGAGCGCGTTGTACATCTCCGGGATCGAGTCCGCCGGGAACTCGACGTCAACCACCGGACCGATCACTCGGGCGATCCGGCCCGTCGCGCCGGCGGTGGCAACCGCTTCGGGGGCAGTGGCAGTCATGTCTCTCACTTCTCCAGTTAGGCGTGTAGTCAGTCTATTGAGTCGGCCGAAGCTCGGATCGGCCTCAGGCGTTCAGCGCGTCGGCACCGGCGATGATCTCGGTGAGCTCCTGCGTGATCTCCGCCTGGCGGGCGGTGTTGCGCAGTCGCGTGTACTTCCGGATCAGCTCCGTGGCGTTGTCGCCGGCGTTCTTCATGGCGCGCTGGCGGGAGGCCAGCTCGCTGGCGGCGGAGTCGAGCATGGCCGCGAAGATCCGCGACTCGATGTAGCGGGGCAGCAGCGCGTCCAGCACCTGCTCCGGCTCCGGCTCGAACTCGTAGAGCGGCAGGATCTCGCTGGCCTCGGAGGCCTTCTCCTCGACAACCTCGAGAGGAAGCAGCCGGATGACCCTTGCCTCCTGCACGACCATCGACCGGAAGGCCGTGTAGACCACGTGGATCTCGTCGACGCCCCCCTCCTCGTACGGAGCGCTGAACGCCTCGAGGAGAACGTCGCGGATCTCCTGCGCCCGCGAGAAGTCCGGGTTGTCCGTCTGGCCGGTCCAGACCTGCGCGTAGTCCCGGTTCCGGAAGTCGAAGTAGGCCTGGCCCTTGCGTCCGACGATGTACGTCGCCACTTCCTTGCCCTCCCCGCGGAGAAGCTCGGTGAGCGCCTCGGCCCGCTTGAGGACCGTTGCCGAGAAGGCGCCGGCCTGGCCGCGGTCCGCGGTCAGGACCAGCACCGCAGCGCGGCGGACGTGCTCCCGCTCGGTGGTGAGGGGATGGTCGAACTCCGTCGTCGAAGCGACGGCCGAGACGGCGCGGGTGATGGCGCGAGCATAAGGCAGGGAGGCGGCGAGACGGGCACGCGCCTTGCCGATGCGCGAGGTGGCAATCAGCTCCATCGCCTTGAACATCTTGCGCATCGACGACGTCGAGGCGATCTTCTGGCGGTAGACCCGAATCTGGGCACCCATGGTTGTCCTTTCCTCTCCATCGCTGCCCCGCGGGGCCGCGCTCCGGTCTGTCCGGCTCACGGCCCTACGCGGGCACCGACTGGAATCAGCGCGTCTGCTTGACGATTCGTTCCTGGTCGACTTCGCCCTCGGCGAGAGCCTGGAACTCCTCGTGGCCTGCAGCGACGAGCTTGTCGTCGCCCTCGCCGAAGAAGCCCTGCTTGAAGTCAGCGACCGCGGTCTTGAGCGCCTCGACCGTGTCGTCCTCGAGGACGTTGGTCTGGGCCAGCGTCGTGAGGATGGACGTGCGGTGCTTGAGGTACTCGAGGAACTCGCCCTCGAAGCGACGGACATCCTCAACGGGGACGTCGTCGAGGTGACCATTGGTGCCCGCCCAGATGGACACGACCTGCTCCTCGACCGGGAACGGCGAGTACTGGCCCTGCTTGAGCAGCTCCATGAGGCGAGCGCCACGCGTGAGCTGCTGACGCGACGCAGCGTCGAGGTCCGAGGCGAACATCGCGAAGGCCTGCATGTCGCGGTACTGCGCGAGGTCGAGCTTCAGGGTGCCCGAGACCTTCTTCATCGACTTCACCTGGGCGGCACCGCCGACGCGGGACACCGAGATGCCGACGTCGACCGCGGGACGCTGGTTCGCGTTGAAGAGGTCGGACTGCAGGAAGATCTGGCCGTCCGTGATCGAGATGACGTTGGTCGGGATGTAGGCCGAGACGTCGTTCGCCTTGGTCTCGATGATCGGCAGACCGGTCATCGAGCCGGCGCCCAGCTCATCCGAGAGCTTGGCGCAGCGCTCGAGGAGGCGGGAGTGCAAGTAGAAGACGTCGCCGGGATACGCCTCGCGTCCCGGCGGGCGGCGGAGGAGGAGGGACACAGCACGGTACGCCTCAGCCTGCTTCGACAGGTCGTCGAAGATGATGAGGACGTGCTTGCCGCCGTACATCCAGTGCTGGCCGATGGCGGAGCCGGCGTAGGGAGCGAGGTACTTGAAGCCGGCGGGGTCGGACGCAGGCGAGGCGACGATCGTGGTGTACTCGAGCGCGCCGTGGTCCTCGAGCGTCTGCCGGACGGCGGCGATGGTCGAGGCCTTCTGGCCGATCGCGACGTAGACGCAGCGGACCTGCTTCGTGGCATCGCCCGAAGCCCAGTTCGCCCTCTGGTTGATGATGGTGTCCACCGCGATGGCCGTCTTGCCCGTCTGGCGGTCGCCGATGATGAGCTGGCGCTGGCCGCGGCCGATCGGGATCATGGCGTCGATCGCCTTGAGGCCGGTCTGCATCGGCTCGTGCACGGACTTGCGCTGGGTCACGCCCGGAGCCTGAAGCTCGAGCGCACGCGTGGTCTCCGCGGCGATAGGGCCGAGGTCGTCGATCGGCTGGCCCAGCGGGTCGACCACGCGGCCGAGGAAGGCATCGCCCACAGGCACAGAGAGGATCTGGCCGGTGCGGTGCACCTCCTGGCCCTCCTCGATGCCGGCGAACTCGCCGAGGATGATCACGCCGATCTCGCGGACGTCGAGGTTCTGGGCGAGGCCCAGGACGCCGTTCTCGAAGCGAAGCAGCTCGTTGGCCATGACCGAGGGAAGGCCCTCGACACGCGCGATGCCATCGGCGGCCTGGATGACGGTGCCGACCTCGACACGCTCGGCCGTTCCGGGTTCGTAGGACGCCGCGAACTCGTTCAGTGCATCGCGGACGTCGTCGGCATTGATGGTCAATTCGGCCATCTGCAGTCCCTGCTCTCTACATCTCGTGGTCATCATCGGTGCAGTACTGGCTTTGATGACCGTCTTGTCTGGTTCGAAGTGTGCTGTGGCGCCTCAGCCGGCCTGGCCGGCCAGCTGGCGGCG
Organism: Sinomonas sp.; assembly: GCF_051955515.1. Classification (GTDB taxonomy): domain Bacteria; phylum Actinomycetota; class Actinomycetes; order Actinomycetales; family Micrococcaceae; genus Sinomonas. Next base: position 51,590 of record NZ_JBQCGQ010000050.1, read on the forward strand.
CAGTTCGGTGAGCCGTGCCAGCGTCGAGGCATCGAGGACCTCGTCGCCGACCGTGACGCGGACGCCGCCCAGCAGCTGGGGATCGACCGTCGTCGTGATCTTGAGCTCGCGGCCGTAGAGCCGGTTGAGTCCCGTCTGAAGCCGATCGAGCTGGCTGTCGTTCAGCGGCCGCGCAACGGCGACCTCGGCGATCCAGCGCTGCTGGCGCCTGGCCGCGAGCGCTGCGAAGCGCTTGACGAGCTCGGTGGGCTTCAGGCCACGGGGATCGGCCACGGCCTGGCCGATCAGCACGCGCGCCTCCTCGGACGCACCCGGAGAGAGGCGGAGCGCGAGGGCCCGCTTCGCTTCCGGGCTCGCCTGAGGCTCGCTCAGCGCGGCCTGGAGCTCGTGGCTGTCCTCGATGTTGCGGTTGAACGAGAACAGATCGTTCTCGAGCCGCTCAAGGCCTCCCAGCCCGGACTGACCGCCCCGCTGCTCTGCGACGGCAATGGCCACAGTCGCTGCCAGGGTCTCGAGTGCATCGCTGATGTCCCGGGCATTCGCCCAGCGCAGCTCGGCCAGGCGCGACGCGATCTCGATCGCATCGTTCGAGGCTTTGCCCGCGAGGAGCCGCCGAACCAGAGCGGACTTGTCCGCGCTCTCGCGGGACGGGTCGGTCATCGCCCGGCGCAGACCGGGAGATGCGTCGACGATCCGCAGGATGCCGAAGAGCTCATCCGCCAGCGACAGCGAAGCTGTGGGCAGCTTGGTCTCCAGGTCCGCCAGCGCGCTCGCCAGCGATTCGCTCGATACTCCTGCCATTACTTCGCCGCACCTGCGTTCTGGGCTTCCAGGTCCGCGAGGAAGCGGTCGACCACACGGCTTGCGCGCGCGTCGTCGTCCAGGGACTCGCCGACGATGCGGCCAGCGAGCGTCGTCGCCATCGAGCCGACCTCGGTGCGCAGGGAGACGAGGGCCTGCTGGCGCTCCGCCTCGATCTGCGCATGGGCCTGCTCGGTGATCCGAGCTGCCTCGGCGGCGGCCCGCTCCTTGAGCTCGGCCAGGATCTGGGCACCTTCGGCACGCGCTTCCTCGCGGATGCGGTTCGCCTCGGTGCGGGCGTCGACCAGCTGCTGCTTGTACTCTTCGAGAGCAGCGGACGCCTCGGCCTGAGCCTTCTCCGCCTTGGCAATGCCGCCCTCGATCGCCTCAGCGCGCGCGGCGAAGGTCTTCTCGAACGCCGGCACGACGAACTTGACCACGATGAAGAGCAGGATGGCGAAGCCGACGGCGGTGACGAGCACCTCCCACCAGTTCGGCGCGAGCGGGCTGGCGCTCTCGGTGGCGGCTTGCACCACAAACTGATGCATCTTGTCCACCCCTCCTATCTACTGAAGTAGCTTGTTCTCGCCTCGGTCGGTCCGGCTCAGCGGAGGACGAACGCGAACACGAGGCCGAGGATGGCGAGCGCCTCGGTCAGGGCCAGGCCGAGGAACGCGAGCGGCTGGAGAACGCGCTGCGCCTCCGGCTGGCGGGCAACGCCGTTGATGTAGGCCGCGAAGACGAGGCCCACGCCGATGGCACCGCCGATGGCGGAGAGACCGTAGCCGATGAGGTTGAGGCTGCCGTTGATCGTGCCGTTCATTTTCTTCCTTTCAATCGCCCGCAGGCAGGTTGATGGGTTGGGTGCCCCCTCCGTGGAGGGGAATTCTCAGTGGGCGTCGGCCGCGACCGCGCCCTGGATGTAGATCGCGGTGAGCAGCGTGAAGACGTAGGCCTGAAGGACCATGATCAGGGCCTCGAGCATGTACATGGCGACCGCGCCGACGAGGACCAGAACGCTCATTCCCTTGAGAAGGACGTTCTCCTGCTCGACGAGGAAGGCAATGCCGGAACCCGCGAGGGCAACCACGAGGTGGCCGGCGAGCATGGTCGCGAAGAGACGGAGGCTGTGCGTCATCGGGCGGACCACGAAGTTCGAGATGATCTCGATCGGGACGACGATCGGCATGATGTACCACGGCACGCCCGAGGGAACCACGGCGAGCTTGAGGTAGCGGAGGCCGAAGCGCTTGAGGCCGACACCGATCCAGATGACGTAGACGAGGCCCGCGAGGAAGTACGCGCCGCCGACGTGAGACATGGTCGGCAGCTGGAAGAACGGGATCGCGCCGTAGATGTTGTTCACGAGGATGAAGAAGAACAGCGCGAACAGGAGCGGCACGAACGTCATGAAGTCGCGTCCGCCGATGACATCCTTGCCGATGCCGTTCCGCACGAAGCCGTAGAGCTGTTCGCCGAGGAACTGGAGCTTGCCCGGGACAAGCTGCTGCCTGCGCGACGCCGCGATGAAGAACCACGCGATGAAGACGACCGAGAGCACGACCAGCAGCATCTGCTTGTTGAAGCCCTCGTCGGCGCCCCACGGCAGGATCGCCGGGAGGTGCAGCTCTTCGAGTGTGGGAGGTGTGAAAGTGCCGCTGTTGTCAGCGGCCGGAAGCGTGAGCGGGGTCAACGCATTTCCTCTCTTGCAGTGTCCTTCGTCGGGCAGGTGCCGGGGCGAGTGGCTTCGACCCCCACATGTGAA